>NZ_JBSFTS010000023.1:0-102415 GCF_053591375.1 Streptomyces sp. NPDC003034
ATTTTACGGGCCGGCGCACCGCCTTTCCCAGGGCGACAGGGCGCACGGGCAGGGAACCAACCGTCCGTCGCACCTTCGGCATATCCGCTTGAGTTCTTCCGCGGCGGGTCACCGGACCTACGGCGACCGCCTGAACGGGAGATCGGGGGTGCCACTCGTGCGGATCGGACTGGTCACGGAAGGTGGTTATCCGTATGCGGCGGGCGAGGCGAGGCTGTGGTGCGACCGGCTCGTGCGCGGGCTCCCGCAGCACGAGTTCGAGCTGTACGCGCTGAGCCTCAGCGCCGAGCAAGAGCGCGTACGGGTCCCGCTGCCCGACCACGTCACCCGGGTCCGCACGGCGTCGCTGTGGGCCCCGGCGGACGACGGGAGGACCTACTCACGGCGGGAGCGGCGGCGGTTCGCCGCCTGCTTCGGCGAACTGGTCCGGGGTATCTGCGCGGACGAGGCCGGGCCGTTCGCCGACGGACTCTACGGCCTGGCCGAACTGGCCTCGGGGCGCGGCGGGTTGCCCGCGGCGCTGCGGTCGGAGACCGCCGTCCGGGTGCTGGAGTCAGCCTGTCGGGCGCCGGGCGCGGGCCGCACCGTACAGGCCGCGCGGGTGGCGGACCTGCTGCACTGCGTGGACGGGCTGGAGCGCCTGCTGCGCCCGCTGTCCCTCGACTGGTACGAGGAGCTCGGCGGGGCCGACGTCTGCCACGCCGCGGCGGGCGGGGCGGCGGCGCTCCCCGGACTGCTGGCCAAACGCTTCTTCGGGGTGCCGCTGCTGGTCACCGAGTACGGGGTGCGGCTGCGGGCGCACTACCTCGCCGGCCAGGACGTAGGGCAGGAGGGGCCCGTGCGGCCCGCCGTACGGGCCCTGCTCGCGGCCTTCCACCACCGGCTGGCCGGCGAGACCTACGACCGGGCCGACCTCCTGACCCCCGGGAACGCGCACGCCCGGCGCTGGCAGGAGCGGTGCGGGGCCGCGCGGGAGCGGATCCGGACCGTCCACCCCGGGATGGAGGCGGACCGATTCGCCACCGTCGGGGAGGCCGGGGAATGCGGGGACCCCGACACCCTGGTGTGGGCCGGCCGGATAGAGCCCGCCAAGGACCTCATCGCCCTGCTGCACGCCTTCGCCGAGGTCCGCAGGGCCGCACCGCAGACGCGGCTGCGGATCTTCGCCAAGGGAGCCGAGCCGCGCTACCTCGCCGACTGCCGCTCCCTGGCCGCGCAGCTCTTCCCGGACGAGGCCGCCGACGCCGTCACCGCCGGGGAGAACCCGGTCACCTTCGAGGAGATCGGCGGACCCGAGGCCCCGTCCCCGGCCGAGGCCTACGGCGCCGGGCGGATCGTCGTGCTGTCCTCCGTGATCGAGGGCTTCCCGCTCACCCTGGCCGAGGCGATGTTCTGCGGCCGGGCCACCGTCTCCACCGACGTCGGCGCGGTGTGCGAGGTCATCGGCGGCACCGGGCTGGTCGTCCCGCCCCGCAATCCGAGGGCGCTGGCCGAGGCGTGCCTGTCGCTGCTGCGCGACCCCGAACGCGCGCAGCGCCTCGGAGCCGCCGCCCGGGCGCGGGCCCTGGAGCTCTTCACCGTCGAGCAGAACATCGCCGCCTTCCGGGAGATCTACCTCCAACTGCTCGCCCGCGGCTCCGCCCGGCCCGAGGGGGAGGTCCCCTTCGCCCGGCCCGCGGAGGCCCGCGTCCCCGGCCACTGGACCACTCCCACCTGGGCCCCCGTCCCCACCTCGGAGGCATCGGTATGACCGTCGACGAGGCCGCCCCGGCGGCTGGCGCCACCGCTCCCGCGGCCAGCGCCCCAGCCGCCCTGTCTGCGGGGCCCGCCGTACCTGCGGGGCCCGCCGCACCCGCCGGGCTCCGCCGCCGAGCCGGCGGGGATCCCGTCAAGGCACTGCTCCACCGCCACCGGGACCTGTGCGCCCGCGCCGTGGACCCGCTGGAGATCGCCGCCGGGCTGGAGGCGCACGGCCTCACCGACCGCACGGCCGCGCGGTTCAGGCACCGGGACGTCTTCTCCCTCGCCGAGGAGCTCTACGCGCGGACCCCCCGCGGGGAAGCCCCGGCCGTCCCGCCCGACGGCGGGCTGCTGCCAGGGGACGCGGGCTCCGGCCGCCGCGCCCTGCGCGGCTTCGGCTACGCGCTGCTGCCCGGAGCCCTCGCGTGCGGCGCGGAGGCCGCCGGGATCCCGTACGCGGGGGCGCTCGCCGCGCTCGTCACCGTCGCCGCCCTGGTGTGGCCCGGGCGAGCCGCCGCACGCCGCTTCCCCTGGCTCGTGCACCTGCTCGCCGCGGCCGCCGTCGGCTGGGCCGTCCACCGGCACGGAGCCACCCTCGGGACCGGCCTCGCGCTGGCCGTGGCCCCCGGGCACCTGGTCGCGGCCGCCTTCGCCGCCCGGGCGCGGCGCGGGCTCGCCCGGAGCCGGGCGCTCACGGACTTCGCGGAGCGGGCCCGGCCGCTGCTGCTCGGGGCCACCGCCCTGTTCACCGCCTGCGCCGCGGGGGCCACGGCCGTCGCCGGAGCGCCGCTCGCGGTGGCCGTACCGCTCGCCGTGGTGCTGTTCCTGACCCGGCTGCTGCTGCGGCACGGCGCCCGGCGCGGGCCCGCCGCCGCGGCCCTGGCCCTCGCCCTGGTCCCCATCCCGGCGGTGGTCCTGGCCACCGCGGCGGGACTGCTCGTACACGCCGTCCTCGCGCTGTCGCGCGCCTGCGCGCACGCGCGGCCCTGAAACGCCGGCCGGCTCCCGCCCGCTTCGCGCGGAGCCGTGTCCGCGGCGCCGCACCGTACCCCGCCCCATCCACTCACCCACAAGGAGAAACAGGACATGACCGGCCAGCCAACCGACCGAGGGGCCACGCGATGAGGGTGCTGCTGATCGGAGCCAACGGCTACCTCGGCCGCTACGTCGCCGACCGCCTGCTCGCGGACCCCGCCGTCCAGCTCACGGCGCTCGGCCGCGGTGACGACGCCGACGTCCGCTTCGACCTCGCCACCGGCAGTCCCGGCGCGCTCACCCGGTTCCTGGACGCCGTCCATCCGGGCGTCGTCATCAACTGCGCCGGCGCCACCCGGGGCGGGGCCCGGGAGCTCACCCGGCACAACACGGTCGCCGTGGCCACCATCTGCGAATCCCTGCGCCGCAGCGGCTGCGGCGCCCGGCTGGTCCAGCTCGGCTGCGCCGCGGAGTACGGGCCCAGCCAGCCCGGATCGTCGACGGCCGAGGACGCCGTGCCGAGACCGGGCGGGCCGTACGGAGTCAGCAAGCTGGCCGCCACCGAGCTCGTGCTCGGCTCGGGGCTGGACGCCGTCGTGCTGCGGATCTTCTCGCCCGTCGGCCCCGGCACGCCCGCCGGATCCCCCCTCGGCCGGCTCGCCGAGGCCATGCGCCGCGCGATGCAGTCCGGGGACGGCGAGCTCAAGCTCAGCGGGCTCGGCGTCCAGCGGGACTTCGTGGACGTACGGGACGTGGCGCGGGCCGTGCACGCCGCATCCCTCTCCGCCGCCCAGGGAGTCGTCAACATCGGCACCGGCCGCGCCGTCCGGCTGCGGGAGGCCGCCGCCGTGCTGGCCCGCGTCGCCGGGTACGGGGGCTCCCTGCACGAGCTCGACCTGCCCCAGCAGCCGCACGGGCACCCGGGCCGCCCGCCAGGCCTCGCCGCCATCGGCTCGCCCCGCGCCGAGGCCACGGCCGAACAGATCGCCGCCGCGGGCCCGCAGCCGTACCCCTACCCAGACGGCTGCGGAGCCTGGCAGCAGGCCGACGTCCGCACCGCCCGGGACCGGCTCGGCTGGCGGCCCCGCATCAACCTGGAGGAATCCCTCGCGGACATCTGGATGGAGGCGGCGTGTCGTATCTGACCACCCCGCCGGAGGTCTCGGCGGCCACGGAGGCCGACCGTCTCGGCCTCGGCATCCCGGGCTACGCGCATCCGCTGCTCGCGCCCGTCGAATGGGCCGAGCTGACCCGCCCCGGCACCCCGCTGCACTGGGCCGTGCTCAATGTCACGGACGGCCCCGGCGGGCGGCCGGACCCGCACTGCACGGAGGCCGCCGCGAGGCTGCGGGCCACGGGCGGCACCGTGCTCGGGCATCTCGCGATGCGAGACGGCGCCCGCTCATTCGGTGAACTGGTATCCGACGCCCACCGCTTCCGCGACTGGTACGGGGTGGGCGGCTTCTACCTCGCCGACGCCCCGGCCGACCGGGCGGACCTGCCCGCGGTGCGGCGGGTGGTGGAGACCCTGCGCGGCCTCGGCGAGGGCCTGCGGATCGTCCTCGGCCACGGCACCCACCCGTACGAGGGCTACGCCGAGACCGCCGACCAGCTGGTCACCTTCTCCGGGGCCTGGGCCGACTACCGTTGGTCACAGGTGGCGGAATGGACGGCCGATCATCCGGCGCGGCGGTTCTGCCACCTCGTCCACGGAGTGCCGCGCACGCACCTGGAGGAAGCGGTCCGGATCGCCCGCTGGCAGGGCGCCGGCACCATCTGGTTCACGGACCGGCTGGGGGCCGGGGACCGCGACCCGTGGGCGTCGATGCCCGGCTACTGGGACGAAATCGTCTCGCGCATCGGACCGGGTGTCTCGGAATGAAGAGGGGCGTGGCAGTGTTACGCGGAGAACCACCGTTTGAGACGTCACCATTACGGAGTCCCCGTGTCGCTGCCACCCCTGGTCGAGCCAGCTGCTGAGCTCACCGTTGACGAGGTCCGTCGGTACTCCCGCCACCTGATCATCCCGGATGTCGGGATGGACGGCCAGAAGCGCCTGAAGAACGCCAAGGTGCTGGCCGTGGGCGCGGGCGGCCTCGGCTCGCCCGCCCTCATGTACCTGGCCGCGGCCGGTGTCGGCACGCTCGGCATCGTGGAGTTCGACGAGGTGGACGAGTCGAACCTGCAGCGCCAGATCATCCACAGCCAGGCGGACATCGGCCGTTCCAAGGCCGAGTCGGCCCGCGACAGCGTGCTGGGCATCAACCCGTACGTGAACGTGGTCCTTCACGAAGAGCGGCTTGAGGCCGAGAACGTGATGGAGATCTTCAGCCAGTACGACCTCATCGTCGACGGCACGGACAACTTCGCCACGCGCTACCTGGTCAACGACGCCTGCGTGCTGCTGAACAAGCCGTACGTGTGGGGCTCGATCTACCGCTTCGACGGCCAGGCCTCGGTCTTCTGGTCCGAGCACGGCCCGTGCTACCGCTGCCTCTACCCGGAGCCCCCGCCGCCGGGCATGGTCCCGAGCTGCGCCGAGGGCGGCGTGCTGGGCGTGCTGTGCGCGTCCATCGGGTCCATCCAGGTCACCGAGGCCATCAAGGTCCTCACCGGCGTCGGCGAGCCGCTGGTCGGCCGCTTGATGATCTACGACGCCCTGGAGATGCAGTACCGCCAGGTCAAGGTCCGCAAGGACCCCGACTGCGCGGTCTGCGGTCCGAACGCGACCGTCACCGAGCTCATCGACTATGAGGCCTTCTGCGGCGTCGTGTCGGAGGAGGCCCAGGAGGCGGCGGCCGGTTCGACGATCACTCCCAAGCAGCTCAAGGAGTGGATCGACGAAGGCGAGAAGATCGAGATCATCGACGTCCGCGAGATCAACGAGTACGAGATCGTCTCGATCCCCGGCGCGAAGCTGATCCCGAAGGGGGAGTTCCTGATGGGTACCGCCCTCCAGGACCTCCCGCAGGACAAGCGGATCGTCTTGCACTGCAAGACGGGTGTCCGCAGTGCGGAAGTCCTGGCGGTCCTGAAGTCCGCGGGCTTCTCCGACGCGGTGCACCTCGGCGGCGGCGTGATCGGCTGGGTCCACCAGATCGAGCCCGGCAAGCCGGTCTACTAGCCGGCACCGGGCAGCGAACCGAAGGGGCCGTACCGCGCGAGCGGTACGGCCCCTTTCGCATGGCCCGCGGTGGCGGCGGGGTCACGTTGCGGTACAGACCGTGCCGCCGCCGGGCACCTTCCCGTCCAGCAGGTAGCCGTTCACCGCCTGCTGCACGCACGGGTCCCCGCTGTTGTAGGCGCCGTGCCCCTCGCCACGGTACGTGAGCTCCACGCCGACGCCGGGGCCGAGCCGCTCCACCATCCTGCGCGCGCCCTCGTACGGGGTCGCCGGGTCGCCCGTATTGCCGATCACCACGATCGGGGCGGCTCCCGGGGCGGACACGTCGGGGGTCTCCCACTGGCCCGGGACCGGCCAGTCGGTGCAGCTCATCATCGCCCAGCCGAGGAACTCCCCGAAGACGGGCGAGGCCGAACGGAAGGCGCCCAGCCTCGACTTGGTCTCCCGCAGGGTGTAACGCTCCTTGGAGTCGGCGCAGTTGATGGCCGTGTTGGCGGCGCCGATGTTGCTGTACCGGCCGTTGCGGTCCCGGCCGTTGAGCGCGTCGGACAAAGCCAGCAGCAGCTGCCCCTGGCCGCCCTCCGCCTCGTCGAGCCCCTGCTCCAGCAGCGGCCACAGCTCCTGCGAGTACAGCGCCTGCGCGATGCCGTTGGTCGCGGCGGTCTCGGTGAGCTGCCGGGGCCCGATACCGGCGATGGGTTTCGCGGCCAGCTGCTTCTGGAGGCTGATCACGTTCGCCTCGATCTCCTTGGGGGTACTGCCCTGGAGCTGGCAGGCGTCACCCCGCTCCACGCAGTCCTCGGCGAAGTTGCCGAGTGCGAGCTGGAAGCCCTTGGCCTGGCCGAGGGCGCCCTGCTCGGCGTTCTTGGTGGGGTCCACGACGGCGTCGAAGACGGCCCGGCCGACGTTCTTCGGGAAGAGGTGGGCGTAGACCCCGCCGAGTTCGGTGCCGTAGGAGATCCCGAAGTAGTGCAGCTTCTCGTCGCCCAGGGCCTGGCGGACGCGGTCGAGGTCGCGGGCCGCATTGGAGGTGCCGACGTGGGGGAGGAGCTTGCCGGAGTTCCGGCGGCAGGCCTGGTGGTAGTCCTTGATGTTCTCCAGGAACGCCTTCTCCTGCTCCGGGGTCGCCGGGGTCGCGTCCTGCGCGTAGTACGCGTCGAGCTCCTTGTCGCTCTCGCAGCGCACGGGCGCGCTGCGGCCCACCCCGCGGGGATCGAAGCTCACCAGGTCGTACCGGGCGCGCAGGGCCTCGTACTCCTTGGCGGCGCCGGGCAGGGTGGTCACGCCGGAACCGCCGGGGCCGCCGAAGTTGAAGACGAGGGATCCGATGCGCGCGTCCTGGTCGCGGGCCTTCGCGCGGATCAGGCCGAGCGGGAGGGTCTCGCCCTCCGGCTTCGCGTAGTCGAGCGGGACGTCGAGGGTGGCGCACTGCCAGTCCTTGCCGGGGGCTTGTCCGCCGCCCTCCAGGGGCGTGGGCGCCGGGCACTCGCGCCACTTGAGCGGCTTGACCCTGTCGGACTCGCCCGCCTTCGGCTCCTTCCCGCCGCCTTCGTCCGTACAGGCGCTCGTGGTGAGCAGCGCGGCGGCGAGTGCGGCGGCAGCGGTGACCCGCAGTGCGTTTCTCGGCATGCGTCCCATCCTGTGGGCGGTCGGACCGGGCCGCCCGCGCGATGACCCGAACGGGTGTCGCGCGTCCGGCGGCGTCACGTGTTCACCTGGTCTCATGAACGAGCGATTCGTCACGACCGGGGCGGCGGCCGCACTGACCGGAACCACTGCGCGCACCCTTCGCCACTACCACGAGGCCGGACTGCTGCCCGAGCCCGAGCGGGGCCCGGACGGGCACAGGCGCTACGCGTACGACGACATCGTGCGGATCCTGTGGGTACGGCGGATGGCGGAACTGGGGATGAGGACGCGGGACCTGGGGGAGGCGCTCGCGGGCAAGGGCGACCGCGGGGCGCTGCTCGCGGAGCTGGAGGCCTCGCTGGTGCGGCAGGAGGCCGAGGTACGGGCACGGCGCAACGCGGTGCGGCGGCTGCGGGAAGCGGGCGGTGACCTGCGGCTGCTCCCCCCGGAGGCGGCGCAGGCGCTGGCACCGGGCGCGCCGGGGCGGCGCGCGCTGGACTCCGTACTGGGCACCCAGCACGTGTCACTGCCGGGCACGCACACGGCGCCGGGCACGGAGACGGCCGCGCACGAGGGCTTCGGCGATCACGTGCTGGCGCTGCACCCGCGACTGCGGGCCGAGCAGGAACGGCTGGACCTGGAGATGGAGGCGCTGGCGGGCGTGGCGCCGCAGGATCCGCGGGTGGAGCGGCTGGCGCACGCGTACTTCGTCCACGTGCTGGCGATGGAGGCGGCGGAGCGTGCGGCCGGCTTCCCGGAGCCGGACTTCGACGAATCGGTCCCGGCCGAGCCGCCCGCCGCCGCGCCGGCCGGTGGGCGGGCCCCTGTCGGCCTCCCGGGGGACATCTCCCCGGCGCAGGCCCGCTGCGCCGCGCTGCTGGGGGAGATGTTCGCCGCCCAGTGGGAGCAGCAGAACGCCTAGCTAGGGCGGGTCTTTCGGATCTTGTCGGCCTGAGCCCCGCTCCGCAACACCGGGGCGGATGGCCGCGCCCGGCCGGGGGCCCGCCTCGTTCCGGATCGTTAGATGGCTTCCTTGCGCGTCAGGAAGTTGAACGAGATCCAGCCCGGCAGCACCGGCAGCCAGAACGTCATCAGGCGGAACAGCAGCACCGCCGAGATCGCGACCTCCTTCTCCAGGCCGGCCGCGATCAGGCCCAGGGTCAGGGTGGTCTCCACCGCGCCCATGCCGCCCGGCGTCGGCGCCGCCGACCCCAGCGCGTTGCCCGCGAGGAACACCACCGCGATGCTCGCGTAGCTGATGGCCTCGCCGCCCCCGAAGGCCCGGATCGAGGCGTCCAGGCACATCACGAAGCAGCCCGTCAGCAGCAGCATCCCGCCGATGCCGGTCACCAGCTTCTGCGGTCGCTGGAGCACGTCCAGCATGCGCGGCACGACGCCCGCGAACAGGGCCCGTACCCGCGTCACCACGAACTTCCGCATGAACGGGACGGCCGTCACCACCAGCACCAGCACCGCCACCGTCAGCAGACCGGCGATGACCGTCCTGGACGGGGTCATCTCCGGGGTCTTCTCGGTTCCGGTCAGATAGCCGAAGGAGAGCAGCAGCAGGATGTGGCTGGCCAGCCCGAACAGCTGGGAGGCGCCGACGCTCGCGACCGCGAGCCCCGGCCGGACCCCGGCCCGCTGGAGGAACCGCGTGTTCAGCGCGACACCGCCGACCGCCGCCGGAGCGACCAGCTTCACGAAGGAGCCGGCCACCTGCGCGCAGACGGTCCGCATGAAGGGCACCCGCTCCGGTACGAAGCCGAGCAGGCTCATCGCCGCCGCGAAGTAGCTGAGCGCCGAGAAGGCCAGGGCCGCGCCGACCCAGCCCCACTGGGCCTCGGCGATGATCGTCCCGAAGTCCACGTGGGCGAGCTGCGTGAGCAGGAAGTACGCGCCGAACGCGCCCGCGATGAAGGAGACGAGCGTGCGCGGCCGGATCCGCTCCAGCCGGGCCGGTTCCACCGGCGCCTGCGGGCGGATCAGCAGCACCTGCTGGCGGATCTGGCTCAGCAGATCCTCCTCGCGGGCCCCCTCCAGGGCGTCGTCCAGTGCCTTCTTCTCGGCCTTGCGGTCGGCGGCCGTGGCGGCGCTGGTCACGGGCGCGCCCGCGTCGGCGAGATCCCCTTCCGGAGCCGCCTTCGCCGACCGCGAGGACTCCAGTACGGCTTCCCGCTGCCGGTCGGCCCGCTCCCGGGCCAGCTTGCGCAGCGTCGCCCGCGTGGACCGGCTCAGCGCGATCGGCTGGAGCAGCGGCAGGCAGTCCGCCACCGCGTCCGGCCCGAGCACGGACACCGCCGAGGCCACCGCCCGCTGCGCGCCGACCCGCAGGCCGAGCGTGGTGAGCAGCTGCGCGATGTCCATCCGCAGGACGAGGTCGCCCGCGGCGATCTCACCGCCGCGCAGGTCGGTGAGGATGACGTTGCCGGAACGATCCACCACCAGGGCGTCCCCGGTCAGGCGGCGGTGCGCGATCCGGCGGGACTGCAGGGCCCGTACCTGCTCCCACGCGTTGCGGGTCAGCTGGTCGGTGATCTCCTCGTCGGACAGGGAGTCCAGGGTCCGGCCGCCCAGGTGCTCGTACACCAGCATCACGGCGTCCGGACCGAGCTCGGAAGTGGCGATCAGCTTCGGCGCGTTGGCCCCGGCCGCGATGGCGGCGTACGCGAGGAGCGCCTCCTGCTCCAGCGCCTGGCGCAGGGACTGCAGGCTGCGCCGGGTGGTGATCCCGCGCAGGGTGAGCCGGCGCCAGACCCGGTAGAAGAAGCCCTGCGCCTGCTGCTCGCGGTCGACGACGGTGACGTCGAGCGGTGGGCCGTCCTCCAGGGTGACGTAGTAGCGCCGCCCCCGGTCGCTGACCTCGGGCGCCTCGTGGCTCTCGGGACCTTCGGCGCGCCGCGCGCCGACCGGCTGGAAGCCGACCCGGCGCAGTCCGGCGAGGAGGGTCTGCACGGTGGGGCGCACGTTGGGCGAACCGACGGCGTACAGAGTGCCGTAGGCGACGCTCCACCCGATGAGGACGGTCAGGATGATCGAGAAGGGAGTGGTGTAGCCGCCGACCAGCATGGTGAAGGCGTCGAGCAGCAGAACCACCCAGAGGGCGACCCGCCAGCGCGGTCTGCGGGTCATCCCGACGGCGGTCATGTACGCGATGACGGGCGCGAGGTAGCCGTGCACCGGGTCGGTGAGGGGCCCGCCGGCGCCGGTGGAGCGGGTGAGGGCCTCCTGGATGGTCTGCGGCGCCGCCTGGGAGACCCACAGGTCGGTCGCGAGGGTCACGCCGTGCGCGAGGACGGCGGCGAGCACGCCGTCGGCGATGCGCAGCCCGTCACGCTTGATCAGCCGCTCGATGGCGAAGGCGACGGGAAGCAGCAGCACGGCGATGCTGGACACCAGGGCGGCGACCTTGATCAGCAGGTCCGGCGCCTGGCCGGTGCCCTTGCTGATGTCGGACTGCAGGCCCACGGTGGTGCCGTGGGCGAAGGCGGCGATGCCGAGCACGACGGCGATGCCGAGGAGGCCGACGAGGAGGCGTACGAGGTCGGACGGCCGGTGCACGCGGGCGGCGAGGAGCGGTTCGTCGGCCTCCACCTGGGCGGCGGCGCCGTTGCCCGTGCCGTCGGCGGTGCTCTGGCCCGTGCCGTCGGCGCCGTTGCCTGTGCCGTCGCCGTCTGGGCGTCGACGGTCCGGGAGCTGGGCGGGGCCGTCGTCCGGGCGGGGGGCGGGGCCGTCGTCTGGGCGCGCGCCGTCGTCGGCGGCCGCGCCGTCCGGAGGGCTCACACCCTGCTCCTTCGTCGTCACTTCCGTCTCTTCTTGATCACGTATCACCAGTCACCGCCCGGAAGATGGTGGCACGGACTGGCGGGCGGGGAGGGCAGCAGGGTGCGCGCCGGTGCGGAACACCGGTTTCCGTCGACCGGTGGCCGACGTGCTGCACCATGTCCTGAATGAGTGAGGAACTGCCCGCCTACGCGGAGCGCGTGCTGGAGGTCGCCGAGCGCATTCCGCCCGGCCGGGTGATGACGTACGGGGACGTCGCCGAATGGCTCGGCGAAGGCGGACCGCGCCAAGTCGGCCGTGTCATGGCCCTGTACGGGGCCGCCGTGCCCTGGTGGCGCGTGGTGCGGGCGGACGGCGTACCGCTGCCCGGCAGCGAGCCGCGCGCCCTGGCGCACTACCGGGCCGAGGCCACTCCGCTGCGGCTGACCGGCGGCGGCGAGCCGCGGCTGAACATGCGGCGGGCGCGCTGGGACGGGTCCGGGGCGGGCGACGGGGATCCCGGCGGGGGCGATGCGCGCGACGAGGCTCACACCTGACAGCTTCCGCCATGCGCGGCTTGAACGGGCGGTCGAGCGCCGGTGCGAAGGCCCGTACGGGGGACCTGGGGGAACTGCGAAGGGGCGTCGGGTTGCCGTAGCGTTGCCTCTTCGGCCTCGGCCTCCCCGGGCGCGGCCTGCCGTACGGCTCCGGCCGACGCGGCCCGATCCGTACCGTCCGTACGATCCGTACCGCTCGTACCACCCGCACGATCCGTACCGCTCGCACCACCCGCACACCTCGCAGACCCACCAGGACCGGCATTCCACGTGATCACCTCTTCCTCCGGCCGCTCCGAGCGGCGGCGTACGCGGACCCCTGACGCGTACCGCCTCGTACGCGGCGGACCGGTGCGGGTGGAGCCCCCTGTTCTGGACGCAGCGCAGCAGGCCGTGGTTGACCACACCGCCGGGCCCTTGCTGGTCCTGGCCGGACCGGGCACCGGAAAGACGACCACGCTGGTCGAGGCCGCCGCCGCCCGCGTCGAGGCGGGCACCGACCCGGCCCGGATCCTCATCCTCACCTTCAGCCGCAAGGCCGCGGTGGAACTCCGCGACCGCGCGGCCCTGCGCCTCGGCGGCGCGCGGGCTCCGCAGGCCACCACCTTCCACTCGTTCTGCTACGGACTGGTCCGCGCGCACCAGGACGCCGACCTGTTCACCGACCCGCTGCGGCTGCTGTCCGGGCCGGAGCAGGACGTGATGGTCCGCACCCTCCTGGAGGGGCAGCGGCGGCTGGGCTCCATCCGCTGGCCGGACGACCTGCGGGCCGCGCTGACCACGCGCGGCTTCGCGGACGAGGTACGGGCCGTGCTCGCCCGCGCCCGGGAACTCGGGCTCGGCCCGCAGGCCCTGGCCGACTTCGCCACGCGCATCGGCCGCCCGGACTGGAAGGCGGCGGCGGCCTTCCTCTCCGAGTACCTGGACGTCCTGGACCTGCAGGGCACGCTGGACTACGCGGAGCTCGTCCACCGCGCGGTGCTGCTGGCGGAGCGCACCCCGTCGCTCTCCGCCACGTACGACGTGATCTTCGTGGACGAGTACCAGGACACCGACGCCTCGCAGCTGCGGCTGCTGCGGGCGCTGACCGGCCCGGGCGGCACGCTTGTCGCCTTCGGCGACCCGGACCAGTCGATCTACGCCTTCCGCGGCGCCGACATCAACAACATCCTGGACTTCGAGTCGTCCTTCCCGGGGGCGCGGGTACGGGCCCTGACGGTCGGCCGCCGCTCCGGCGCCGCCCTGCTGGCCGCCACCCGGCTCCTCACGGCCCGCATGCCGGTGCCGCGCCTGCCCGCGGCGGCCGTACGAGCCCACCGCGACCTCGCCGCCACCCGGCCGGGAGGCAGCGTGGAGGTGTTCACGTACCCGACGGCGGGCGCGGAGCTGGACAACATCGCGGACATCCTGCGGCGGGCCCACCTGGAGGACGGCGTGCCCTGGCGGGACATGGCCGTCCTGGTCCGCTCCGGCGGGCGCACCCTTCCGGCGATGCGCCGCGCCCTGATCGCGGCGGGCGTCCCGGCGGAGACGGACGCCGCGGTCATCCCCCTCCGCCACGAACCGGCGGTGACCCCCCTCCTCACGGCCCTGCGCACCACGGCCACAGCGGCCGCCACCTCCCCCCCGACCGGCGCGACCGTGCCCGCCGAACTGGCCGATGCGGCCAAGCCCGCCGCAGCCGTCCCGGCAGACGCCGCCGCAGCCTCGGCCAAGCCCGGGGCAGCCACCGTGTCCGACCTGCCCGCCGACTCCGGCACCCGGGCTCATGCCGCCCAGCGCGGCGCGGCCGACGTGGCCGGTCCGGTCGCAGACTCGGCCGAGCCCGGCGCAGCCGGGGCGCCCGCCTCGGCGGATGTCGCCGCAGGCGACGGCCTGATCGACCCCGCCCCAGCCGCCCCGGCTGATGCCGCCGAGTCCGGCGAGCCGGGCGCAGCCCCGGCCGAGCTGCCCGAGCCCGGCGCAGCCGAGTCCGCCGAGCTGCCCCACCCCGCCGAGCCCGGCGCAGCCGAGTCCGCCGGAGGCGCCGGGTGGATCGGGGTGGAGGCGGCTCTCGCGTTGCTCGTGTCGCCGCTCGGGGGGATGGACTCCGCCGATCTGCGGCGGCTCGGCCGGGCGCTGCGCGACGAGGAGCGGGCCGCCGGCGTCAAGGTGCCCGCGCCCTCCGACGTCCTGCTCGCCCGCGCCCTCGCCGAGCCCGAGCGGCTCGTCGCGCACGATCCCGCCTACGCCCGCGGCGCGCAGCGCCTCGGCCTGCTCCTGCGCAAGGCCCGCGAGCTGCTCCAGGGCGGCGGCACTGCCGAAGAGGCCCTCTGGACGCTCTGGGACGGCACCCCCTGGCCCCAGCGGCTGGAGCGCAACGCCCGCCGCGGCGGCACGGCGGGCCGTAACGCCGACCGGGATCTCGATGCCGTCTGCGCCCTCTTCGACACCGCCGCCCGCGCCGAGGAACGTACCGGCGGCCGGGGCGCGCTGAACTTCCTCGAACAACTGGAGGCGGAGGACATCGCCGCCGACACGTTGACGACCCGGGCCGTCCGCACGGACGCCGTCCGGCTCATGACCGCCCACCGCTCCAAGGGCCTGGAGTGGTCCCTCGTCGTCGTCGCCGGGGTCCAGGAGGGCCTCTGGCCCGACCTGCGCCGCCGCGGATCCCTCCTGGAGGCCGACCGGATCGGCCGCGACGGCCTCGCCGAGCCCCTCACCCCCGGCGCGCTCCTGGCCGAGGAGAGAAGGCTCTTCTACGTCGCCGCCACCCGCGCCCGCGACCGCCTCGTCATCACCGCCGTGAAGGCTCCCGCCGAGGACGGCGACCAGCCCTCCCGCTTCCTCACCGAGCTCGGCGTCCCCCCGCGCGATGTCACCGGCCGCCCCCGCCGCCCCCTGGCCGTCCCCGCGCTGGTGGCCGAGCTGCGCGCCACCACCGTCGATCCGCAGGCACCACCGGCGCTGCGCGACGCCGCCGCCCGCCGCCTGGCCCGCCTCGCCGCGCTCACCGACGACGAGGACCGGCCGCTGGTTCCCGCCGCGCACCCGCAGCGCTGGTGGGGCCTGTACGAGCCCACCCGCAGCAGCGTCCCGCTGCGCGACCGGGAGCGGCCCGTCGCCCTGTCCGGCAGCGCCCTGGAGCAGCTCGCCAACACCTGCTCCCTCCAGTGGTTCCTGGGCCGTGAGGTCAAGGCCGACGCCCCCTCCACCGCCGCGCAGGGCTTCGGCAACGTCGTCCACGTCCTCGCCGACGAGGTCGCCTCCGGGCGCACCCCCGCCGACCTGGCCGTCCTGATGGAGCGCCTCGACTCCGTCTGGGACGCCCTCGCCTTCGACGCGCCCTGGAAGTCCCGCCAGGAGAAGGACAACGCCCGCGCCGCCCTGGAGCGCTTCCTGCGCTGGCACACCACCGACCGCGGTGGCCGGGCGGCCGTGGCCACGGAGCACGAATTCGACGTCACGCTCGAAGCGGGCGAGTACGCCGTGCGGATCCGGGGCTCCATGGACCGGGTCGAGGCGGACCCGCAGGGGCGTGCGTACGTCGTCGACTTCAAGACCGGCAAGGCCGCGCCCACGAAGGACGAGGTCGCACGCCACCCGCAGCTCGCCGTGTACCAGCTCGCCGTGCGCGAGGGCGCCGTCGACGCGGTCTTCGACGGTCTGCGCCCCCCGGCCGGCGGCGCCGAGCTCGTCCAGCTCCGCCAGGGCGCCGCCCAGCGTGACGGCGGCGACGTCGTGCCCAAGGTGCAGGCGCAGCAGCCGCTCGACGGGGAGTGGGTCGGCGACCTGCTCGCGACCGCCGCCGGCCGGGTCCTGGACGAACGGTTCGCGCCCGCCGCGGGCAAGCACTGCGACCACTGCTCCTTCCGCAGCTCGTGCAGCGCCCGCCCGGAGGGGCGCCAGACCGTGGAGTGAGCGGGTGAGCGGGTGAGCGGGTGAACGGGTGAGCGGGCCCCGGCCGGCAGACCGGCGGCGAGCGGAGGAGAGCGGGAAGCGTCACAGGCGGCCGCAGCCCGGTCCGGCCGGGACTGTCAGCGGGGGCGGCTAGCCTCTTCACGTGTCCGCGCGTCCGTCCGTCCTCACCGACCCCGAGCAGCTCAAAGAGCTCCTCGGCATCCCCTTCACGCCCGAACAGATGGCCTGCGTCACAGCGCCGCCCGCCCCCCAGGTCATCGTCGCCGGCGCCGGCTCCGGCAAGACCACGGTCATGGCCGCACGCGTCGTCTGGCTCGTCGGCACCGGAGCGGTCGCGCCCGAACAGGTCCTCGGTCTGACCTTCACCAACAAGGCCGCCGGGGAGCTGTCGGAGCGCGTGCGCAAGGCCCTCGCCCGGGCCGGCATCACCGACCCGGACCCCTCCCCGGCCGAGGCCGGCACGGGCGGCGGCGAGCCGCGCATCTCGACGTACCACGCCTTCGCGGGCCAGCTGCTGAAGGACCACGGCCTGCGCATCGGTCTGGAACCCAGCTCGCGCCTCCTCGCCGACGCCACCCGCTTCCAGCTCGCCGCGAAGGTGCTGCGGGAGGCCCCCGGCCCCTACCCGGCGCTCACCAAGTCGATCCCCGCTCTGGTCAGCGACCTGCTCGCGCTCGACGGTGAGCTCTCGGAGCACCTGGTCGATCCGGACGAGCTGCGTCAGTACGACACCGCCCTGCTGAACCTCCTCGGCGGCACCCGGCTCACCAATGACGACCTGCGCAAGGTCCCCGAAGCCGTCCGCGGCCGCCTCGAACTGCTGGAGCTGGTCGGCCGCTACCGCGCCGCCAAACGCTCCCGGGACCTCCTCGACTTCAGCGACCAGATAGCCCTCTCGGCGCGGCTCGCCACCACCCGGCCCGAGGTGGGGGCGCTGCTGCGCGAGGAGTTCGGGGTGGTCCTGCTGGACGAGTACCAGGACACCTCGGTGGCGCAGCGGCAGCTGCTGTCCGGCCTCTTCGGCGCGGGCAGCGGGCACGCGGTCACGGCCGTCGGCGACCCCTGCCAGGCGATCTACGGCTGGCGCGGTGCGTCCGTGGCCAACCTGGACGATTTCCCCGAGCACTTCCCGTACGCCGACGGCCGCCCGGCCACCCGCTACTCGCTCAGCGAGAACCGGCGCAGCGGCGGCCGCCTCCTGGACCTGGCCAACGGGCTCGCCGCCCCGCTGCGCGCCCTGCACGAGGGGGTGGAGGCACTGCGTCCGGCGCCCGGCGAGGAGCGGGCCGGCTGGGTGCGCTGCGCGCTGCTGCCGACGCACGCCGAGGAACTGCGGTGGATCGCCGACTCCGTCGCCCACCTGGTCCGCACCGGGACCGAACCGCGGGAAATCGCGGTGCTGTGCCGCTCCGCCGCGGACTTCGCGCAGATCCAGGCCGTTCTGGTGGACCGGGACGTGCCGGTGGAGGTCGTCGGGCTCTCGGGGCTGTTGCACCTGCCGGAGGTCGCGGACCTCGTCGCCGTCTGCGAGGTGCTCCAGGACCCGGGGGCCAATGCCGCCCTCGTCCGGCTCCTCATCGGCCCGCGCTGGCGCATCGGGGCGCGCGACCTGGCGCTGCTGGGCCGTCGCGCGCGGATGCTCGTCGGCCGCAGCGCCACCGGTGCGGCGGACGATCCGGACGAGCGGCTCGCGGCGGCGGTCGAAGGGGTCGACCCGGCCGAGATCGTTTCGCTCGCCGACGCCCTGGAGACCTTCCTCGACGGCGCGGGGCATGCCCAGGCCCCGGACGACCTGCCCTTCTCGGCGGAGGCCCGGGTCCGCTTCGCCCACCTCGCCCAGGAACTGCGCGACCTGCGCCGCTCGCTGGCGGACCCTCTGATGGACGTACTGCACCGCGTGCTGGCGGTGACCGGCCTGGAGGTGGAGCTGTCCGCGTCCCCGCACGCGCTGGCGGCCCGCCGCCGCGAGACGCTCTCCGCCTTCATGGACGTGGCGGCCGGCTTCGCGGCGCTCGACGGCGAAGCCTCGCTGCTGGCCTTCCTGGCCTTCCTGCGCACCGCCGCCCAGTACGAGAAGGGCCTCGACCACGCCCTGCCGGGCGGGGAGAACACGGTCAAGGTGCTCACGGCCCACAAGTCCAAGGGGCTGGAGTGGGACGTGGTGGTGGTCCCGGACCTGTGCGCGGGGGCCTTCCCGAAGGAGAAGGCGCCGGAGGCCTGGACCTCGTACGCGAAGGTGCTGCCCTACGCCCTGCGCGGCGACGCGCCCACCCTGCCCGCCGACCCGGAGTGGACCTCGGCCGGTCTGAAGGCCTTCAAGGCGGCGCTGAAGGACCACAAGGCCACGGAGGAACTGCGCCTGGGGTACGTGACCTTCACGCGCCCCCGTTCGCTCCTCCTGGCCTCGGGCCACTGGTGGGGTCCGAGCCAGAAGAAGCGCCGCGGCCCGTCCGCGTTCCTGACCGCCCTGTACGAGCACTGCGCGGCCGGTGCCGGCGAGATCGAGGCCTGGGCGGCCGAACCGGAGCCGTCCGACGAGAATCCCGTCCTCTCCACGGCCGAGGACACGGGCGATCACTCCTGGCCGCTCCCGCTGGATCCGGAATCCCTCGCGCTACGCCGGGCGGCGGCAGCCCTGGTGGAGTCCTACCTCGCGGCCCCGCCTCCGCCGGCAGCGGCAGCGGCACCAGCAGCGGCTGCGGTTTCGGCTCAGGATCCGGCGGAGGACGACCCCTACCTCTGGCCCCCGCACTGCGAGGAGCCGTCCGACGCCGAGGAGCCGTGGCCGTACGAGGCGCTGGCGGAGGAGCCGTCTCCCGTCCGCGCGGAGCCCCCGCGTCCCCTTGCTGATGCCGATGCCGATGCCGATGTCGATGCCGGTGCCGACGCCGATGCAGAGCCGGCGCCGCAGGCCCCGTACCCCGACGACCTCTGGCCGGAAGACCTCTGGGCCCCCGACGGGCTCCCTTCCGGCGACGGCGCCGCCGCCCCGGCGGTCGATTCCGGGGCCGGGGCCGGCCACAGCGGCCGCCCCAGCGGTGCGCCTGGCGATGGCGGCCTCACCCCCGAGGAGGCGCGGGCCGTCGCCTCCTGGGACCGGGACCTCGACGCCCTGGAGGGCGAGCTGCGCCGTGCCCGCGCGGCCGTCCGCGACGTCGAGCTCCCCGCCTCGCTGTCCGCCAGCCAGCTGCTCCGGCTCGCCGCCGACGAGCAGGGCTTCGTACGGGACCTCGCCCGCCCGATGCCCAAGCCGCCCCAGCCCGCGGCGCGCCAGGGGACCCGGTTCCACGCGTGGGTGGAGTCCCGATTCGACGAGCTCCCGCTTCCGCTGCTGGACGTCCTCGACCCCGCCACCGAGCTCCCCGGTTCCGACCAGGAGATCGCCGACGAGGCCGATCTCGACTTCCTCAAGGCCGCCTTCGAGCGGAGTCCGTACGCCGAGCGGACCCCGTACCGCATGGAGGCCCCGGTACAGCTCACGCTCGCCGGCCGGGTCGTCCGGGGGCGGATCGACGCCGTGTACAAGAACGACGACGGTTCGTACGAGGTCGTGGACTGGAAGACCGGCCGCACCACCGAGGCGGACCCCCTCCAGCTCGCCGTCTACCGCCTGGCCTGGGCGGAAGCCACCGGCACCCCCCTGGACCGGGTCACGGGCGCCTTCCTGCACGTCCGCAGCGGGCGCGTCATCCGCCCCCGCGACCTCCCGGGCCGTGCCCGTCTTGAGCGGATCCTCCAAGGGGAAACGGGCCGGGAGAGTGCCGCTCAGGCGGACGGATAGGCTCGTGGGCATGAGCGACAGCCAGCCGGACAGCGTCGTCCGCACGTACATCGAGACCCACCGCGCGGCCTTCCTCGACGACCTCGCCGAGTGGCTGCGGATCCCGTCCGTGTCGGCGCAGCCCGAGCACGCGGGTGACGTGCGCCGCAGCGCCGAATGGCTGGCCGCGAAGCTGAAGGAGACCGGTTTCCCGGTGGCCGAGGTGTGGGAGACGCCCGGCGCGCCCGCGGTCTTCGCCCACTGGCCGAGCGCGGACCCGGACGCTCCGACCGTCCTCGTGTACGGGCACCACGACGTGCAGCCCGCCGCCCTCGCCGACGGCTGGCACACCGACCCCTTCGAGCCGGTCGTCAAGGACGGCCGGATGTACGCGCGGGGCGCCGCCGACGACAAGGGGCAGGTCTTCTTCCACACCCTGGGCGTCCGGGCCCACCTGGCGGCCACCGGGGCCGCCGCCCCCGCCGTGCACCTCAAGCTCCTCATCGAGGGCGAGGAGGAGTCGGGCTCCACCCACTTCCGCCCGCTGGTCGAGGCGCGCGCCGCCGAGCTCGCCGCCGATGTCGTGATCGTCTCCGACACCGGCATGTGGTCCGGGACCACCCCCACCGTCTGTACGGGCATGCGCGGCGTCGCCGACTGCGAGATCGACTTCCACGGTCCGGACCAGGACATCCACTCCGGTGCCTTCGGCGGAGCCGTGCCCAATCCGGCCGCCGTAGCCGCGCGCCTGGTCGCGGCCCTGCACGACGCCGACGGCCGGGTCACCATCCCCGGCTTCTACGACGGCGTCGCCGAGCTCACGGACGAGGAGCGGGCGCTGATCGCCGAGCTCCCCTTCGACGAGGAGGAGTGGCTGCGTACGGCCAAGTCCCACGCGGCTTCCGGCGAGGCGGGCTACTCCACCCTGGAGCGGGTCTGGGCCCGGCCGACGGCCGAGGTCAACGGCATCGGAGGCGGCTACCAGGGCCCCGGCGGCAAGACCATCGTGCCCTCCTCCGCCCACCTGAAGCTGTCGTTCCGCCTGGTGTCCGGGCAGGATCCGTACGAGGTGGAGGCGGCCGTCAGGGAGTGGGTCAGCGCGCGCGTCCCGGCCGGAATCCGGCACTCCATCATCTTCGGCGCCCCGACCCGGCCCTGCTTGACGCCGCTGGACCACCCGGCCCTGCGGTCCGTCGTACGGGCCATGGGCCGCGCCTTCGGCCAGAAGATCCGTTTCACCCGGGAGGGCGGCTCCGGACCCGCCGCGGACCTCCAGGACGTCCTGGGGGCGCCTGTCCTCTTCCTCGGCATCTCCGTCCCGTCCGACGGCTGGCACGCGCCCAACGAGAAGGTCGAGCTGGACCTCCTGCTCAAGGGCGTCGAGGCGACCGCCTACCTCTGGAGCGACCTGGCCGCCACCGCCACGGCCACCCGCGGCCGGGGCGACACCACCTGATCCCAACGCCACACGCGGCATGCCAGGCCGCGAGCCCATCGAGCACCTGCCTTGTCCCACACCGGGGGAGTTGGAAGTACCTGTGAGCACCTACACCGAGCGCCCTGTCTCGCTCACCGCGCCCAGCGGAATCGACCGCGCCGCGCACCACCGCCTGGACGAGGCGTGGCTCGCCGCGGCCTGGAGCCACCCGACGACCCGTGTCTTCGTCGTCTCCGGCGGCCAGGTCCTGATCGACGACACCCCCGACGGAGGCACCGGGATCGTGATGACCCCGGCCTTCGAGGCCCCGGTGACCGAGACGCACCGCTACTTCCTGGGCACCGACGAGGACGGCGTACGGTACTTCGCCCTGCAGAAGGACTCGCTGCCGGGCCGGATGGACCAGTCGGCCCGCCCGGCCGGACTGCGCGAGGCCGGACTGCTGCTGCCCCCGCGCGACGCCGGGCTGATGGTGCACGCCGTGGCGCTGGAGAACTGGCAGCGGATGCACCGTTTCTGCTCCCGCTGCGGAGAGCGCACGGTGGTCGCGGCCGCCGGGCACATCCGCCGCTGCCCGGGCTGCGGCGCCGAGCACTACCCGCGTACCGACCCGGCCGTGATCATGCTGGTCACGGACGAGCAGGACCGCGCGCTGCTCGGGCGCCAGGTGCACTGGCCGGAGGGGCGCTTCTCGACGCTGGCCGGGTTCGTGGAGCCGGGCGAGTCGATCGAGCAGTCCGTCATCCGGGAGGTGTGGGAGGAGGCCGGCGTCAAGGTCGGCGAGGTCGAGTACGTCGCCAGCCAGCCGTGGCCCTTCCCGTACAGCCTGATGCTGGGCTTCACCGCCCGCGCCGTGACCTCCGAGATCACGGTGGACGGCGAGGAGATCGAGGAGGCCCGCTGGTTCTCCCGCGAGGACCTGCGCGCGGCGATCGAGGCGGGCGAGGTGCTGCCGCCCTCGGGCGGGATCTCCATCGCGGCCCGGCTGGTCGAGCGCTGGTACGGAAAGCCGCTGCCGCGGCCGAACGCGTGACGCGTCGCACACGAGCCGGCCGCCCGGGCCGCACGCCGGGTCACCAGGTCACGCGGATCACGCGAGCGTGAGCGCACGCCGGTCCCCGCGCCGGTCACAGCAGAAGGCCCCCTCGGCGGGGGCCTTTCTGTACGCGCGGCCGGCGCGTGCCGCGTCTGAAGACATCCGCGACATCCGGGACACCCCAGATGTCAGAGCCGCCGTCCGAGGGATCCGGACGACGTCCGGGATCAGACGGCGAGGGCCTGCTTGACCTGGGCCAGGCTCGGGTTCGTCATGACCGACTCGCTGCCGGCGGGGGAGACCACGAGGACGGTCGGAACCGTCTGGTTGCCGCCGTTCGCCTTCTCGACGAACGCCGCGGACTCGGCGTCCAGCTCGATGTTGATCTCGTTGTAGGCGATGCCTTCCCGGTCCAGCTGGGTCTTCAGCCGGCGGCAGTAGCCGCACCAGGTCGTGCTGTACATCGTCACGGAACCCGTGTCCTGCATGCTGCGGTCTCCTCTGTGAGGGGTCGAGTGAGGCGTCGAGTGAGGTCTCGGTCGTCCGAGTACCCGAACGTACGGGACCCCGCCGCCATTCCCGTACGGCCGGTGCCGCGGGTCCATCAGGTGTGGTGTGACAAGTACGACGGACAGGGGCGGTCTGTGGACAACTTTCCCGGCCGACCCACCAGACCTGGCAGCATGGCGGGGTGACAGCAGCAACGCACTCCTCATCCTTCCCCGCCGCCGCCGACTCGGCCGACGCGGTGCTCCTGGGCCTCGATCCGGAGCAGCGCGAGGTCGCGACGACCCTGCGCGGGCCGGTGTGCGTGCTGGCGGGCGCCGGCACCGGCAAGACCCGGGCGATCACCCACCGCATCGCCTACGGCGTCCAGTCCGGCCAGCTCATGCCGGCCAGCGTGCTGGCCGTCACCTTCACCAACCGGGCCGCCGGAGAGATGCGCGGCCGCCTGCGCTCCCTCGGCGCGGGCGGTGTCCAGGCGCGGACCTTCCACTCCGCCGCCCTGCGCCAGCTCCAGTACTTCTGGCCCAAGGCGGTCGGCGGGGAGGTGCCGCGGCTGCTGGAGCGCAAGATCCAGTTCGTCGCCGAGGCAGGCGCGCGGTGCCGGGTCCGCCTCGACCGCAATGAGCTGCGCGATGTCACCGGTGAGATCGAGTGGGCCAAGGTCACCCAGACCGTGCCCGCCGACTATCCGGCGGCCGCCCTCAAGTCGGGCCGCGAGGCCCCTCGGGATCTGGCGGAAATCGCTCAGATCTACGGCACGTACGAGCAGCTCAAGCGCGACCGCGGCATGATCGACTTCGAGGACGTGCTGCTCCTCACCGTCGGCATCCTCCAGGACCGCCACGACATCGCCGAGCAGATCCGCGCCCAGTACCAGCACTTCGTCGTGGACGAGTACCAGGACGTCAGCCCGCTCCAGCAGCGGCTGCTGGACCTGTGGCTCGGCGAGCGCGACAGCCTCTGCGTCGTCGGCGACGCCAGCCAGACCATCTACTCCTTCACCGGCGCCACCCCCGACCACCTGCTGAACTTCCGCGTCCGCTACCCGCAGGCCACGGTCGTCAAGCTGGTCCGCGACTACCGCTCCACCCCCCAGGTCGTGCACCTGGCCAACGGCCTCCTCAACCAGGCCAAAGGCCGGGCCGCCGAACACCGGCTGGAGCTGATCTCCCAGCGCGAGACCGGTCCCGACCCGGTCTATGCCGAGTACCCGGACGAGCCCGCCGAGGCCGAGGGCGTCGCCGGCCGGATCCGCGATCTGATCGCCGCCGGCGTCCCGGCCGGGGAGATCGCCGTCCTCTACCGCATCAACGCCCAGTCCGAGGTCTACGAGCAGGCACTCGCCGACGCGGGAGTCCCCTACCAGCTGCGCGGAGCCGAGCGGTTCTTCGAGCGCCAGGAGGTGCAGAAGGCGATCCTCGCGCTGCGCGGAGCCGCCCGGTCCGGCGGCAACGACCCGCTCCTGGACGACGTGGTCGAGCTCGGCTCCCAGGTGCGGGCCGTGCTCAGCTCCATCGGCTGGACCGGCGAGCCGCCCGCCGGCTCCGGCGCCGTCCGCGACCAGTGGGAATCGCTCGCCGCGCTGGTCCGCCTCGCCGAGGACTTCGCCAGGACCCGGCCGGGCGCCACCCTGGGGGACCTCACGGTCGAGCTGGAAGAGCGCAAGGCCGCACAGCACGCCCCGACCGTGCAGGGCGTCACCCTGGCCTCACTGCACGCGGCGAAGGGCCTGGAGTGGGACGCGGTCTTCCTCGTCGGGCTCACCGACGGCATGATGCCGATCACGTACGCCAAGACGGACGAGCAGGTCGAGGAGGAGCGCCGGCTGCTCTATGTCGGGGTCACCCGTGCGCGGCTGCACCTGACGCTCTCCTGGGCGCTCTCCCGTGCTCCGGGCGGCCGGGCCTCCCGACGCCCCAGCCGCTTCCTGAACGGCCTGCGGCCGGGCTCCGCGGCCCCGGGCAGCACGGCGGGCGGCGCGGCCGAGCGGGGGGCCCGCAAGCGCGGCCGCCGCGGACCGGTGCTGTGCCGGGTCTGCGGCAAGACGCTGACCGAGGCCGGCGAGCTGAAGCTGATGCGCTGCGAGGACTGCCCGTCCGACATGGACGAGGGGCTGTACGAGCGGCTGCGCGACTGGCGCTCGGCCCAGTCGAAGGAGCAGGGCCTGCCGGCGTACTGCGTCTTCACGGACAAGACGCTGATGGCGATCGCGGAGGCCGCGCCGTCCGAGGAGGGCGAGCTGTCGATGATCTCCGGCGTGGGAGGCCGGAAGCTTGAGCGGTACGGAGCCGACGTCCTGGCCATCTGCGCAGGTCAAGAGCCGGGCACCGAAGATTCTGACGACGCGTAGAAACTCGTCGGAAAAATAGTTTGCGCATGCCCGGCGAATCCCCATAGGTTCTTAGCAACGGAAACGGTGGCTTCTCCGAAGCCCTGGATCCGTGCTGTACTTATCCGAATACGCATGGGACAGGCCCCCGGGCCCGGTCCCCGAGACGCCGAGAGGAGGCGAGACCCCGTGACCAGCTTCATGACCATCACCAAAATGACCGATCACTCGGTTGCCGCCTCCTGCCCGCTCGGCTCCTCCTCGCTCCTGGCGATTCCGGGTACCGGTCTGTCCGCGCTGTGCGCTGACAGCTCCGCCCTGCTGGTCGCTCTTCCCGTGAGCGAGCGCAATGAGCGACCGACCCAGGCACCGGTGGCAGTACTGGAAGCCCAGGCGCATGGCGCCTATGGCTTCGCGGCCGCAGCCGGTGCCGGATCCCAGAAGCAGACGAAGAACCAGACGAAGCAGCAGCACCACCTGATGTGGGCCTTCCGCGGGCTCGAACCCTGGAGTGATCCAGCCTGATCGCATGATCAGGCCGGCGCCTTCAGGGCCGCGGAACCCCACCCGGGATCCGCGGCCCTTCTGTTTGTCCCCGTACGGGGACGACAGCGCGAAGGGGCCTCGGGACTGGCAGAACCAGTCGGTGTGAGAACGCAGCCCAGCCGACCCGGCCGACCGGCCGGAACGACTAGCCGACCAGACGAGGAAGAAACCACCGTGCAACTCGAAGCGCACGCCCCGTCCGTACCGCAGACCCAAAAGCTCTCCCCGCCCGCAGTCCCGGAGGACTCCGCCTTGACCCCGCTCACCGCGCTCACCGCGCTCGACGACGCCATCGAGAACCTCGGCGTACCCGTCCCCTGCCGCACCTACGACCCCGAGGTCTTCTTCGCCGAGTCCCCGGCCGACGTGGAGTACGCCAAGTCCCTCTGCCGGACCTGCCCGCTGGTCGAGGCCTGCCTCGCCGGGGCGGTCGAGCGCCGGGAGCCCTGGGGCGTCTGGGGTGGCGAGCTCTTCGTCCAGGGTGTGGTCGTCGCCCGCAAGCGGCCGCGTGGCCGCCCGCGCAAGAACCCGGTAGCGGTATGAACGCCATCGGAACCATCGACCGCCCCCTCACGCACGACCCCCTGAAGCAGGCCCTCATGACCCCGCACACCACGAGCGAGCAGCCGCACGGTGCCGCCACCGCAGACTTCATCACCGCCGGCGCGAACACCTCGCGTCAGAACAGGACCCGTGAAATGCAACTCATCCCAGAAGCCCTGGCTCGTGCCCATATGGACGACCGCATGCGTGAGGCCGACGCCGAGCGTCAGGCCCTGCGCCTGGTCGCCGCCCGCCGCATGCAGCGGCGAGCCGAGCGCGTCTCGCTGCGCGCCCGGCGGGCGCTGGCCATGGCCGTCATGCAGTAAGAACTGACGGCCGCCGAATAACACTCTCGGGGGGACCGGTCCGAACGGACCGGTCCCCCCGGTGCGTTGCGGAGCGCTGTCCGGCCCGGCGGCGATATCGTCGGGAGGTGGACCAGCCGACTCCCCACCCCGCCCACCCTCCGGGCAGCGAGGACCAGCCCGTCGTCTGCGCGCGCTGCGGCGCACGGGCCCCGGACGGTGCCCCGCCCACCTGGACCTGCTCCGTGGAGAACGGCAGCAGGCAGTACTTCTGCCACGACTGCGCCCGGGCCAACATCCGGGCGATCGAGGGCAGGCTCGACTCCTCCTGGTGGTGACGGGCCCGGCGCCCGGGGTCCGCTACTCCGCGGGCAGGAACCCCGGTAGCCAGGACTCCAGTTCCTCCCGCAGCCGCACCGTCGCGCCCAGCTGGCACAGCACCCCGATGGTGCTCAGCGTGACCCGGTGGATCAGCAGGTAGGAAGGGGGCAGGTTGATCTGCCGCCCCAACTGGTGCGCCGGGGAGCGTGGATCGGCTATCCGCGCCGCTTGGCCGCGCAGCCACGGACGGGTGAAGGTGAACTCCTCCGCCTCGGCGGGCTCGATGATGGGCTTGAGGTAGTCCAGCACGGCGTCGGGATCCAGTTCGATGGACTTCTTCACGAACCCCTCGGCGCACAGGTGCCCATAGACGCCGTCGGCGTCCCCGTCCAGCGTCAGCCGCAGCGACCTGCCGATGGGCTTGGGCCAGCCGCCCGGCAACCGGTCGACCGTGCCGAAGTCCAGTACGCCCAGCCGCATCCGTCCGTCCGGACCCGATATCAGCCTGAAGTTGCCGGGGTGCGGATCGGCATGCAGCAGTCCGGTGCGGGCCGGTCCGGAGAAGAGGAACCGGGCCAGCAACTGCCCGGCGCGGTCGCGTTCCTCCTGACTGCCGTCGGCTATCACCTCCGACAGCGGCGTCCCTTCCACCCACTCGGTCACCAGCACCTGGTCGCCCTGGTGCACGACATCCGGTACGACGACATCCGCATCGCCCTCGAACGCGTCCGCGTGCGTCCGCTGGGCCTCCGCCTCCAGCTCGTAGTCCAGCTCCTCCGAGACCCGGTCCCGCAACTCGCTGATCAGCGGCTTGATGTCCATGCCGGGGACCAGCGGTCCCAGCAGTCCCGCGAACCGGCCCAGCTGCTTGAGGTCCGACAACAGCGCCTCACCGGCCCCGGGGTACTGGACCTTGACCGCCACCTGCCGGCCGTCGTGCCACACCGCCCGGTGCACCTGCCCGATCGAGGCCGCCGCGGCCGGCTTGTCCTCGAACTCCTCGAACAGATCCCGCCAGTCCGCGCCCAGCCGCTCCGCCAGCACCTGGTGCACCGTCGCCGCCGGCAGGGGCGGGGCCGCTTCCTGAAGCTTGGTCAGCGCCGCCCGGTAGGGGCCCGCGACCTCCTCCGGCAGGGCGGATTCGAAGACCGACAGGGCCTGCCCGAACTTCATGGCTCCGCCCTTGAGCTCACCCAGGGTGCGGAAAAGGTGTTCGGCGGTGCGCTGTTGGAGCTCGCGTGCCACGATCTCCGCCGACTTGCCGCCGATCCGCTTGCCCAGCCCCCAAGTGGCCCGGCCCGCGATGCCGAGCGGCAGCGCGGCCAGCTTGACGGTACGGGTGACCGCCTTCCGGGGAAGATCAGACATACGCCCCTCCATTTCCCAGACAGCTGCGCCGCAAGCGGCGGTTCATGAGGGCAAGGTGCCTCTCGGACGAAACGCATCCTGTCATGGCCCCGCTCCGCCCCCGGAGCCCGATCCTCCCCCCGCCCGCTCCATGACCACTCGACGGCCCCCTTCCCGGGCGGTGGCGCCCCCGGCTTCGAGGTCCGCCTCCGGAAGAACGGCCGCGCCGCAGGGGCAGTCGGGGTGCGGGGAGACCGCGCAGGGCTCCCAGTGGAGTGCGGGCAGGGCCGCCTCCCAGCGGGAGCCGGCCGACGCGGGCAGCTCCCCGTCGAGGAAGGACAGCGCGTGGGCCGCGGCCAGCCCGGCCACCGCCGTGGACAGTCCCAGGTCGCAGGCCGCGCTCGCCCGGCGGCGGTGGGCCGATCGCCACTGGACGAGCATCCTGGGCCACGCCTGGTCCCGGTCCACGCGCTCGCGCTCCATGCACCCCGCGCACGCCGTGGCACCCGGCAGCACCAGCGGCCCGACCACCCCGGTAGCTTCCAGCACCCCCGCATACAGGTGGGGGACGCCAGTGGCCACCCAGTCGGCGGCCGTGTCCGGGTCGGGCGCCCACGCGTGCAGTCCGTCCCGCGGGGCGACGACCACCAGGGCCAGCCCCGCCTCCGGCCCCTCGCCCTCCCCGGCCCGCGGGGCCCGCACCGGGGCGGCCTCGCGCATCAGCCTGCCCGCGGCCTCCGCCCGCAGTCGGCCCACACTCCCGGGCCCCAGCCCGCCCGGCGCCACATCCGCCGGCTCCACCCGGCCGCCGTCGAGCACCTCCACCCGGCCGACGCCCGCTCCCGCCAGGACCGCCGCGATCACCCCGCCCACCCGGCCGCTGCCGCGCACCTGGACCCGTATCGCCCGGCGCGCGGCGACCGCCCGTAAGTCCCCGCCCGGCTCCCGGCGGACGAGGGAGAGCGAGCCCAGATCGGGCCCCAGCCGCTCCAGGGTCCCGGGACGGGCGCGCACGGCCTGCGCCCGCGGCCCGCCGGCCGTGGCGTCGTCGAGCAGCCCGGCCGAGGCCAGCCGCCGGACCAGTTCGTCCGCCAAGCCGGCCGGCAGTCCCATCCCGGCGGCTTCGGCCCGCAACAGCTCCATCCCCCTCGTCCCGTCGATCCGGTCGATGAGCGAACCGGTCGCCGTGTCAACCGGTCCGAGCACCACCGCGTGGGCGGGGGTCACCCCGAACTGCACGGTCTGCAGATCGCGCCAGGCCCGTGCCAGCGCGGGCTTCACCTTCGGATACATCGCCAGTCCCCCTCGATCCCCGTGCCTCTTCTTTCTCCCTCTCGCGCCACATTGCCCGCCCGTCGCGATCCGTGCGGAATTTTGTCCACAGGCGGGGCATATCCGTCATATGAGATGAGGAATGCGCGCCCGCTGGCAGCCCGTCGTTAACCGGTCACATTCGAAGCGTGGAGGGGCGCGACTTCCGCCACGGCTTGCGGGTACCGTCGTCGCGTGTCCGCCGACCCATCGCAACGCGCCGTCGAAGTCCGCCGGAGCGCACGCCGCCGCAGGACCGTATCCGCCTACCGCGAGGGTGACCGTACGGTCGTGCTCATCCCTGCCCGGATGTCCGAGGCCGAGGAGCAGCGCTGGATCGGGGTCATGCTGGACAAGCTGGCCGCGCAGGAGAGCAGACGCACCATCGGGGACGCGGAACTCACCGAGCGCGCCGAGCGTCTGTCCGAGCAGTACTTCAGTGGCCGCGCGCGCCCCCGCTCGGTCCGCTGGGTCACCAACCAAAACACCCGCTGGGGCTCCTGCACCCCGGCCGAAGGCAGCATCCGCCTCTCGCACCGCCTCCAGGGAATGCCCGAGTACGTCGTCGACTACGTGCTCCTGCACGAGCTGGCCCACCTCCTCGTGCCCGGCCACGGCGCCCGTTTCTGGCAGCTGCTGGAGGCGTATCCCCGGACCGAGCGGGCCCGCGGCTACCTGGAGGGAGTGGTCGCCGCCGAGCGCCTCCCGAAGGTCCCCGCCGCCCGCGACGAATGACGGTGCCGGGGCCCCCGGTCGCCGACCGCGGGGTCACGCACCGTGTTGTGTACCGGGTCGGTACCGACTTGGCCGGATGTCGGCAGTTGCCGTTAGCCTGAGCGGCACGGATTCACAGTCGGGATGGGGGACGGTCGTTACGTATGGCCAGGGAATTCCAACGCGGCCACAAGGCCAAGATCAGTGATCTGACGGCGGGCACCGATCTGTACGTAGGCGTCCAGATCGCCGGGCCCGGACTCGCCTTCGACATCAGCTGCTTCGGCCTCGACGCGAACGAGCAGCTGTCGGACGACCGCTACTTCATCTTCTTCAACCAGCCCAAATCGCCGGAGGAGTCGATCCAGCAGCTCGGCGCGCAAGCCGGTGACACCGAATCCTTCCGGGTGACCCTGGACCGCATCCCGGCGGGCATCCACAAGCTGTCCTTCACCGCCACCATCGACGGCGCCGGACAGATGTCGCAGATCGGTCCGGGTTACATCCGGATCGTGGCGGGTGGCGAGGAGGTCGTCCGGTACGCCTTCACCGGTGCGGAGTTCACCACCGAGCGCGCGGTGATGCTCGGTGACTTCTACCTCAAGGACGTATGGCGCTTCGCCGCCGTCGGCCAGGGCTTCGACGGCGGACTCGCCGCCCTGCTGAAGAACTTCGGCGGCGAGGTCGCCGAGGAAACGCAGCCTGAGCAGCAGCCCGCCGCTCAGGCCGGCGCTGCACCCGGGTTCGCTCCACCGCCCCAGGCCGCCGCCCCGCAGCTGCCCGCGCCGTCCTTCGGCGCCCCGGCACCCGCGCCCCCGGCCCCGCAGATGCCGGCGCCATCCTTCGGCGGCCCCGCACCCGCACCCGCACCCGCCCCCGCTCCAGTACCCGCACCCGCACCGGCGCCGGTCCCGCAACCCCAGCCGCAGGCGTACCAGCAGCCCGCCGCGGCGGCGCCGACGCACCCGGCGCCGATGCACGCCGCGCCCACCATGGCGGCGCCGTTCGCCCCGCCGGCCGCCGCGCCCTACGGCCAGCCGCAGCAGCCTCCGCAGCAGCCCGCGTACGGCCAGGTCCCCGGCCAGTACCCGGCCCAGGTCCCCCCGCACGCCCCCGCCCCGTACGGCCAGCAGCCCGGCTACGGCCAGGCGCCCGGCCAGCTTCCCGGCCAGCACGCCGGTTACGCCCCGCAGGCGGCCCCCGCCGCCGCCCCCGGGCTCGCCGCCGCGCTCCAGCCGTACAAGGAAGCCCCCACGGGCGCCCGCTGGACCCCGCAGAACCAGCAGCTCATGCGGGTCGACCTGGCCCTGGGCGGCCAGGCCGTCCTCGCCCGCCAGGGCAGCATGGTCCTCTACCAGGGCAAGGTCGACTTCAGCTACAAGGGCGCGGGCTTCGCCGGACGCGTCGTCGGCAACGCCACCGGCCAGGAGATGCAGCTGATGCGCTGCACCGGCCGCGGCCAGGTCTTCCTCGCGGAGAACAACGCCCACCTGCACGCCATCGAGCTCCAGGGCGACGGAATCTGCGTCTCCGCCGAGGCGGTCCTCGCCTTCGACGAGTCGCTCCAGCATGAGGTGCGCCGCATCGAGGGCCATGGAATCCCCGGCGGCGCCCTGTTCACCATGCAGTTCCAGGGCTCGGGCACGGTGATCGTGAAGACGCACGGCGTCCCGGTCGTCCTGCCCGTCACCCCGACCACCTTCGCGGACAGCAACGCCGTCGTCGCGTGGTCGTCCGCCTCGCAGGTGATCCTTTCCAGCCAGGTCCGGCTCCGGCGCAACGCCTACCCCGGTCACAGCGGGGAGACCGTGAACCTCCAATTCCGCGGTGCTCCCGGCAACTTCATCGTCGTCCAGCCGTACGAGGTCTGAGGGAGCCCGACATGAACGCAATGAACCAGCAGCTCGCGGGCTACGCCCCGACCCCCGTCACGGCCCGCATGGAGAACCACGGCCGGGCCATGCTCAAGGTCGCCATGCAGAGCGGCCAGGAGCTCTTCGCACGCACGGGCTCGATGGTCGCCTACGAGGGCTTCGTACAGTACGAACCCAATCCGCCGGCCGTGCGCCAGATGGCCTCGCAGTGGATCAGCGGCGAAGGCGCGCCCCTGATGAAGTGCACCGGCGACGGCCTTCTCTACCTCGCCGACTACGGCGCCGACGTCGTCGTCATCAACCTCAACAACGACTCGCTCTCGGTCAACGGCACCAACCTGCTCGCCTTCGACGCGCACCTCCAGTGGGGCGTCGAGCGGGTCAAGGGCCTCGCCAAGTTCGCCGGCCAGGGCCTGTTCAACGTCCAGATCTCCGGCAACGGCTGGGTGGCCCTCACCTCCCGGGGCACCCCGATCGTGGTGGACTGCGGCCGCGGCGAGGACGAGACGTACGTCGATCCGGATGCGCTCGTCGCCTGGTCGCCCAACCTGAAGGTCAAGGGCAAGCGCAGTTTCAAGGCCTCGTCGATGATCGGCCGGGGCAGCGGGGAGGCCTACCAGATGGCCTTCTCCGGCCAGGGCATCGTCGTCGTACAGCCCAGCGAGGACAGCACCGACCGGCTCCGGGCCCGGGGCTGAGGGGGAGCGGACACATCATGCAGAGCGCACTTTTCGCCCACACCGAGAGCCAGTCCCAGGACCGGTACACCGTGCAGAACCCGCAGCTGCTGCGGGTCTCGCTGACCGGCACCGACGACGTCCTCGCGCGCAAGGGCGCGATGGTCGCCTACCAGGGGCTCATCGACTTCGACGGCGAATACCAGACCACCGGGCAGCGCAACGCCCGACGCAACACGGGCGAGGGCCTGGACCTGATGCGCTGCTCCGGGCAGGGCACGGTCTACTTCGCCAACCTCGCCCAGTACGTGCACGTCGTGGACGTGGACCAGGAGGGACTGACCGTCGACAGCGGCTACGTCCTGGCTCTGGACTCCACCCTGCACACCGAGGTCATCGCGGTGGACAGCCAGTACGGAATCTCCGGATCCGGCAAGTACCAGCTCAACATCACAGGCCGCGGCAAGGTCGCCCTCATGACCTCCGGGCAGCCGCTGATGATGCACGTGACGCCCGACAAGTACGTCAACGCCGACGCGGACGCGATCGTCGCCTGGTCGACCTCGCTGCGCGTGCAGATGCAGGCGCAGACCCACTCCAGCGGCGTGTGGCGGCGCCGCGGGAACACCGGCGAGGGCTGGGAGCTGAGCTTCCTCGGCACCGGCTTCGCGCTGGTCCAGCCCAGCGAGGTGCTGCCCCCGCAGAACGCCCAGCTCGGGCAAGGGGTCGCTGCCCAGTTCGGCATGGGCCAGCAGGGCGCCCACGCCCAGAACCAGAACAACGCCTGGAACTGACCGAACCAGAAGAAGAACCCTGGAACTGACGCAAGGGGCGTCCCCCGGCCACCCGCGGTGGCCGGGGGACGCCCCTTGCCCTGCCGGTACGGTCAGATCCGCGCCCGGGTCGCCTCCACGAGCCGCACCACCGAGGTGTCGGCCACCGCCGCCACCTCCTCGTACGGGAACCAGCGCAGGTCGAGCGACTCATCGCTGATCTCCGCCACGGCGTCGGCCGGCGCGAGCGCCGCGTACTGCACGTCCAGGTGCCAGTTGCACGGCGCCGGAATGGGGTGCCGGTCCAGCCGCACCGGGCCACCGGGCAGGAGCGTCAGCCCGGCCGCGATGCCCGATTCCTCGCCGGCCTCGCGCAGCGCCGCCTGCGCGAGCGTGGCGTCACCCGGCTCGCAGTGGCCGCCCATCTGCAGCCACATGCCGAGCTTCTTGTGCAGGGTCAGCAGCACGCGCCCGCGCGCCGGGTCCACGACCAGCGCGCTCGCGGTGATGTGCCCGGCCGTGCACGGCTTGTAGACCCCGTCCGGATGCGCCGCCAGGTGCTCCAGGTAAAGATCACCCAGCTCGCTCTGGCCCGCCTCGCCGTTCCCCTCGTAGCCCTTCAGCACGAGGACCGCATCGTCGTACAGGCTCACTTCGGCTCGTCGCCGTCCTGGTCGTCACGCTTGCGGGCGGCCTCGCCGAGCATCTTGTCGATCTCGGAGAAATCGAGCTGCTCGCGGTGGACGAAGCCGTCCGGGTCGTCCAGGTCGGAGGCGGTCGGAAGCATGTCCGGGTGCTCCCACAGCCCGTCGCGGCCGTCCACACCACGCGCGTCGGTGAGCGAGGCCCACAGCCGCGAGGCGTCGCGCAGCCGGCGCGGGCGCAGCTCCAGGCCGATCAGCGTCGCGAAGGTCTGCTCCGCCGGGCCACCCGAGGCACGGCGCCGGCGCATGGTCTCGCGCATCGCGTCGGCCGAGGTCAGCCGGGGCTTGGCCGCCTCGTGCACCACCGCGTCGACCCAGCCCTCAACCAGGGCGAGCGCCGTCTCCAGGCGGGCCAGCGCCGCCTTCTGCTCGGGCGTGTCCTGCGGCTGGAACATGCCGCCCTGCAGAGCCTCCTGCAGCTGCTCCGGATTGGACGGGTCGAGCTGGCCGACGACGTCCTCCAGCTTGGAGGTGTCGACCTTGATGCCGCGGGCGTACCCCTCGACCGCGCCGAACAGGTGCGAGCGAAGCCACGGCACGTGCGCGAAGAGCCGGGCGTGCGCGGCCTCGCGCAGCGCCAGGTACAGCCGGACCTCCTCCGCGGGGACGCCGAGGTCCTTGCCGAAGCTCGCGATGTTCAGCGGCAGCAGGGCGGCCTTGCCGACCGGCCCCAGCGGCAGCCCGATGTCGGTCGAGCCGACGACCTCGCCGGCGAGCACGCCCACGGCCTGGCCGATCTGCTGGCCGAACATGGCCCCGCCCATGGAGCGCATCATGCCGAGCAGCGGGCCCGCCATAGCCTGCATCTCCTCGGGCAGCACCCCGCCCATGGCCGCGCCGACCCGCTCGGCGACCGGGTCCACGAGCTCCTTCCACACCGGAAGGGTCGCCTCCACCCACTCGGCCCGGCTCCAGGCCACCGCCGTGGCCGCTCCGGAGGGCAGCGAGGTGGCGCCGTCCAGCCACAGGTCCGCGAGCCGCAGCGCCTCCTCGACGGCGGACTTCTCGGCCACCCCGACGCTGATGTCCTTCACGCCGTCCGCCGTGCCCTGCGAGACGGTCTGGCGGGCGATGTCCTTGGCCATGTCCCAGTTCACGGGACCGCCCTCGTAGCTGAGCATCTGCCCGAGCTGCTGGAACGCCGCGCCGAGGTCGTTGGGGTTCATCGAGCCGAACATCGCGGCGAACGGATTCTCCGCGCCGCCCTGGCCGCCGGCGCCGCCCGGCAGGCCCATGCCGGAGAACCCGAACGGATTCGCCGGGCCGCCCTGACCGCCCTGATTGCCCTTCTTCTTGCCTTCGTCGCCGTCTTCCGGCTCCTCCGGCGGAAGGCCGAATCCGAATGGGGTGTCGCTCACGGGTTTCCTCGGCTCGTAGGGCCGCCGGCGGGTGCCGACGGGCAATGGTCCGACAACACCTCTCAGCGTAGACACCACACCCGCATACGGGCTCGGTGCTCCGCCGACTCCTGGGCTGCGGCAGGATGGACATCACCTGGTAGGTACGCGTCACGGCGCGTCCCTACTGAAGACAACCGCTGGAGACGCCCGGTGAGTTCCCCAGATCCGCAGGTTCGCCCGACGCCCGACCCCGAAGACCGCCCTGAATACGGTGACAGCGCCCACGGCGTTCGCCAGCCGCGAAACCCGGCCGTGCGAGGCCCGGTGATCGCCGTGACCGGCGCCGCGTCGGGTGTCGGCGCGGCATTGGCGGCCCGGCTGGCCGCCTCCGACGAGGTCAGGCAGGTCGTCGCGATCGACGAGCGGCGCGGGGACTGCGCAGCCGCCCAGTGGCACGTCCTGGACGTACGAGACCCGGCGATCGCCGAGAAGCTGCGCGGCGCCGACGTGGTGGTCCACCTCGCGCTGGACCTCGATCTGGAGACGGACCCGGCGGCGCGTACGGCGTACAACGTGCGCGGGACCCAGACCGTGCTGACGGCCGCCGCCGCGGCCGGCGTCCACCGGGTCGTGCTGTGCACCTCGGCGATGGTCTACGGAGCCCTGCCGGACAACGACATCCCGCTGTCGGAGGATTCCGAGCTGCGGGCCACCGCGGAGGCGACCGGCGTCGGCGACCTGCTGGAGATCGAGCGCCTCGGCCGCCGAGCCCCCCGGGCGCACCCCGGCCTGAACGTGACGGTGGTCCGCCCCGCCGTCCTCGTCGGCGGCACCGACACCGCGCTGACCCGGTACTTCGAGTCCCCCCGGCTCCTCGTCGTGGCCGGGTCCCGTCCCACCTGGCAGTTCTGTCACGTGGAGGACCTCGTCAGCGCCCTGGAGTACGCGGCGCTGGAGAAGGTCGAAGGCGAGCTGGCCGTGGGCTGCGAGGGCTGGCTGGAGCAGGAGGAGGTCGAGGAGCTGAGCGGCATCCGCCGCATGGAGCTCCCGTCGGCCGTGGCGCTGGGCGCGGCGGCCCGCCTGCACCGGATCGGCCTGACGCCGTCCCCGGCCGGGGACCTCGCGTACACGATGCACCCCTGGGTGGTCAGCGTCAGCCGGCTGCACACGGCGGGCTGGCGGCCCCGCTGGACCAACGAGGAGGTGCTGGCCGAGCTGCTCCAGGAGGTCGCCGGCCGGCACACGGTCGCGGGCCGCCGGCTGGGCCGCAAGGACGCGGCCACGGCCGCCGGAGCCGCCGGTGCGACGGTGGCCCTGCTGGGCGCCGCCGCCGCCGTCCGCCGTGCCCGCAAACGCCGCGGCATCTGACCGGTTCCGGCCGGGCGGCGGCGCGGCCCCCGCCCGGCCGCCCGCCGCCACCAGCGGTTTTCTGTAGGAGGCTCCCAAGGCGGTTGCCGGCGCCCGGGCGTTTCGGCTATTCCGCCGCGCCGGCGGCTAGGGCACGATGGACCGTATGGCACCGCACTTCGACCACCCCGGCGAGCAGGCCGCTCCGGACCCGATCCGGCTGCTCGAAATCCGCGAGACCCCGCTGTCGATCGACGAGGTCTTCCAGGCCGTCGGCGACGACGCGACGGGCGGCACGACGCTGTTCGTCGGCACGGTGCGCAACCACGACAGCGGGGCGGACGTCGACTCGCTCGGCTACTCCTGCCACCCGACGGCCGAGGCCGAGATGCGCCGCGTGGCCGAGCGCGTCGTGGCGAAGTACCCGGTCCGCGCCCTGGCCGCGGTGCACCGCGTGGGCGATCTGTCCGTGGGTGACCTGGCCGTCGTCGTCGCCGTGTCCTGTCCGCACCGCGGCGAGGCCTTCGAGGCCTGCCGGATGCTCATCGACGACCTCAAGCACGAGGTCCCCATCTGGAAGCACCAGACCTTCGCGGACGGCACGGACGAGTGGGTCGGCGCCTGCTGAGGCACGCTCGGCGCCTGTTGATCAGCCGGTCGAACGCCTGCCGGGAGGCGGTTGGACGCCGTCGAACCCCCGGGTCGGAGAGTCCCCTCGAAAGGGGGTAGCCTCGCACCCGTTCGGCCGCGCAAAACGCCCTCGATTTGCGTAACCCCTTCCCGGGCATGAGCGTTGAAGCCACCAACGGACATGTACATAGAGGGGTAGGGAGGCAGGCCCATGGCGTCTCTGGCGTGGTTGCTCATTCCACTGTTCGCGGCGATCGGAGCGGCGATATGGGGCAGCTGGGCGGCGCGCGACCGCACCCAAGGTGACATATCCGAGCTCGCGGGCTACGCGAGATTCCGTGAGGCCATGGGCAGGGCCGACGAGGCCAAGGTGAAGGCAGAGGCGCACTCCGGTTCCGACGCCGTCTGAGGCGTCCCGTGAGGATCCCCTGAGTCTCGGACTGAGGCGTCCCGCGAGGATCCCCTGAGCCTCGGACTTGTGAGAATCCCCTGAGACTTCCGCGTACGGGCCCGCACGGAGCGGCCCAGAGGGCCGCCCGCCGAGGCCGTCCCGTACTGTCGGATTCATGCCACGCCGCACTGCGACGATGCTCGCTTCCACCCTCGTGCTGTTCACTCTCCTCATCGCAGGGCTGTTCCTCCCGGTCCCGTATTCCGAGATGAGCCCCGGTCCGACCGTGAACACCCTCGGGGACTCGCGCGGCGAGCCCGTTCTCAGCATCTCGGGTCGCAAGACGTACCCGACCAGCGGCCACCTCAACATGACCACGGTGCGCGTCACGAGCGCGGACTACGACATGAACCTGCTGGAAGCCGTGTACGGGTGGCTGGCCGACGACAACATCGTCGTGCCGCACGAGAACCTCTACCCGGACGGCAAGACGGAGGAGCAGTCCACCCAGGAGAACGCCGAGGAATTCAGCCAGTCGCAGGAGACCGCGAAGGTGGCGGCGCTCAAGCAGCTCGGCATCCCGGTCTCCGCCCGCGTGATCGTATCCTCCGTGGTCAAGGCCAGCCCGGCCGACGGCAAGCTGCACGCCGGTGACGTCATCCGGGCCGTGGACGGCAACCCCGTCACCGCCCCGGAGGACGTGGCCAAGCTCGTCACCCGGCACAAGCCCGGCGAACCCGTCCGGTTCACCGTCGTACCGGCCGCGGAGGCGGCCGAGGCGGAGAAGGCGCAGCGCGAGCCCACCGACACCACTGAGGTCACGATCACCACGGCCAAGGCGGAGGGAGCCGGGCACGCCATCGTCGGCATCCGGGCGGGCACCGACCACACCTTCCCCTTCACCATCGACATCAAGCTCGCCGATGTCGGCGGCCCCAGCGCCGGGCTGATGTTCGCCCTCGGCATCGTGGACAAGCTCACCCCGCAGGACCTCACCGGCGGCAAGTTCGTCGCGGGCACCGGCACCATCGACGACGCGGGCAAGGTCGGACCGATCGGCGGCATCCCGATGAAGACGATCGCCGCCCGCGAGGCGGGCGCCGAGTACTTCCTGACGCCCGCCGAGAACTGCGCCGCCGCTGCCGCCGACGTGCCGGACGGGCTGACCCTGGTGAAGGTCTCCACCATGGACGACGCCATGCGGGCGCTGGAGAAGATCAGCAAGGGGGACACGGCCGGGCTGCCGCAGTGCCCCGCCAAGCCCTGACCGGTCCGCCTCCGGCCGAGGTCCTGCTCGGAAGACCTACGAGTAGGAGCTACGAGAAGGACCTACGAGCAGGACCTACGAGCAGGACCCACGAAGAAGACCTACGAGAAGGTCGCGGCCAGCGCCTCCGCCAGCCCGGGCACCAGCCCCCCGCCGGTGAGGACCTCGGTCGAGGAGTCCTTCTCCCGCAGCCGTACGGCCGACTCGCGCGAGCCGTCGCGCAGTACGGCCACGGTCAGCCGGACCTCCTGGCGCTCGGGGTGTCCGGCCACCCACTTCGCCAGCTGCTTGTCGTTCAGCCCCTCCGGTACGGAAGCCTCCGCGGACGGCGGCAGCATCAGCCGCTCCACCGTCAGCGCGCATCCGACGACCGCGTCGGGCCAGGCGATGGTGCCCAGGAACTTGTCGAGGGCGGTCCCGGCCGGCAGCTCCTCCTGCTCGACCGGGGTGAGGGAGGTCTTGCCGGCGTCGTCCTGGTCGAGGCCGAGCTGGCCGGCGAGGCGCGGCTCCTGCTTCTTCAGCTTGGCGGTGTCGACGAGGGCGAACAGCCGGGCGGGCTGGTCCCAGCCCAGGCCGGCCGCGTACTCGTCGATCTCAAGGCAGGCACGGGTCAGCGGGCTGGCCGCCATCGGCGTGCCGGGGGAAGGGGAAACGTTGGACATGGACAACATCCTGCCTCCTTTCTCCCCGATACCGGGAACTGACTAAAGCCTCAGTAAGTTGCATGAGTGGGCTCTACGATCGGGTCCCCCGTTCCATACAGACACAGCGACTTTCGAGGTGCGCACGTTGGCTTTCCAGATGCCGGACCGCGGCGGAGGCCCTTCCGGGCCACGGATGAGAGTCGGCCGCCCGTCCCGGCGGGCCCGCACTCTCCTTATGACCTTGGGCGTGCTGGCCGTCCTGGCCATGCTCTTCATCATGTTCGCGGGCTTCTGGACCGACTGGCTCTGGTTCCGCTCCGTGAAGTACTCGACCGTCTTCACCACCACCCTGTGGACCAAGATCGGGCTGTTCGCCGTCTTCGGTCTGCTGATGGCGGGTGCCGTCGGGCTGAACATCTGGCTGGCACACCGGCTGCGGCCGCCGCTCAGCGCGATGTCGCTGGAGCAGCAGAGCCTCGACCGCTACCGGATGAGCATCGCCCCGTACAAGAAGTGGCTGCTCCTGGGCATCGCCGTGCTCGTCGGCCTCATCGCGGGCGCCTCGGCGGCGGGCCAGTGGAAGACCTGGCTGATGTATGTGAACGGGGTGGCCTTCGGACAGAAGGACCCCCAGTTCAACCTGGACGTGTCGTTCTACACCTTCGACCTGCCCTGGTACCGCTTCCTGCTCGGCTTCGGCTTCGCAGCGGTCGTGCTGTCGGTGATCGCCGCGGCCGTCGTGCACTACCTGTACGGCGGACTGCGCGTGACCAGCCCGGGCGCCCGGGCCACCGCCGCGGCGACCGGGCACCTGTCGGTGCTGCTCGGCCTGTTCGTGACGCTCAAGGCCATCGCGTACTGGCTCGACCGGTACGGCCTGGCCGTGAAGTCCAGCGACTTCAAGGCGGCGGACAACTGGACCGGTCTGCGGTACGTCGACGCGAACGCGTACCTGCCGGCGAAGACGATCCTCGTCGCCATCGCCGCGATCTGCGCCCTGCTCTTCTTCGCGACGCTGTGGCGCCGCACCTGGCAGCTGCCGGTCATCGGCTTCGGCCTGATGGTGCTCTCGGCGATCCTGATCGGCGGGCTGTATCCGGCGATCGTGCAGAAGTTCCAGGTCCAGCCCAATGAGCAGGCCAAGGAATCGCCGTACGTCCAGAAGAACATCAAGGCGACGCGCGATGCCTACGGGATCTCCGGCGTGGAGGTCAAGGACTATCCGGGCGCCCCGCAGACGGAGGACCGCGCCAAGCTGCGGCCGGTGGTCGACGCCACCGCCAGCGTCCGGCTGCTCGACCCGAACATCGTCTCGCCGGCGTTCCAGCAGCTCCAGCAGGTCAAGGGCTACTACGCCTTCCCGTCGACGCTCGCCGTGGACCGCTACAGCGGCCAGGACACCGTGATAGGGCTCCGCGAGCTGAACATCGGCGGCATTCCGAAGAACAACTGGATCAACGACCACTTCAAGTACACCCACGGTTACGGTGTCGTCTCGGCCAAGGGCACGACGGTCGGCGACCAGGGTGCTCCGGACTTCACCCAGTCCGACCTCCCCTCCAAGGGGATGTTCGGCACGGACTTCGAGCAGCGGATCTACTACGGCGAGCAGACGAAGCAGTACTCGATCGTCGGCGGGCCGCAGAAGGAGCTCGACTACTCGGACGACAAGGGCGAGAAGGAGACCAGCTACGAGGGCGACTCCGGCGTCAACCTCGACAACCCGGTCAACCGGGCGGCGTACGCGCTGTCCTTCAGCGAGCCGCAGATCCTGTACTCCGGGGCCATCGGCGAGGGCTCGCGGATCCTCTACAACCGCACCCCCAAGGAGCGCGTCGAGGCCGTGGCCCCGTGGCTGACCATCGACGGCGCCCCCTACCCGGCGGTCATCGACGGCCGGGTCAAGTGGATCGTCGACGCCTACACGACGACCAACGGCTACCCGTACGCCTCGCGCACCACGCTGGGCCAGAGCACCGCGGACTCGCTGACCAACAGCCAGCGCGCGGTGGTGGCGCAGGAGAACCGGGTCAACTACATCCGGAACTCGGTGAAGGCCACCGTCGACGCGTACGACGGCACGGTCAGCCTCTACCAGTGGGACACCCAGGACCCGGTCCTGAAGACCTGGATGAAGGCGTTCCCGGGCACGGTGCAGCCCAAGAGCGAGATCTCCAAGCCGCTCATGGACCACCTGCGCTACCCGCAGGACCTCTTCAAGGTCCAGCGCGAGCTGCTGACCCGGTACCACGTCACGGACCCGCAGACCTTCCTCAGCGGCAGTGAGGCCTGGGCCGTCCCCGACGACCCGACGACCAAGGCCGGTACGGCGGTTCCGCCGTACTACCTGTCGATGAAGATGCCGGACCAGAAGGAGAAGGACCAGGTCTTCTCGCTCACGACGACCTTCACGCCGAACGAGCGGCCCAACCTGAGCGCCTTCATGGCGGTCAACGCGGATCCGGGCACCGCGGGCTACGGCAAGATCAGCATTCTGAAGATGCCGACCAGCAAGCCGCCGGACGGCCCCGGGCAGGTACAGAGCAAGTTCCAGTCCGAGCCGAAGATCGCGGAGACGATCCGCCTGCTGCGCGGTGGCGACTCCGAGATCGAGTACGGAAACCTGCTCGCCGTGCCGCTCGACGGCGGGATGCTCTACGTCGAGCCGGTGTACGTGCGCAGCTCCGGGCTGAAGTACCCGCTGCTGCGCAAGGTCCTGGTGACCTACGCCGGAGCGACCGCCTTCGAGGACACGCTGGAGAAGGCGCTGAACGTGGTCTTCGGGGCCGACGCCCCGACCGCGCCCGTCCCGCCGGCCCAGCCGCCGGGCGAGGGCACCACCACACCGCCCACCGGCCAGAACCCGACGGTGAAGGCGGCGCTGGCCGACGCTCAGAAGGCCATCGACGACGCCGAGAAGGCCCGGCAGGCGGGCGACTGGGCGGCCTTCGGCAAGGCACAGGAGGAGATCAAGGCAGCGCTGCAGCGGGCGATCGACGCGGAGGCGAAGCTGACCGCGCCCAGCCCCGGCGGCTAGCGCGGAGACCGTCGGTACGGCTCCGTCCCGCGTCCGTGATACTGTGGTTTCACCGACGCGGGGTGGAGCAGCTCGGTAGCTCGCTGGGCTCATAACCCAGAGGTCGCAGGTTCAAATCCTGTCCCCGCTACTGAAGATGAAGGCCCGGATCCATGGGATCCGGGCCTTCGTCATGTCCGGCCGTGTACACGAGGTAGCTGGTAGGGGTGAGTTGGGTCAGGAGGTGTTTGACTTGTCTCCCTGTGGGCATGTCGACAAAACGCTGTAGTGACCTCACAGGCTGCGACATACCAGGTGTACGCGGGTAGCAGGTGATGCGACGATGGGATTTATGGGGGACAGGTCAACTCTGCTGGAGACAGGGCGGTTTGTGAGGGCGGGGGCCGAATCGGGCACAGAAGCCAAGGGGGCGGCTCCAGCCGTGAACGCGCAGACCGCATTGACCGATGCGGATTTCGCGGAAGAGGTCTTCGCCGAGACGGACGCGGCGAGCGACGCCGAGCTAGAAGCACGCCACCGGGCGGCCGCGGACAAGGGCGACCCCGGTGCCATGAGCGTGCTCGGGGCGCTGCTGCTGCGCCGCGGTGACCTGGACCGGGCCGAGCCGTACCTGCGGGCGGCGACCGCCGAGGGGGACCGAGCCGCCGCGAACAACCTGGGCGTACTGCTGCACCAGCGGGGCTACCCGGAGGAGGCGGCGGGCTGGTGGCGGGTCGCCGCCGTGGCCGGATCCGCACCCGCCGCACACGCCCTGGGGCGCTACTTCCGCGAGCGCGGGGACGAGCCGGCCGCCGAGTACTGGCTCCGGCAGGCGGCGGAATCCGGCCATGCCCTGGGCGCGTACGCACTGGCCGACCTGCTGGAGCACCGCGGTGACAAGGGTGTGGAGCGGTGGCTGCGCGCCGCCGCGGAACAGGGCCACCGCGAAGCCGCGTACCGGCTGGCCCGGCACCTGAGGAAGGGCGACCCGGCCGAGGCCGAGCAGTGGTACCGCCAGGCCGCCGCCCGCGGGCACCGCCGCGCCGCGCTGCACCTGGGTGCGCTGCTGGAGGCCCGGGGGGAGCTCAAGGAGGCCGGGCGCTGGTACCTGACCTCCGCCAAGCAGGGCGAGGCCCGGGCCGCGTGCGCGCTCGGCTTCCTGCTGCGCGACGCCGGGGACGAGGACAGCGCGGCCGCGTGGTGGCACCGCGCCGCGCAGGACGGCGACGGCAACGCCGCGAACGCGCTCGGCGCGCTGCACGCGGCGCGGGGCGAGACGCAGACCGCGGAGCGCTGGTACCGGGCCGCCATGGACGCGGGCGATCAAAACGGGGCGTACAACCTTGCTCTGCTGTGCGTCGCACAGGACCGGACCGCTCAGGCCGAGCAGTGGTACCGCCGGGCGGCCTACGCCGGACACCGCGAGGCGGCCAACGCGCTCGCCATCCTGCTGCTCCAGGGCGGCGACGCCGAGGGCGCCGAGCCGTGGTTCTCGAAGGCCGCGGAGGCGGGGAGCGTCGACGCCGCCTTCAACCTCGGCATCCTCTACGCCAGCCGGGACGACGACCGCACCGCGCTGAAGTGGTACGAGCGGGCGGCGTCGGCCGGGCACACGGACGCGGCGCTCCAGGTGGGCATCGCCCTGGTACGGGACGGCGAGGAGCGGGCGGCCGAGCGCCACCTGCGCTGCGCGGCGGGAGGCGGCAGCGCGGAGGCGGCGTTCCGGCTGGCCGCGCTGCTGGAGTCGCTGGCTCCGCCGCCGGAGCCGGTGGCTCTGGGCGAGCCGCTGGGCGGCGCCGAGCGGACCGAGAGCGAGGAGTGGTACGAGCGGGCCGCCGAGCTGGGCCACCGGCGGGCGCAGGTACGGGTGGGCATGCTGGCCGCGGCCCGCGGGGACATGGAGGCCGCCGCGCGGTGGTACCGGGAGGCGGCGGAGGCCGGGTCCCGCAACGGCGCCTTCAACCTCGGGCTGCTGCTGGCCCGCGAGGGCAGCGAGCCGGAGGCGGCGCTGTGGTGGACGCGGGCGGCGGTGGCCGGCCACGGCCGTGCGGCGCTGCGGCTGGGGCTGCTGGCGGCGCGCCACGGCGATCTCGCGGAGGGCCAGAAGTGGTGCGTGCGGGCCATGGAGCTGGGCCCGGCGGAGGTCTCGGAGCGGGCGGCCCGCCTGCGCGAGGCGCTGGCCGAGGAACTCTCGGCCTGAGGCCTCCGGCGGGCGGGCGCGGGCGTGGGCCGTAGCCCGTTCAACGGATTTGCATGTGCCGGGCGGCTTCACGTAAAGTCAGGTTTACCGACGCGGGGTGGAGCAGCTCGGTAGCTCGCTGGGCTCATAACCCAGAGGTCGCAGGTTCAAATCCTGTCCCCGCTACTGAAAGTCTCAGGGCCCGGAACTGATGGATTATCCATCGGTTCCGGGCCCTGAGTCGTTTCCGGGTGCCAAGCTGTGGCCATGGCGCGAGCGGCGGATAGGGCGGAAGGCCCGGGAGCAGGGCTCCCGGGCCTTCCGGCTGTCCGTATCCGCGTCCGTATCGGCGTCGGCGGTCCCATGGGCCACCGCGTCGGCTTTCGCCTCCGCCGGTCAGGCGCCGGTGCAGTTGGGGCACACGCCGCGGTACGTCACCTCGACCGCCGACACCACGAAGCCGAAGCGCTCGCTGTCGGGCAGGTCGGCCAGCGGGTTGCCCGCCGGGTGGACGTCGCGGATCGCGCCGCACTGGGCGCAGACCAGGTGGTGGTGGGGGCGGTGGGCGTTCGGGTCGTACCGCTTGGCGCGGCGGTCCGTCGAGACTTCCAGGATCTCGCCGAGCGTGACGAGCTCGCCCAGCGTGTTGTAGACGGTCGCCCGGGAGATCTCCGGCAGTTTGGCCGCAGCGCGCGCGTGCACCTCGTCGGCCGTCAGGTGAACGTGGTCACCATCGAGCACCTCGGCCACGACACGCCGCTGCGCCGTCATGCGCCAGCCGCGTCCGCGAAGTCGTTCCAGCAGGTCACTCATAGACGCCAGCCTAACAGCGAGGGGATTCGGTGTAACTCCCGAACCGGTGTTGACTTAGATGTTTGCTTGACTTAGACAATGTCCATTGTAGGATCGAGTACGGCAAACGCCAAGGACAGGACATGCAGGAATGACGCAGGAGGCGCACGTGACGCAGGGACCGCTCACCACGGAGGCCGGGGCCCCGGTCGCCGACAACCAGAACAGCGAGACCGCTGGCGTCGGCGGTCCCGTGCTGGTCCAGGACCAGCTGCTGCTGGAGAAGCTCGCGCACTTCAACCGCGAGCGCATCCCGGAGCGCGTGGTCCACGCCCGCGGCGCCGGCGCGTACGGCACCTTCACGCTGACCCGTGACGTCTCGCAGTGGACCCGCGCCAAGTTCCTGTCCGAGGTGGGCAAGCAGACCGAGACCTTCCTGCGCTTCTCCACGGTGGCCGGCAGCCTCGGTTCCGCGGACGCGGTGCGCGACCCCCGCGGCTGGGCGCTGAAGTTCTACACCGAAGAGGGCAACTACGACCTCGTCGGCAACAACACCCCGGTGTTCTTCATCAAGGACGCCATCAAGTTCCCCGACTTCATCCACACCCAGAAGCGCGACCCGTACACGGGCTCGCAGGAGGCGGACAACGTCTGGGACTTCTGGGGTCTGTCGCCCGAGTCGACCCACCAGGTGACCTGGCTGTTCGGTGACCGCGGCATCCCGGCGTCCTACCGCCACATGAACGGGTACGGCTCCCACACCTACCAGTGGAACAACGAGGCCGGCGAAGTCTTCTGGGTCAAGTACCACTTCAAGACCGACCAGGGGATCAAGAACCTCACCCAGGCCGAGGCCAACCAGCTCGCCGGTGAGGACCCGGACTCCCACCAGCGCGACCTGCGCGAGGCCATCGAGCGCGGCGACTTCCCGAGCTGGACCCTCCAGGTCCAGATCATGCCGGCGGCCGAGGCGGCCGAGTACCGCTTCAACCCGTTCGACCTCACCAAGGTGTGGCCGCACGACGACTACCCGCCGATCGAGATCGGAAAGCTGGAGCTCAACCGGAACCCGGAGAACGTCTTCGCGGAGGTCGAGCAGTCGATCTTCTCCCCGGCGCACTTCGTCCCCGGCATCGGTCCGTCCCCGGACAAGATGCTCCAGGGCCGCCTCTTCGGCTACGGCGACGCCCACCGCTACCGCGTCGGCATCAACGCCGACCACCTGCCGGTGAACCGTCCGCGCGCCACCGAGGCCCGCACCCACTCCCGTGACGGCTACCTGTACGACGGCCGCCACAAGGGTGCGAAGAACTACGAGCCGAACAGCTTCGGCGGCCCGCACCAGATCGACCGCCCGCTGTGGCAGTCCACCTCGGTGACCGGGGGTACGGGCAACCACGCCGCGCCGATCCACCGCGAGGACAACGACTTCGTCCAGGCGGGCAACCTCTACCGCCTCTTCTCCGAGGACGAGAAGGCCCGTCTGATCGAGAACCTGTCCGGCTTCATCGCCAAGGTCTCCCGTGACGACATCGTCGAGCGGGCGATCAACAACTTCCGCCAGGCGGACGGCGACTTCGGCAAGCGGCTCGAAGCCGCGGTCCAGGCCCTGCGCGGCTGACGGACGCTTGTCGTGGCAAGACGACGGGCCGGCACCCCCACCGGGGCGCCGGCCCGTCGGCTTTGCGTGCCGCCACGCGCCCCTTAGGCGCTGACCGGGGCGCCGACCTGGGCCGGAACGGCGCCGCGGCGCGCCGGTACCCAGCAGCGGATGATGTCGCGTACGGAGACGATGCCCACCGGGCCGCCGTCCTCCAGCACGATCAGATGCCGGAAGCCGCCGTGGACCATGGCCTCGGCGGCTTCCTGCAAGGTGGCCTCCGGGGTGCAGAACACCACGTTGTTCGTGGTGTGCGCGCCCACGGACTCGCGGTCGGGATCCTGGCCGGCGCCTATCGAGTTGAGGATGTCGCGTTCGGTCAGGATGCCGATCCCGCTGTGGTCGGTGTCGAGGACGACGGCCGCGCCGACGCGCCGGGCGGACATCAGGCAGGCCGCCTGCCGGAGGGTGTGCGCGGGTCCTAGGGTGAGGATCACGGTACTCATGGCGTCACGGACGAGCATGAAGAGAGCCACCTCCTGGATGAGTCCCTCCGCTGGGCGGGTGCGCCCGTGGCCGCGGCACAAGAGAACGGCTTCACAAGCGCACAAGCGGAGGAGTCTCAGATTCCCACGGGCACGCGAGGCGAGCAAGAGGGTACGCAGCGGCGCGCGTTGGGCCCGCTCCGTGCGCAGGACGCGCCGGCGCCGGGGGACGCGCCGGCCCCGGACGCACCCGCCCGGCCCGCAGGCGCAGGACCCTCAGGCGCACGGGTGTCAGGCGCACGGCCCTCCAGACGCCGGAGGGTCAGGAGCGCGGGCGCAGGAAGTTCAGCATCTCCTCGTGCAGCAGCCCGTTCGACGCCGCCGCGTTCCCGCCGTGCACCCCGTCGACCCCGTCCAGGCTGGTGAAGCGGCCGCCCGCCTCCTCGACCACGACGGCGATCGCCGCCATGTCCCAGAGGTTCAGCTCCGGCTCCGCGCACAGGTCCACCGAGCCCTCCGCGACCATCATGTACGGCCAGAAGTCGCCGTAGCCCCGGGTGCGCCAGCACGCCCGGGTCAGGTCCAGGAACCCGGCCAGGCGGCCCTGCTCCTCCCAGCCGCTCAGTGAGGAGTACGCGAAGGAGGCGTCGCCCAGCGCGCCCACCTTCGACACGCCGATCCGGCCGGTCTCGCCCAGCGCACCGCCCGCATGGGCGCCGCCGCCGCGCACCGCCCACCAGCGCCGGCCCAGCGCGGGCGCGGAGACCACGCCCACCACGGGCCGGAAGACGCCGTCCGGATCCTGCGCCATCAGCGAGATCAGCGTCGCCCAGACGGGGACACCGCGCACGTAGTTCTTCGTACCGTCGATCGGGTCCACGACCCAGCGGCGCGGGCCGCTGCCCTTGAGCCCGTACTCCTCGCCCAGGATCGCGTCATCGGGCCGGGCGGCCTCGATGCCCGCCCGGATGACCTCCTCGGCGGCCTTGTCCGCCTCGCTCACCGGCGTCATGTCCGGCTTCGTCTCCACCACCAGATCGAGGGCGCGGAACCGCTGCATCGTGGCGGCGTCCGCGGCGTCGGCGAGTTCGAGGGCAAGGCGCAGGTCATCGTCATACTCGGGCATGGCCGAACAGTATCGAGACTCCCGCACCCCGGCCAACGACGTCCACCGTGCGGCCGGACGCGCCCTTGACCCAAGACCTGCCCTTGACCGGGACGCGCCCTTGACAGGACCTGTCACCCCGTCAACTCTGGCGGGGAAGCCCGGCCGGGACCCACAGGGGGAGGCGATGATGCCGGCAGCCCGCGAATCCTTGCTGGAAGCGGCGGGGGCGGCGCTCGCGGCGCGCCCCTGGCCCGCCGTGCGGATGGTGGAGGTGGCAGCCATCGCCGGAGTGTCGCGCCAGACCCTCTACAACGAGTTCGGCGGCAAGGCGGGTCTGGGCCGCGCCCTGGTCCGGCGCGAGGCCGACTGGTACCTCGACGGCGTGGACCGCGCCCTCGGCCACCCGGCCGCGAGCGCCGAGCGCCTCGCCGCGGTCGCGGAGTGGACCGTACGGGCGGCCCGCGCCCATCCCGTCGTACGCGCCCTGCTCACCGGCTGCTGGGACGCGGGCCTGCCCGCTCCGGGGCCGGCGCGGGGGCCGGGCGCCGGGCCGCCCGGGCCGGGCGCGCTGGCCCGCGCCGTCAGTGAGCGGGCCGCGGCCGCGCTGGCGCCGGGCGAGGGCGGCCAGCGGTGCGAGGGCGCGCTGCGGTGCGAGCTCGCCGTACGGCTCGCGCTCTCCTACGTGATAGCCCCCGCGGAGGATCCGGCGCAGCCCGCTCTGGCCGAGCTGCTGCGGCTGCTCAGTGCGCCGAGCCCGACAGCTGGAGTCCGATGACCCCCAGGATCACCAGCGAGATCGAGACGAGTTTGAGGGTGGAGACCACGTCGCCGAGGAAGACCATGCCGTAGATCGCCGTCCCGGCCGCCCCGATCCCCGTCCACACCGCGTACGCCGGGCCCACGTCCAGCTTCTTGAGCGCCAGCGTCAGAAGGCCGAAGCTGCCGAGTGCGAACACCGCGAAGCCGATGGTCGGCCACAGCCGGGTGAACCCGTGGGACAGCTTCAGACAGACCGCGAAACCGGTCTCCAGTAGGCCGGCGACCACGACCAGCAGCCACGCCATGTCGAATGCCTCCCCGCGTCACGTGACACGGTCTGGGCCTGAGCCTGGCCTGAACCCGCGCGCCACTCGGTGCGATTATGCATTTGTCCAGACGGGTCCCTCGGCAAACGCGGCCAGACGCGGCCGGACGAGCCGTGAGCGGTCGGATGAGCCGTGCGCGGCCGGACGGTCAGTCTCCCTCGCGGCGCTCCCGCGTTTCCAGCAGCCGCCGCAGCGAATACAGCCGCGCCGGGTCCGCGTGGCCGTCCTCCACCCACGTGTCGAGCGCGCAGTCCGGCTCGTCGTGGCTGCACGCGCGCGGGCAGCCCTCCGTACCGGGCACCAGGTCCGGGAAGGCGAGGATCACCCGGGACGGGTCCACGTGGTGCAGGCCGAAGGAGCGTACGCCCGGAGTGTCGATGACCCAGCCGTCGCCCGAGGGCAGCGGCAGCGCGAGCGCCGAGGTGGTGGTGTGGCGGCCGCGGCCGGTGACCGCGTTGACATGGCCGACCGCGCGCTGGCGGCCCTCCGCGACCAGCGAGTTGACCAGCGTGGTCTTGCCGACGCCCGAGTGGCCGACGAACGCCGTGATCCGGCCGTTCAACCGCTCCCGGACCCGGTCGGCCGCGTCGCCCGTCGCCAGCTCCTCGCGGTTGGTCACGACGTAGTTCACGCCGAGGGTGGAGTAGATCTCCAGGATCTTGTCGGGCGAGGTGAGGTCCGACTTGGTGAGCACCAGCAGCGGTTCCAGCCCGGCGTCGTACGCGGCCACCAGGCAGCGGTCGATCATCCGGGGGCGCGGCTCCGGGTCCGCGAGGGCCGTGACGATGGCCAGTTGGTCGGCATTGGCGACGACCACGCGCTCGTACGGATCGTCGTCGTCGGCGGTGCGCCGCAGGACGGACTTGCGCTCCTCGATCCGGACGATCCTGGCGAGGGTGTCCTTCTTGCCGGACAGGTCGCCCACGATCCAGACCCGGTCGCCGACCACCGCCGCCTTGCGGCCCAGCTCCCTGGACTTCATGGCGTGGACCGTGTGGTCACCGACCAGGCAGGTCAGCCGGCCGCGGTCGACCGTGAGGACGAAGCCCTCGGAGGCGTCCTCGTGCTTGGGCCGGATGTTCGTCCGCGGCCGGTTGCCCTTGGGGTTGGGGCGGGAGCGGATGTCGTCCTCATCGGTGTGCTTGCCGTACCTGCGCATGACGGCCCTACGCCCCCGCACCCGCTTCGGCGCCCGGCGCCGCGGAGCTCGCCGAGCCGCCCGACGCGCCGGAGAGCATGTCCGCCCACATCTGCGGGAAGTCCGGCAGGGTCTTGGCGGTGGTCGCCACGTTCTCGATGCGTACGCCCTCCACCGCCAGGCCGATCACCGCGCCAGCGGTGGCCATCCGGTGGTCGTCGTACGTGTGGAACACGCCGCCGTGCAGGGGGCGCGGGCGGATGTGCAGACCGTCCGCGGTCTCGGTGACATCGCCGCCCAGAGCGTTGATCTCCTTGGTCAGCGCGGCCAGCCGGTCCGTCTCGTGCATCCGCAGGTGCTGGACGCCGCGCAGGACCGACTCGGAGTCGGCCAGGGCCGCCACCGCGGCGATGCCCGGGGTGAGCTCGCCGACCTCGCCCAGGTCCACGTCGATGCCGTGGATCTTACCGGTGCCGGTGAAGACCAGTCCCGCGTCGGTCAGTTCGCAGGAACCGCCCATCTCGGTGAAGATCCGGCGCAGCGCGTCACCCGGCTGCGTAGTGCGGCGCGGCCAGTCGGGGATGGTGACCGTGCCGCCGGTGATCAGGGCCGCGGCCAGGAAGGGCTGGGCGTTGGAGAGGTCCGGTTCCACGACCATGTCGCGGCCGAGCATCGCGCCGGGGGAGACGCGCCACACGTTCTTCTCCCCGCCCGCCTCGGGGGTGTCGACCTGGGCGCCCGCCGCGCGCAGCATCTCCACGGTCATCCGGATGTGCGGCATCGACGGCAGGTTGGTGCCCACGTGCCGTACCTCGACGCCCTGGTTGAAGCGGGGGGCGGAGAGCAGCAGCGCGGAGACGAACTGCGAGGAGTTCGTGGCGTCGATCTCGACGACGCCGCCCTCCAGCGCCCCGCCGCCGTGGACGGTCATGGGCAGGGCGCCCCGGCCGTCGTCGTCGATGCGGGCGCCCAGCGTGCGCAGGGCGCTGATGACCTGGCCGAGCGGACGCTCGTAGGAGCGCGGGTCGCCGTCGAAGCGGATGTCGCCGTCGGCGAGGGTCGCGACGGGCGGCAGGAAGCGCATGACCGTGCCCGCGTTGCCGACGTCGACGGTGGCGGGGCCGTGCAGGGCGGCCGGGATGATCCGCCAGGCCTCGCCGCTCTCGCCCTGCCCGGCGGAGCTGGAGGAGACCGTCTCCTCGATGCCAACGCCCAGGGCGCGCAGGGCGTCGGACATCAGCTGGGAGTCGCGCGAGCGCAGCGGGCGGCGTACCCAGCCGGGCTCGGAGGCGAGCGCGGCGAGCACGAGGGCCCGGTTGGTGACCGACTTGGACCCCGGCACGGTGACCGTGGCGTGGACGGTGCCGTCGGCGACGGGGGCGGGCCAGAGGGCGGGGAGCGCGGGGGTCTCGGTCATGGCCACCACTTTAATGGCTTCCCCCGGCCTCAGATCTTGATCGCGGCCCCAGTCTCAGAGGTCGAGCAGCCAGCGCGCGCCACCGGTGAGCGAGCACAGTGCGACGACGTGGAAGAGGAGGAGCCACACCACCGGAGGGACGTGGGTGAGCCGGCCCAGCTGGTCCGCGTCGGAATCCGGCGCTCCGCCGTTCCTGCGCTTGGCCCCCAGTTCGAAGACGGGCCGCACCCCGCCGAGGAGGAGGAACCACACCACGCCGTACGCGAAGACCGCCTGCACGTCGGCCGGGGAGAGCCAGGACACCAGCACGAACGTCCCGCCGGTCAGTACGACCGTCACGGCCCCGTACGCGTTGCGGATCATCACCAGCATCGCCAGCAGCAGGGCGGTGGCCGCCCACAGCAGCAGGGTGATCCGGTGCGCCGACAGCAGGACCGCCCCGCCGAGCCCGAGCAGCGAGGGCGCCGTATATCCGGCGGCGGCGGTGAGGACCATCCCCAGGCCGGTCGGGCGGCCCCGGCTGACGGTGACGCCGCTGGTGTCGGAGTGCAGCCGTATCCCGTCGAGGCGCCGCCCGGTGAGCAATGCCAGCAGGCCGTGCCCGCCCTCGTGCGCGATGGTGACGGCGTTGCGCGACAGCCGCCACAGCGGGCGTGGGCCGACGGCGGTCAGCGCGACCAGGCCGGTCGCTATCACCAGCCACCGGTCGGGCGCGGTCTGTATGCCGGTGAGCCGGTCCCACAGGGCGGCCGTGGTGCTGGTGTCCATGAAGTGACGGGCTCCTAGCGGTGGTGGTCCGGGGGTACCTCCCGGCGGTGGCCGGGCGGCGCCATGGCAGTCTGACAGCCATGTGCGGAAGGTATGCGGCGGGTCGTCGGGCAGAGGACCTGGTGGAGGCGTTCGGGATCGAGAAGTGGGAGCCGGAGGAGTCTTTGGCACCCGACTGGAACGTCGCGCCGACGAAGGAGGTCCACGTCGTCCTCGACCGTCCTCTGAAGGACGCCGCCGATCCCCGTCCGGTTCGCCAGCTGCGCGTCCTGAAGTGGGGGCTCGTCCCCGCCTGGGCCCAGAACCCCGACGGCGCCGCCCGGATGATCAACGCCCGGTCCGAGACCCTGCACGAGAAGCCGTCCTTCCGGCGGCCCTTCGCACAGCGCCGCTGCATCGTCCCCGCCGACGGCTACTACGAATGGGTCACCGCCCACGACGAACGGCAGCTGGAGGTGGAGGGGAAGAAGAAGCGGGCCCGCAAGCAGCCGTACTTCGTGCTCCCCGCCGACGGCTCCTTCCTCGCCATAGCCGGGATATACGAGTTCTGGCGCGACCGGACGCTGCCCGACGGGCACCCGCACGCCTGGTGGGCCACCTGTTCGGTGATCACCACGGAGGCCGAGACGGGCCCGCTGGCCGTGGCTCCGGAGGAGGGGCCGCGCTCCCTCGCCGACATCCACCCCCGGATGCCGCTCATGCTCACCCCGGACCGCTGGGACGCCTGGCTCGACCCCGCCCGGACCGATACCGAGGGCGAGCTGCGGGAACTGCTTTCACCCCCGCCGGGCGGGCTGATGCGGGCCTACGCCGTGTCCACCGCGGTGAGCAACGTGCGCAACAACGGGCCGGAGCTGCTGGAGGAGCTCGCCGCGCCGGAGGAGTCGACCCTCTTCTAGGCCGCGCGCATCCGCTCGCCGGCCCCTCCCAGACCAGCCGGTCGGCGCTTCAGGCGCCCCTTCGACGGCAACGCCGGGCGCGCGCCGGCCCGCCCCGCGCGCCCCGCGTGCACGATGGGGGCATGACCACGTGTACCGACAGTGTCGACACCCCGGCCGGCGAAGCCCGTATCACCTGGCACCCCGCCCGCCGCGCGAAGCTCGTGCTGGCCCTCGGCCACGGCGCGGGCGGCGGAATCGAGGCCCGGGACCTCCAGGCGCTGGCCGCCGCCCTGCCCGCCCGCGGGACCACCGTCGCGCTGGTGGAGCAGCCCTGGCGGGTCGCCGGGAAGAAGGTCGCCGCCGCGCCGAAGGTGCTGGACGAGGGCTGGCGCGGGCTGTGGCCGGCCCTCGCGAAGCCCGGGCTGCCGGTGGTCGCCGGCGGACGCAGCGCCGGGGCCCGCGTGGCCTGCCGGACCGCGGCCGCTCTGGACGCCGCCGGGGTGCTCGCGCTGGCGTTCCCGCTGCACCCGCCGGGCCGGCCGGAGAAGTCCCGCGCCGAGGAGCTCACCGGGGCCGGGCGGCCCACCCTGGTGGTGCAGGGCGCCCGCGACCCCTTCGGGCGTCCGCAGGAGTTCCCGCCGCCGGGCGCGGGGAATCCGTACGAGCTCGTGGAGGTTCCGTACGGGGACCACGGCTTCGCGGTGCCCAAGAAGGCGGAGCTCCCTCAGGAGGACGCCCTGGCGCTGATCACCCGGTCGGTGGGGGAGTGGCTGGCGCGCCTCGCCGTATGACCGGCCGTACGGCTCCCCGTACGGCTCCACATGCGCCCGCGACCTGACAGAGTCCGACCGCCTTCCGGCGACGGTCGCGGCCGGGGCCGCGCGGGAGCGGGCCGCCCGCTGGCCGCCCGCGGCCAGCCGAGCCGAAAACCCCTCCCTGCCGGGGAATGTGCCGCACGGCCCTTCTGTTGTCCCGGATGTCGGAACGTACGGAACTTCGTCGGAGGAGAGGCAGCGCATGACCCAGGTCATCAGCCATAACCGCCCGCAGGCCGCTGACCTGGACTGGACGGTGCTGCCCGGGCCCAAGCGCGGCCCGCTTCGGGCGGCGGAGGGCCGTGAGGGTCGACTATTCTCCGATTCGAGCGGGTCCGCTTTCGGAGTCGCCACGCAGTCGGAGGAGGTGGGTCCTGTCGCTGGGACCGACGAAGGCCACGCGGAGGAGACGACCCCGGAGCGCAACGCGCGCTTCGAGAGGGACGCCCTCGGCTACCTCGACCAGATGTACTCGGCCGCGCTGCGCATGACGCGCAACCCGGCCGACGCCGAGGACCTGGTCCAGGAGACGTACGCGAAGGCATACGCGTCCTTCCACCAGTTCCGCGAGGGCACCAACCTGAAGGCGTGGCTGTACCGCATTCTGACCAACACCTTCATCAACTCCTACCGCAAGAAGCAGCGCGAGCCCCAGCGCAGTGCGGCGGAGGAGATCGAGGACTGGCAGCTGGCGCGCGCCGAGTCGCACATGTCGACCGGACTGCGGTCGGCCGAGTCGCAGGCGCTCGACCACCTGCCCGATTCGGATGTGAAGGAGGCGCTCCAGGCCATTCCGGAGGAGTTCCGCATCGCGGTCTACCTTGCCGACGTAGAGGGCTTTGCGTACAAGGAGATCGCGGACATCATGGGTACACCCATCGGTACGGTCATGTCGCGACTGCACCGTGGCCGCCGTCAACTCCGCGGAATGCTGGAGGACTATGCCCGTGAGCGCGGGCTGGTGCCCGCCGGCGCGGGAGAGTCGAACGACCGGAAAGGCTCGGGCTCATGAGTTGCGGAGAGCCGCACGAGACGGAGTGCTCTGAGGTCCTGGACCACCTTTACGAGTTCCTCGACCATGAGATGCCCGACAGCGACTGCACGAAGTTCGAGACCCACTTCGGCGAGTGCAGCCCCTGTCTGGAGAAGTACGGTCTGGAACAGGCCGTGAAGAAGCTGGTGAAGCGGTGCTGCGGCTCGGACGACGTGCCGAGCGACCTGCGGTCGAAGGTGATGGGGCGCATCGAGCTGATCCGGTCGGGCCAGGCCGTACCTGACCACGACGTCACCGCCGACCACCCCGCCCCGGCCGACCATCCCGCCCCCGGCTGACACCGGACGGAAACCGCTTGAACGACCGCCCCCGGAACGGCACTTCCTTCACCCGAAGGTGCTAATCCGGGGGCGTCCGCATGCCGCGATGTGAAATTGCGGCCCGCGCCGACTGGCACCCCACCTATCCTCCCCATTCGGTACTGGTTTCCTGCGGTACCGGCTTGCACAGCACAGGGGAGGAGAGCGCCATGCGGGCACTTCCGCCGGTGGCGCGGGGATACATCCTGTGCGCCGTCCTCGCCGCGTCCGCGTGCGCCGCCCCGGCCTTCCGGGATCCGGACACACCCCGGACGGCCGTGGCCCTGCTCGCCGCCCTCTACCTCGGTTGCGAACTCCTCAGGGCCCGCCCGCTTCCGGGCCGCCGGGCGCCCGAGGACATCGGGTCCTTCTTCCCCGTGCTGCTCGCCGCCGTCTTCCTGCTGCCTCCCGCCGCCGCCGCGCTCGTGGCGGTGCCCGGAGGCCTCGCCGGCGCCGTGGCGCAGTCGCCAGCCCTGGTCCGCCGGGTCTGGCACGGCGCGCAGCAGGCGATAGCCGCCTGGGCCGCGGGGCAGGCGTACGCGGCCCTGCGCGGCCCGGCCGCGCTCGGCGGGGGCGCCTTTGCCGGTTCCGGGCCCCCCGGCTGGGTGGCCGACTTCCCGTACGCACTGCTCCCCGCGGTCCTCGCGGCCACCGTCTTCTGCCTGGTGCTCACCGCCCTCGACGGGGGAGTCCTGGCCGCCGCCGAACGCCGGCCCGCCGCCACGGCCTGGAGCGGACTGCTCACCCGGTCCCTCGCCCCGCACTGCCTGCACGGCCTCGCCGGCCTGATGATGGCCGTCATGTGGCGCAGCCCCTACGGGCTCCCGGCCGCGCTGCTGGTGCTGCTTCCGATGTACATCTCCTGCTGGCTCTTCGCCCAGTACCACCGCGAGCGCACCGCCCACCGGGCCACCATCCGCGCCCTCGTGCAGGCCGTCGACATCAAGGACCGCTACACGCGCGGCCACAGCGAACGCGTCGGGCAGGCCTCCGCGATGATCGCCCGCGAGCTGGGCATGGCCGAGGACCGGCTGGAAGTCGTCCGCATCGCCGGGATCCTGCACGACGTGGGCAAACTCGGCGTCCCCACCCGGCTGCTGCGCAAGGACGGGCCGCTCACCCCCGACGAGCGCCGGATCGTCGAACTGCACCCCGAGTACGGGCACGAGATCGTCCGCGGCATCGGCTTCCTGGGGGAGGCCCGCTCCGCGATCCTGCACCACCACGAGCGGGTCGACGGCTGCGGCTACCCGTACGGGCTGACCGGTGAGCAGATCCCGGTGCTCGCCCGGGTGGTGGCCGTGGCCGACGCCTTCGACGCGATGACCTCGACCCGTTCGTACAGCCGCGCCCGGCCGGTGGGGACGGCCCTCGCCGAGCTGGAGCGCTGCGCCGGGGCCCAGTTCGACCCGGGCATGGTCGGCGCGCTGGTCCGGGCCGTCAGGCGGCACGGCTGGCACCCCGTGGTCACCTCCGACGAAGACCTCCAGGTGATCAGCGGTTCCGCTCCCGCCGGGGGCGGGCCTGGACTGCCGTCCGCGACCGGGCTGCCCGCGCGGGGCACGCAGCCGGTGGAAGGCCCGGTGGAGGGCCCGGCGGCCGGGCCGAGCGGGCGGGCCCCGGCCCGGGCCGGGCAGGCCGGGCCCGGCGGGGGCGCCACCGCCCCGCCCGGCAACAGGCCCGGGGAGGAGGGCCCGTGAGGGGCGAGGCCGTGTGGGCGGTGCGGGGCGCCGCCGCGGCGCTCACCGCGGCCGGGCTCGGGCACACCCTGTGGAACGGCCTCGTCGCACCCGGCACCGCCCTGGTCTTCGGAGCCCTGATCGCCGTCGGCGAGCTCGCCCGCCGGGACCCCCCGGACGCGGGCGGCCACCTCCAGGCCGAGGAGCGCCAGCCCGCACCGCTCGGCTCCGCCGGAGCCCTCGCCTACGCCCTCCTCGGCCAGAACGCGGGACAGCCCACGCACCACGGGGTGCTCCAGATCGTCGCCGTCGTCGTCGCGGCCGCCCTCGCCGGGATCGTCCCCCACGTCGCCCGGGGCCGCGGCCCCGCCCTCGACCACCTCGCTCGCCGGGTCCTCACCGTCGCCTTCGCCGCGGTCTGCTTCCAGCCGCTCTACAACTCCGGCCGCCTGGAGCACTGGGTCGGCCAGGGCCCGTACCTCGTGCTCTTCCTGATCCTCCTGCTCGGCCTGACCGCCCTGTGCGACGCTGTGCTCGCGGCGGCGCTCGCCGGGGCCCGCACCGGCTGGCCGTACGGTCCCCTGCTGCGCGACGAGCTGCGGGCGCAGGCCGGGATCGGCTCGGCCATCTGCGCCACCGGGGCCGTGATGGCCCTGGGCGTGGCCGTCGCCGGCCTGTGGGCCCTGCCCGTCTTCAGCGTGCCCCTGCTGTTGACCCAGCTGTCCTTCCACCGCATCGCCGCGATCCGCACCACCTACCGCCAGACCATCACCTCCCTGGCCCGGGCCACGGAGATCGCCGGTTACACCGCGCCGGGCCACGCCCGCCGGGTGGCCGCCCTCAGCTGCTCGGTGGGCCGGGAGCTGGGGCTCTCGGAGCGGGAGCTCACGGTGCTGGAGTACGCCGCCCTCATGCACGACATCGGCCAGCTCGCCCTGGTCGATCCGGTCCCGGCCGGGGCCACCGCCGAGCTGCCCGCCGCCGAAGCGCGCCGGATCGCCGAGCTGGGCGGGGAGGTGGCCCGGCGGACGGGGGTGCCCGCGGAGGTCGCCGTGGTGGTGGAGCGGCAGGCGGACCCGTACCGGGAGCAGCCCGTCACCGCCCGCATCGTGCGCGCGGTGAACGCGTACGAAGACCTCGTCGGCGGGAGCCGTCACCCGGGTGGCTCACTGGCGGCTCTGGAGCAGCTGCGCCTGGGAACCGGCCACGACTACCAGCCGGAGGTGGTGGAATGCCTCGCGAGGGTTCTGGGCAGGGGCGGACGTGACAGAGTTGTTCCCGCCCGACGTGGGTAACCCATGGGTAATGAGCGGCCGTCCGAGTGGACATGGTTGGATGCCAGTAAGAGTGTCGTGAGAGTGTCCGCAAGGCTGCACCGTTGTCCCAGCCACCGCTGGGAGGTGCCCCCAGGCAGGCGGGAATCGTGAGGATCTTCGGGAAGGTACGGCATCGGCCCTCCGCCTCGTGGCGGCAGGCCACCGACCGCGCGTTCACGCTGATCGGCGACGGTCGGTACGAGGACGCGGGCGCACTCCTGACCAGAGCCGCGGACCTGGAGCCATGGCTGTCGGAGTCCTGGTTCAACTTGGCGCTGCTGCACAAGTTCCGGCACGACTGGGAGCAGGCGCGGGCCGCGGGGCTGCGGGCCGTCGCCCTGCTGGACCGGGAGACCGGCGCCCCGGACTGGTGGAACGTCGGGATCGCCGCCACCGCGCTGCAGGACTGGCCGCTGGCCCGGCGGGCCTGGCAGGCGTACGGGCTGAAGGTGCCCGGAGACCCCCACGGCGGGGGCGCGGGCGGCAAGTCCAACGGCGAACCGGTCGGTATGGAGCTCGGCAGCGCCGCCGTCCGGCTGTCGCCCGAGGGGGAGGCGGAGGTGGTCTGGGGCCGCCGGCTGGACCCGGCCCGCATGGAGGTGCTGTCCATCCCGCTGCCCTCCTCGGGGCGGCGCTGGGGCGAGGTCGTCCTGCACGACGGCGTACCGCACGGCGAGCGGGTCACCGCGGCCGGGCCCTCGTACCCCGTCTTCGACGAGATCGAGCTGTGGGCGCCGTCGCCGGTGCCGACCTGGGTGGTGCTGCTGGAGGCGGCCACCGAGGCGGACCGCGACGCGCTGGAGCAGCTGGCCTCGGACGCGGGCTTCGCCGCCGAGGACTGGTCTTCCTCGGTGCGGCTGCTGTGCCGGACCTGCTCGGAGAGCGAGATGCCGAGCGACGAGGGCGACGGGGAGCACCTGGATCCGCACGACCACAGCGAACCGGGGCATCCCGGGCCGCTGGGGCACCGTACGGCCGGTTCCGGTTCCCTGTGGGTGGCCGAGCGCGAATGCGGCATCGCGGCGCCGGCGGGTCTGGTGCGCGGGCTGCTCGACGGCTGGGTGGCCGACAGCCCCGACAGCCGTGAGTGGCGGGATCTCGAAGAAGTCTGCTGAGCCCGGGCCGTAGGCTGTACGGGCACATCGGTGGCCGTCGGCAGTCATCGATGACCGGGACTTACGGAAGGCGTACGGCGGACATGGCGCAGCAGGAGAACGAGGTGGCCGAGGTCGAGACCCGGACCGGGGTGAGCGACGACGGGTACGTCGTGGACACCGAGGACTGTGCGGAGCGCGAGCTCGCCCACCGCCAGCGCGGCACCGCCCGCCCCATCACGGTGGTCGGCAACCCGGTCCTGCACCGGGAGTGCAAGGACGTCACCGAGTTCGGCGACGAGCTGGCGCGGCTGATCGACGACATGTTCGCCAGCCAGAAGGCCGCCGAGGGCGTGGGCCTGGCCGCGAACCAGATCGGCGTGGACGCCAAGGTCTTCGTCTACGACTGCCCGGACGACGACGGCAAGCGGCACACCGGTGTCGTGGTCAACCCGAAGCTCGTGGAACTGCCGGCGGCCGCGCGGGTGCTGGACGACTCCAACGAGGGCTGCCTGTCCGTGCCGACCGCGTACGCCTCGCTGGCCCGCCCGGACTACGCCGAGGTCGAGGGCCAGGACGCGCAGGGCAACCCGATCAAGGTGCGCGGCACCGGCTACTTCGCGCGCTGCCTCCAGCACGAGACGGACCACCTGTACGGGTACCTGTACATCGACCGGCTCTCGAAGCGGGACCGCAAGGACGCCCTGCGCCAGATGGCGGAGGGCACCCCGCGCTACGAGACGGTCCCGAACGACTGACCCGGCCGGCCCGCTCGACGCGGTGGCCCGGCCGGCCTCGCGCACCACGCGCAAAGGCCCCGCTCCACAACCGGAGCGGGGCCTTCGCGCGTGCCCGGAGGCTACGGCCGGCTGCCGTCGGCCGGCGCGGTGTCCGACTCGCTGCCGCCGGTGGTGGCAGGAGCGGTGTTCCGGCCGTTGTCGGCCGGCGGGGCACCCCATCCGCTGTCCGCGGAAGCGGTGGCGCCGGCGCCGCCGACGAGCAGGGCGGCGAACGCGGCGGCGGTGATGATACGGGCGGTACGGGACATACAGGCTCCCCTGGGCTGGTGAGAGGTGCGCGACCCGAGCGTCGTGCGGTGCGGTCGGGGCGAACCCCATCACGGTACGACACCAACCGGTTACGCAGGGGGTTGGTTTGGGACAAGTGTTCTACGGTTCTCGGCCAATGGCGGGGCACCGGGGCAACGGCTCGACGCACAGGTCGGGCCGCTGCCCCCGGCGGTCATCGGCAACCGGAGTCAGAAGTCCTCGTCCAGGTCGACCGTGCCCTCGACGGCGACCTGGTAGGCCGACGGGCGGCGCTCGAAGAAGTTGGTCAGCTCCTGGACCCCCTGCAGCTCCATGAAGGAGAACGGGTTCTGCGAGCCGTACACCGGCGGGAAGCCGAGCCGGATCAGGCGCTGGTCCGCGACGCACTCCAGGTACTCGCGCATCGACTCGGTGTTCATGCCCGGCAGGCCCTCACCGCACAGGTCGCGGCCGAACTGCAGCTCCGCCTCGACGGCCTCCCTCAGCATGTCGGTGACCTGCTGCTGGAGGGCGTCGTCGAAGAGCTCCGGCTGCTCCTTGCGGACCGTGTCCACGACCTCGAAGGCGAAGTTCATGTGCATGGTCTCGTCGCGGAAGACCCAGTTGGTGCCGGTGGCCAGGCCGTGCAGGAGCCCGCGGGAGCGGAACCAGTACACGTACGCGAAGGCGCCGTAGAAGAACAGCCCCTCGATGCAGGCGGCGAAGCAGATCAGGTTCAGCAGGAAGCGGCGACGGTCCGCGGCCGTCTCCAGGCGCTCGATCTTCTCGACCGAGTCCATCCACTTGAAGCAGAACTGCGCCTTCTCACGGATGGAGGGGATCTCCTCGACGGCGTCGAAGGCGGCCGCGCGGTCGGCCGGGTCGGGCAGGTAGGTGTCGAGCAGCGTCAGATAGAACTGGACGTGCACGGCCTCCTCGAACAGCTGGCGCGACAGGTACAGGCGCGCCTCCGGGGAGTTGATGTGCTTGTAGAGCGTCAGCACCAGGTTGTTGGAGACGATCGAGTCGCCCGTCGCGAAGAAGGCGACCAGCCGGCCGATCATGTGCTGCTCGGAAGGCGTCAGCTTCGCCAGGTCGGCGACGTCCGAGTGGAGGTCGACCTCCTCCACCGTCCACGTGTTCTTGATCGCGTCCCGGTAGCGCTCGTAGAAATCGGGGTAGCGCATCGGACGCAGCGTCAGTTCGAAGCCCGGGTCGAGCAGGTTCTTGGTGATGCCGGGGTCGGTGGTGCTCATTACTGGCAGGCCTCGCAGGACTCGGGGTTCTCAAGGGAGCAGGCGAGCGCGTCCGCGTCGGCGACAGCCTGCGGGAGCGCTACGGGGGCAGAGGTCGCGGCGGCGGTGGTGGTGCCGCCCTGCGCGGCGCGGGCGATCTTCGTCGCCGGGCGGGAGCGCAGGTAGTAGGTGGTCTTCAGGCCCTGCTTCCAGGCGTACGCGTACATCGAGCTCAGCTTGCCGATGGTCGGCGTCTCCAGGAACAGGTTCAGCGACTGCGACTGGTCGAGGTACGGCGTACGGGCCGCCGCCATGTCGATCAGTCCGCGCTGCGGGATCTCCCACGCCGTGCGGTACAGCTCGCGGACCTCGGCCGGGATCCAGCCGAAGCCCTGGACCGAGCCGCTGGCGTCGCGCAGCGCCTCGCGGGTCTGGGCGTCCCACACGCCGAGCTTCTTCAACTCGTCCACCAGATAGGCGTTGACCTGGAGGAACTCACCGCTCAGCGTCTCGCGCTTGAACAGGTTGGAGACCTGCGGCTCGATGCACTCGTACACGCCCGCGATCGAGGCGATCGTCGCGGTCGGGGCGATGGCCAGCAGCAGCGAATTGCGCATGCCGGTCTTCGCGATGCGGGCGCGCAGCGCGTCCCAGCGCTCGGGCCAGTGCTGCTCGGCGCCCTCGTAGTGGTCGGGGTGCAGGACGCCGCGTGCGGTACGGGTACGCTCCCACGCCGGAAGCGGGCCGCTGCGCTCGGCGAGTTCCGCGGAGGCCTCGTAGGCGGCGAGCATGATGCGCTCGGCGATCTTCGTGGACAGGGCCTTCGCCTCGGCGGAGTCGAAGGGCAGCCGCAGCTTGAAGAAGACGTCCTGCAGGCCCATCGCGCCCAGGCCCACCGGGCGCCAGCGGGCGTTGGAGCGGCCGGCCTGCTCGGTCGGGTAGAAGTTGATGTCCACGACCCGGTCGAGGAAGGTCACGGCGGTGCGGACGGTCTCGTCCAGGCGCTCCCAGTCCATCACCTCCCGCCCGTCCCCGGCTCCCGTCAGCACGAAGGCCCCGAGATTGACCGAGCCGAGGTTGCATACGGCCGTCTCGCCGTCGTCGGTGACCTCCAGGATCTCGGTGCAGAGGTTCGAGGAGTGCACGACCGCGCCCGGCTCGGCGGTCTGGTTCGCCGTACGGTTGGAGGCGTCCTTGAAGGTCATCCAGCCCTGGCCGGTCTGCGCGAGGGTGCGCATCATCCGGCCGTACAGGTCGCGGGCGGGCATGGTCTTGCGGGCCAGTCCGGCGGCCTCGGCCTTGCGGTAGGCGGCGTCGAACTCGTCACCCCACAGGTCGACCAGCTCGGGCACGTCGGCCGGGGAGAAGAGCGACCACTGGGCGTCGGCGTTGACGCGGCGCATGAACTCGTCCGGCACCCAGTGGGCCAGGTTGAGGTTGTGCGTACGGCGCTGGTCCTCACCCGTGTTGTCGCGGAGCTCCAGGAACTCCTCGATGTCCGCGTGCCACGTCTCCAGGTAGACGGCGGCGGCGCCCTTGCGGCGGCCGCCCTGGTTCACGGCGGCCACGGAGGCGTCGAGGGTCTTCAGGAACGGCACGATGCCGTTGGAGTGGCCGTTGGTGCCGCGGATCAGCGAACCGCGGGCGCGGATGCGGGAGTACGAGAGGCCGATGCCGCCCGCGTGCTTGGAGAGGCGCGCGACCTGGTGGTAGCGGTCGTAGATCGAGTCGAGCTCGTCCAGCGGGGAGTCCAGCAGGTAGCAGGAGGACATCTGCGGGTGCCGGGTACCGGAGTTGAAGAGCGTGGGGGAGGACGGCAGATAGTCCAGGCGGCTCATCAGCCGGTACAGCGAGGCAACTTCCTCCACGGCGGCCACGCTGTCGTCCGCGGCGAGGCCGCAGGCCACGCGCAGCATGAAGTACTGCGGGGTCTCGATGACCTGACGGGTCAGGGGGTGGCGCAGCAGGTAGCGGCTGTGCAGGGTGCGCAGGCCGAAGAAGCCGAAGCGGTCGTCGGCGCCCTCGGCGAGGGTGTGCTCGACCAGGGAGTCGAGGCGGCCGGCATGGGTCCGTACGAACGCGGCCGTGCGGTCGGCGATGAGCCCCTCGCGGTGGCCGACCGCGACCGAGGCCGAGAAGGAGGTGGCGCCCTGGCCGACGGCCTCGTCGGCGACGGCCAGCGTCAGCAGGCGGGCGGCGAGCCGGGAATAGGCCGGGTCCTCGGAGATCAGGCCAGCGGCGGCCTCGGTGGCCAGAGCGCGCAGTTCGGCCTCGTCGGCGACGGAGCTGCGGCCCCGCAGCGCGGCGGCGGCGACGCGGCCCGGGTCGGTGTCGGGGAGGTCGGCCGTCAGCTCGGTGAGGGTGCGCAGCAGCGCGGCCCCGGGACCTTGCGGCGCGGACGGGTCGGACTCGGCGCGCGGTGCGGTGGGCGCGATGGTCACGGGGGAGCTCTCCCTCACTCGGCCCGGTCATCGGCGGGGCGGGGCGGGGCGCAGCGCATGCGGGCGTGCCGGATACGCGCACACCGCACGGCGTCCACCGGCCCAACCGCGAGGCCCGGACGTATCGGCACCCGGTTCGGTCGAGCCGGGCGCGCTGTCGGCAGGTCCTCGGACTTGCGGTGCACGAACGAGTGCACTTCATACCGTTGCGGGACAGTTCCGGATTCGCACCGGATTCCCCTGCGGCGACAGCAGCCCTGAGCATACATGTGGGGGCGGCCCCCGGCGGTAGCCCCCACATGTTGTGTCGTGTGCGACGCGCCGTCCCTGTGGCGTACCTCTCCGCTATCGTCGGAGAGAGCACCGTCGAGGAAGGCGAGCGAGGCATGACCGTGATGACTGACCGTCCCCTGATGCTGCCCGAAGAGTTCGAGGCCCTGGCGCGCATAGGCGCCCGCGAGATCGAGGGGCTGAGACTGGAATTCATCGACGGGAAGCTGGGGGCCAAGGCCGTGCCGGACGGGGACCATGACCGGATCGTTCTGTGGCTGGCCCGCCTGTGCATGCAGCACCGGCCGGAGCTGTGGCTTCATGTCGAGCGGGGGCTGAAGGTCCAGGAATATCGCTCGGGCAGAGTCCGGCCCGACGGGTGCTTGGCCCCGGATGACGCGTTTGTCGGCCAGGGAGAGTGGGCCGATCCCGCCCCTGTTCTCATGGTGGTCGAGGTCACCTCGTACGACTCCGACACGGATTCGCGTGACAGGAACGAGAAGCCCCGCGCGTATGCCGAAACCGCTATCCCCGTCTACTTGCTGATCGACCGGGACGCGTGCGAGGTCGTGGTACACAGCGAGCCCAATGGGCGGCGGTACGAGATGGTCCACACCGTTCACTTCGGCAAGGACGTCGAGCTTCCCGAGCCCGTCGGTATCACCCTCCCGACCGAGCCCCTCAAGGACTGGGTGCGCTGAACGCGAGGAAGGGCCCGCCGAATACGGCGGGCCCCCCGTACGTGTTCAGCAGCAGCGGAAGCCCTCGCGGGGGTCCGCCTCGCGGGCGTCCGTGCGGGCGCGTTCGAAGGCGCGGCGGGTCATGACCTCCGCGTCCGGGTCGTGGGAGCGGGCGTGGGTGACGTACCGGTCGTAGGCCGCCTCGCCCGAGAACTCCCGTACGTAGAACCGCACCCGCGCCAGCGTGCCGCGCAGGCTCATGACGCCGCGGGCTCCTTGACGCGGCCGCCGTTCGAGTCGAGCCCCGCGGCGGCGAGTTCCGCCTTCTCCTCGGCGGTCGCGATCAGCCCCGCCGGTGCGATGATCTTCGACTCGGTCCACGGCGCCTCGGAGAGCTTCACGGACTCCGGAGCGCTGATGGCCTTGAAGCAGGTCCGGGCCGCCTCCACCAGCACGACGATGATCAGGACCGCGAACAGCACCGACAGCACGCCGTCCACGGTGGCGTTGGTGACCACGGTGTGCATCTCGTCCATGGTCTTCGCCGGCGCCAGGACCTTGCCAGCCTCGATGCCCTCCTGGTACTTGTCGCGCTGCGCGAAGAAGCCGACCCGCACGTCCTGCGAGAAGATCTTCTGGTAGCTGGCGGTGAGGGTGACGGCCACGTCCCACGCGAGTGGAACACCCGTCACCCAGGCCCACTTCAGGCGCCCCGACTTGATCAGCAGCGTGGTGCAGACGGCCAGGGCGACCGCCGCGAGCAGCTGGTTCGCGATGCCGAACAGCGGGAAGAGCTGGTTGATGCCACCCAGCGGGTCCTTGACGCCGACCCACAGGAAGTAACCCCAGCCGCCGACGACGATGGCACTCGCGAGCCACACGCCCGGCTTCCAGCTGACGTCCTTGAAGGACTTGTGCACGTTGCCCAGGGTGTCCTGGAGCATGAACCGGCCGACCCGGGTGCCCGCGTCGACCGTCGTCAGGATGAACAGGGCCTCGAACATGATGGCGAAGTGGTACCAGAAGGCCTTCATCCCGGCGCCGCCGATCACGGCCGAAAAGATTTCCGCCATTCCGAGTGCGAAGGTCGGCGCGCCGCCCGTACGGGAGAGCAGGCTCGTCTCCTCGATGTCCTTCGCGGCCTGCGCGAGGGCCTCCGGGCTGATGGCGAAGCCGAAGTTCGTCACCGCCTGCGAGGCGCTCTCGACGGTGGTGCCGACGACGCCGCCGGGGGAGTTGACCGCGAAGAACAGGCCGGGCTCGATGATGCAGGCGGCGATCATCGCCATGACGGCGACGAAGGACTCGGTCAGCATCGCGCCGTAGCCGATGACCCGGACCTGGGTCTCCTTCTGGATCATCTTCGGGGTGGTGCCCGAGGAGACCAGCGAGTGGAAGCCGGACAGGGCTCCGCAGGCGATGGTGATGAAGACGAAGGGGAACATGGAGCCCGCGAAGACGGGGCCGTCGCCGCGGGTCGCGAAGTCGGTGACCGCGGGCATCTTCAGGGTCGGCATGGCGACGACCACGCCCACCGCGAGCAGCGCGATGGTGCCGACCTTCATGAAGGTGGAGAGGTAGTCGCGGGGCGCGAGCAGCATCCACACCGGCAGCACCGACGCGACGAAGCCGTACACGATCATCCATATGACCAGCGTCTCCTTCTCCAGCGTGAAGGTGCCGGCCAGCGAGGACTCGGCGACCCAGCCGCCCGCCACGATCGCGAGGAGCAGCAGCGCGACGCCGATGGCCGAGACCTCGGTGACCCGGCCGGGACGCAGCACGCGGAGGTAGAAGCCCATGAAGAGGGCGATCGGGATGGTCATCGCGATGGAGAAGACACCCCAGGGGGAGTGCGCCAGCGCGTTGACGATGACCAGGGCCAGCACCGCCAGCAGGATGATCATGATGGCGAACACGGCGATCAGGGCGGCGGCTCCGCCGACGGGTCCGATCTCGTCACGGGCCATCTGACCGAGGGAACGCCCGTCGCGGCGGGTGGAGAAGAACAGCGTGACCATGTCCTGGACGGCGCCGGCGAAGATGACGCCCACGACGATCCAGATGGTGCCCGGCAGGTAGCCCATCTGAGCGGCGAGCACGGGGCCCACGAGCGGGCCGGCGCCGGCGACGGCGGCGAAGTGGTGGCCGAAGAGCACCCGCCGGTCGGTGGGGTGGAAGTCGACACCGTTGTCGAGGCGTTCCGCGGGGGTGGCGCGGGTGCGGTCCACCTTCAGGACGCGGTGCGCGATGAAGCGGGCGTAGAAGCGGTAGCCGATCGCGTACGTGCCCAGCGCGGCGGCGAGCAGCCAGGCGGCCGAGACCTCCTCGCCGCGCGAGAGGGCCAGTACGCCCCAGCCGGCGGCGCCGATGAGGCCCACGAGCACCCACACGGCGACCGACTGCGGGGAAAGCCTCCCCGACGGGCGCGGGGAAGGCGAGTCCGGGCCCGTACCCGGACTCGCCGCGGCCCGTTCTGTTCCAGTTGCTTCCGGTTCCGGCATGGTCCTCGTCCCCTCGTCGATCACCTGCGTAAGCGCAGGGAATCTACGGGGGGTTGCCCGCTGAACGTAAGCCCCCGTCCGTATACCGGTACGAAACTGCGATGCGTGGTTCCGGTAGGGGGACCGGCTCCGGCCGCGCGGTGCGGGGCGCGGGGCGGGCGGGCCGGGCGGGCTGAGGCGGGGCGAAGGCCGGGCGCCGGGGGCCGGTTGGCGGGATCAGACGGCGGGGCGCTTGAGGCGGGCGACGAACTTGTAGCGGTCCCCCCGGTACACCGAGCGCACCCACTCGACCGGTTCCCCGTCGGCGTCCAGGGAGTGCCGCGAGAGCATCAGCATCGGCAGGCCCACGTCGGTGCCGAGCAGACCGGCTTCGCGCGGGCTCGCCAGCGAGGTCTCGATGGTCTCCTCGGCCTCGGCGAGGTGGACGTTGTACACCTCGGCGAGGGCGGTGTAGAGAGAGGTGTACTTGACGAGCGAGCGGCGCAGGGCGGGGAAGCGCTTCGCCGAGAGGTGAGTGGTCTCGATGGCCATCGGCTCACCGCTGGCCAGACGCAGCCGCTCGATGCGCAGGACGCGTCCGCCCGTGGTGATCTTGAGCAGTCCGGCGAGGGTGTCGTCGGCCGTCACGTACCCGATGTCCAGGAGCTGGGACGTCGGTTCCAGCCCCTGGGCCCGCATGTCCTCGGTGTAAGAGGTCAGTTGGAGCGCTTGCGAGACCTTGGGCTTGGCGACGAAGGTGCCCTTGCCCTGGATCCGTTCGAGCCGGCCCTCGACGACGAGCTCCTGGAGTGCCTGGCGGACGGTGGTCCGAGAGGTGTCGAATTCGGCAGCGAGCGTGCGCTCCGGGGGGACGGGCGTGCCGGGCGGCAGCGTCTCGGTCATGTCGAGCAAGTGCCGCTTGAGTCGGTAGTACTTGGGTACACGCGCCGTGCGGGTGGCTGGCCCGCCTTCCGGCTCCGTGATCGCCCCTTCGGTGGCCATCGCCGCCCGCCTTCCCGACTCCAGTTTCGCTGCCGTCACCGGCTCCTCCGATATGTGCGGTCACATCGTGACACGTATGGGGGGACAGGCCTTCTCTCTCCCCAGGTGTCGGTCCGATAACGGACCGATCACCCGCTCATTAGACCCTTGACACCCCTAAAGGTCTAGGCCAAGCTCCGGTTACTGGTCTAAACCAATATGGATCAGATCCCGGCCCCACGGGCAGTACTTGGTACGTACGTCACCGCGGTGGGCGAGGGAAGTTGCAGGCAGCATCCCTGAGGAGGGTGGCGTGAAGCGCAAGCTCATCGCGGCGGTCAGTGTCGCAGGCATGATGGCCGCAGTCGCGGCGTGCGGCAACGGCGGCGACGACAAGGGTAAGACCGACGCGGGCGGCGCCAAGGAGATCACCGTCTGGGTGATGGACGGCTCCGCGCCCAAGGCCTGGATCGACGAGGTCAACAAGGAGTTCTCGGCCAAGCACCCCGGTGTCACGGTCAAGGTCGAGGAGCAGAAGTGGACCGGCATCCAGGAGAAGGTCACCACCGCCCTCTCCGAGGACACCCCGCCCGACGTCCTTGAGCTCGGCAACACCCAGACCGCCGGCTACGCGGTCACCGGCGGTCTCGCCGACCTGACCGGCGACAAGGCCAAGCTCGGTGCCGACGCCTGGCAGAAGAGCATGCTCGCCTCGGCCGAGGTCGACGGCAAGCTCTACTCCGCCCCCTGGTACGCCGCCAACCGCGTCGTCATCTACGACAAGAAGGCCTTCGAGAAGGCCGGCGTCACCCCGCCGAAGACCCGCGACGAGTGGATCGCCGGGCTGGAGAAGCTGAAGGCGGCCGACCCGGCCTCGCAGCCGATCTACCTGCCCGGCCAGAGCTGGTACGTCCTCGCCGGCTTCATATGGGACGAGGGCGGCGACCTGGCCGTCAAGGACGGCGGCAAGTGGAAGGGCGGGCTGGGCACGCCGCAGGCCGCCTCCGCCATGGACTTCTACAAGAAGCTCCAGTCCTTCTCCACCGCCCCCAAGGACAAGGACGAGGCCAACCCGCAGCAGTCCACCGACGTCATCCCCAAGGGCGGCGTCGCCTCCTGGATCGGACTCGGCTGGGAGGCCGGCGGTGCGGAGAAGGCGCTGAAGGACGCGGGCAAGGAAGCCGACTTCGGCTACTTCCCGATCCCGGGTAAGACGGCCGACAAGACCAGCACCGTCTTCCTCGGCGGCTCGAACCTCGCGGTCGCCGAGCGCTCCAAGAACAAGGAGCTCGCCAAGGAGTGGCTGGCCCTCGCCGCCGGCAAGGACCAGATGACCAAGTACGCCGCCGAGACCAAGGGCGCGCTGCTCCCGAACCAGGCGGGTGCCAACTTCACCCCCGCCGCGGGCTCGTTCGCCGAGGCCATGGGCAAGGCCGGGGTCAACGGCAGGATCACCCCCGTCACCGCGGGCTGGGCGAACGTCGAGACCGAGCCGAACCCCATCAAGGAGTTCATGACCAAGGTCCTGAAGGGTGAGGACGCCGCCAAGGCGGGCGCGGACGCGGACAAGGAAATCGCGAACCGCATCAACAAGTAACCCCGCCCCGGGGGAGCACGCCCCGGGGGAGCACGCCCCGGGTCAGCACGGTGCGGGGAACCGCACACCGCAGTACCCGCACGACCCAGCAGTGTGAACGCACCGGGGGGTGCGGCAGGCACCCGGACGCCTGCCGCGCCCCCGGTCGCGCATTTGACTCCACAGTCAACCGCGAGGAAGCCAAGCCATGACCGTGCACTCCCAGGGAGCGACGACCCGCGCTCCACAGGACGCACCACACCAGTCCGCCGGACGGCCCCCGACGAAGGAGCCCGCCTCCGCGACCGGCCCCGAGCGGGGCCGTACGTCTCCTCGCGGCGGCAGAAGGCCGCTCCCCTCGGGGTGGCTGCCCTACCTGCTGGTCGGGCCCGCGGTGCTCAGCCTCGCGGTCCTGCTGCTGTACCCGCTGATCAAAAACGTGATCCTGTCCTTCCAGGACATCAACAAGATCGAGTTCATCCAGCGGAAGTACCCCTTCGCGGGATTCGGCAACTACACCCAGCTGCTGGGGGATCCGGACTTCTGGACCGTCGTCGTCCGCAGCTTCGCCTTCACCCTGGCCAACGTCGCGCTGATCATGGTGCTGGGCAGCCTGATCGGCATCCTGCTGAACCGGCTCGGCACGTGGATGCGCCTGGTCCTGTCCATGGCGCTCGTGATGGCCTGGGCCATGCCGATCGTCGCCTCGGTGCAGGTCTTCCACTGGCTGTTCGACGAGCAGTTCGGCGTCATGAACTGGGTGATGCGCACCGCCGGTTTCACCGGCTACGAGCAGCACAACTGGTTCGAGACCGGCCTCTCCACCCTGACGATCGTCACGGTCCTGGTGACCTGGGGCTCCATCCCCTTCGTCGCCCTCAACATGTACGCCGGCCTCACCACGGTCGGCGCCGAGCTGTACGAGGCCGCCCGGATGGACGGGGCCAACGGCTGGCAGACCTTCTGGAAGGTCGTCTTCCCCAGCCTGAAGCCCTTCTTCCTCGTCACCACCTTCCTTGAGGTGATCTGGGTCTTCAAGGCCTTCACCCAGGTCTACGCGATGAACAAGGGCGGCCCCGACCGCGCCTCCGAGATCCTGCCGGTGTTCGCGTACGTCGAGGGCCAGAGCCAGGCCCACTACGGCCTCGCCGCCGCCATCTCCGTCCTGACGATCCTCATCCTCGTGATCGTCATGTCCTTCTACTTCCGCCTGATCCTGAAGCAGGAGGAGGAGCAGTGAGCACGAGCACCGCCCCGAAGGCAGCGCCGCCCGCGCCGCCCGCCCCGTCCTCGAAGCCCGCGCAGCGGCTGCGCACCCGCCGGCCCGTCCGCCCCGCAGCGGTCGCCAAGAACCTCGGCGCGCTCCTCTTGGCCGTCCTCTTCGTCTTCCCCGTGTACTGGATGTTCTCCTCGGCCCTCAAGCCGTCGAGCGAGATCCTCGCCAAGGATCCCGTCTTCGCCTTCACCCCGACCCTGGACAACTTCACCAAGGCCACCGGGGTCGACCACTTCTGGACGTACGTCACCAACAGCGTCCTGGTCACCGTCGGCGCCGTGCTGCTGGCCCTGCTCGTCGCCCTCGCCGCGAGCTTCGCCATCGCCCGCATGAGGTTCAAGGGCCGCAAGGGCCTCGTCCTCGCCGTGATGATGGCCCAGATGGCGCCGTGGGAGGTCATGGTCATCGCGATGTACATGATCGCCCGCGACGGCGAGATGCTGAACAGCCTCCCGCTGCTCACCGCCATCTACTTCGTGATGGTCCTCCCCTTCACCATATGGACCCTGCGCGGCTTCATCGCCGCCGTCCCGGTGACGCTGGAGGAGGCCGCCCAGATCGACGGCTGCACCCGCGGCCAGGCCTTCCGCAAGGTGATCTTCCCCCTGCTGGCGCCCGGCCTGATGTCCACCTCGCTCTTCGGCTTCATCACGGCCTGGAACGAGTTCGCGATGGTCCTGATCCTGAACAAGGAGAAGACCGCGCAGACCCTGCCGCTCTGGCTGACCCAGTTCATGTCGGCCTTCGGCAACGACTGGGGCGCCACCATGGCCGCGTCCTCGCTCTTCGCGCTCCCGGTCCTGCTGATCTTCATCTTCCTCCAGCGCAAGGCCGTCGGCGGCATGACCGCCGGCGCCGTGAAGGGATAACGGCCGCCATGACTGTCCTTGCGCACCGCACCGACACCCTCACCAGGGACGCCCTCGCGGTCCTCCAGCCCGGCTTCGAAGGCACCACCGCCCCCGCCTGGCTGCTGCGCCGGGTCGGCGAAGGCCTCACCGCCGTCGGCCTCTTCGGCCGCAACATCGCCTCCCCCGGGCAGCTCGCCGCGCTCACCGCGCAGCTGCGCGCCGAGCGGGACGACGTACTGGTCGCCATCGACGAGGAGGGCGGCGACGTGACCCGCCTGGAGGTGCGGGGCGGTTCCTCCTTCCCCGGCAACCTCGCCCTGGGCGCCGTCGACGACACCGCCCTGACCCGGGACGTCGCCCGCGAGCTGGGCCGGCGCCTCGCCGACTGCGGGGTCAACCTCAACTGGGCCCCGTCCGCGGACGTCAATTCCAACCCGGACAATCCGGTGATCGGCGTACGGTCCTTCGGCGCGGACACCCGCCTCGCCGCCCGGCACACCGCCGCGTACGTCGAAGGCCTCCAGGCAGCCGGCGTCGCGGCGTGCACCAAGCACTTCCCGGGCCACGGCGACACCAACGTGGACTCGCACCACGCGATGCCGCGCATCGACGTGGACCTGGAGACGCTCCGCGCCCGCGAGTTCATCCCCTTCAAGGCGGCCATCGAGGCCGGCACCAAGGCCGTGATGAGCGCGCACATCCTGGTGCCCGCCCTCGATGCGACCCGGCCGGCCACCCTCAGCCCGCGGATCCTGACCGGTCTGCTGCGCGAGGAGCTCGGCTACCAGGGCCTGATCGTCACCGACGGCATGGAGATGAACGCCATCGCCGGAACGTACGGCATCGAGCGCGGCTCGGTCCTGGCCATCGCGGCCGGCGCCGACGCGATCTGCGTCGGCGGCGGACTCGCCGACGAGGCCACCGTGGTGCGGCTGCGCGACGCGCTGGTCGGGGCCGTACGCGAGGGCGCCCTCCCCGAGGAGCGGCTCGCCGACGCGGCGGCCCGGGTGCGGGCGCTGGCCGAGTGGACCCACCGGGCCGGCCGGGCCCGCCGGCCGCTGCCGGACGCTTCGGCGGGGGCGGGCGGCGCCGGCGGCATCGGGCTGACGGCGGCCCGCCGCGCGGTGGCCGTGACCGGCACCGCGTCGCCGGTCCCCCGCCCGTACGTGGCCACCCTGACCCCGGTCGCGAACATCGCGGTGGGCGACGAGACCCCCTGGGGCGTGGCCGGTGAACTGGCCGCGCTGGTGCCCGGCACCACCGCGGGCGATTACCCCGAGGGCGCCTCGGCCGCGGACATCCTGGCGGCCGCGGGGGACCGTACCGTCGTCGCGGTGGTACGCGACGCGCACCGGCACCCCTGGATGACGCGGGCCCTGGCGGCCTTGGTCTCGGCCCGGCCGGACACGGTCGTGGTCGAGATGGGCCTGCCGCGCGCGGAGCCGCGGGGGGCGTTGCACATCGCGACGCACGGCGCGTCCCGCGTGTGCGGCCGGGCGGCGGCGGAGGTCATCGCCGGGGTGTGAGCCCCGGGCCGCCGTCCACCGGCTCCGCCCGGCGCGGACATGCGAGAGGCCGGGCCTCCCCAGCGGGGGAGCGCCCGGCCTTTCGCCGTACGGGGTGAGGGCCTACAGGCCCTGCCAGGCCGGCTTGTTGGCGTAGGTGTGGCGGAAGTAGTCGGCCAGCTTCAGCTTCGAGGCGGCCGCCTCGTCCACGACCACGGTCGCGTGCGGGTGCAGTTGCAGCGCGGAGGCAGGCACCAGGGCGGACAGCGGGCCCTCGACGGTCTGCGCGACGGCATCGGCCTTGCCCTCGCCGGTGGCCAGCAGGACCAGGTGGCGGGCGTCGAGGATGGTGCCGATGCCCTGGGTGATGACGTGGTGCGGAACCTGGTCCATGTCGTTGTCGAAGAAGCGCGCGTTGTCCACGCGGGTCCGCTGCGTCAGCGTCTTGATGCGGGTGCGGGAGGCGAGGGAGGAGCAGGGCTCGTTGAAGCCGATGTGGCCGTCCGTACCGATGCCCAGCAGCTGGAGGTCGACGCCGCCGGCCATGGCGAGGGCCTGGTCGTACGCCTCGCACGCGCCCACGATGTCCTCGGCGCAGCCGTCCGGGCCGATGAAGGAGGCCTCGGAGAGGCCGAGGGGCTCGACGACCTCGCGCAGGACGACGGCGCGGTAGGACTCGGGGTGGCCGGGCGGCAGGCCGACGTACTCGTCCAGCTGGCATATCCGGGCCCGGGAGGCGTCCACCTGGCCGGACCTGACCTTGGCGGCGAGGGCCTCGTAGACGGGCAGCGGGGTAGAGCCGGTCGCCACGCCGAGCAGGGCGTCGGGCTTGCGGCGGACCAGGGCGGCCATGGCCTCCGCGATGAGCTCGCCGCCTGCCTTGGCGTCCGGGACGATGACAACTTCCACGGGGGCCTGCCGATCTGAGAGGGCGTTGTGGTATAGACCAATCTAGCAGAGCCCTTGTCTGTGGGCGGGGGTCTCTCCCCTGTCCATGGTGATCCGTTTTCCGGCGCCCGGCCTCCCGTCGGGGCGGCCGTTCCGGCCCGTAGGCGGGAGATGTGCGGGGGTCGCGGCATGGGGTTCGGGCGGCGCCAGGCAGTCAGCCAGGGGGTGGCCATTCTTGAAGGCCCACAAGACCGCCGGGGAATGCCGCGAGGGCTCCGCTCGGGCAGATCCGGCCCGGTGGCTCCGCCCAAAATTCCGCCCCGAAAATTCCTCTGGGCCACGGTGCAGGACGGGACCCTCAGCCCGCCCGGCACCGTAGCCCGGAGTACTTACGGCCGACGGGTGTGCGGTTCCCGGCGGCCGGTGGGAGGGGCCTGCGCGGTCAGGGCAGAGCGCGCGGCTTCCTCGATCCGTCCTCCTGTGCGGGGAGGGCGGAAGCTTAAGTCAATTCTGGACTAGACCAATCTGTTCTGTCCATCCATGAGGGACACTGCGGTCCCGTCACTTCCTCCAACAGTACGCGGCCATCGGCCCTCCTGGATACTCCTGAGTACCCCGGTGCGCAAAGTGATGAGCCGTACCCGGGGTACGCTCGCCACGTGCCCTCCATGAACGACCTCGTACGCCAGCACACCGCTCTCAGTGAAACCGACCTGGAGTGGCTGCACCTGCTGGTCTCGGAGTGGCAGCTGCTCTCCGACCTCTCCTTCGCCGACCTCGTGCTGTGGGTGCCCACCCTGGACGGCTCCCGGTACGTCTCGGTCGCGCAGATGCGGCCCAACACCGGGCCCACCTCCTACCAGGACGACATGGTCGGCCACCTGATTCCGCGCGGCCGCCGCCCGCTGCTCGACGCCGCCCTGGACGAGGGCCGGATCGTACGCGAGGGGGACCCGGAGTGGCGCGAGGAGGTCCCCGTCCGCGTCGAGTCGATCCCCGTGCGCCGCGAGGGACGGGTCCTGGGCGTCATCGCCCGCAACACCAACCTGCTGACCGTGCGGACACCGAGCCGGCTGGAGCTGACCTACCTCCAGTCCGCCTCCGACCTCGCCCAGATGATCGCGGCGGGTTCCTTCCCCTTCCCCGGCCAGCAGGTCGACATGGACGCCTCGCCGCGCGTCGGGGACGGCCTGATCCGGCTCGATGCCGAAGGCGTGGTGACGTACGCCTCGCCCAACGCGCTTTCCGCGTACCACCGGCTGGGCCTCGCCTCCGACCTGGTGGGCCAGCACCTGGGCGACACCACCACCGAACTGGCCCCCTCCCGCGGCCCGGTCGACGAGGCCCTGGTCAAACTCGCCAGTGGCTGGGCCCCCCGCGAGACGGAGGTCGAGGGCAACGGCGGAGTCATCCAGCTGCGCGCCATTCCCCTCAAGCCGAAGGGGACCCGGATCGGTTCCCTCGTGCTGTGCCGCGACGTCACCGAACTGCGCCGTCGCGAACGGGAGTTGATCACCAAGGACGCGACCATCCGGGAGATCCACCACCGGGTGAAGAACAACCTCCAGACCGTGGCCGCGCTCTTGCGGCTCCAGGCCCGCCGGATGGATTCCGAGAACGGCCGCGAGGCACTCAACGAGGCCGTCCGCCGGGTCGGTTCGATCGCCATCGTGCACGAGACGCTGTCTCAGAACCTGGACGAGCGGGTCGAGTTCGACGAGATCGCCGACCGGGTGATCGCGATGGTCTCGGAGATCTCGCCGGGCAAGGTCGACTGCCGCCGCACCGGCCGGTTCGGCATCCTGGACGCCGAGGTCGCCACCCCGCTGTCGATGGTCCTGACCGAAGTCCTGCAGAACGCCCTGGAGCACGCCTTCACCCAGGGGGAGGGCGGCACGGTCGAGGTCTACGCCACGCGCACCGGCAGCGGCCGCGCCGATGCCCGCCTGCTGATCACGGTGCTGGACGACGGGAGCGGTCTGCCCGAGGGATTCGATCCGCAGCGGGCCGGCAATCTCGGGCTGCAGATCGTACGGACCCTCGTGGAAGGCGAGCTCGGCGGCACCTTCGACATGGTGCGGATGGAGCCGCGCGGAACCAAGGTCGTCCTCGACGTTCCGTCCAGCCCCCAGAAGTAGCCGGGAAGCGGGTGCGGGGGTGCCGGGACGCCAGGCTGGGCCCCGGCCCGTCACCCAGCGTGACCGGACAGCACCGGACCCCGACCGGACAGCACTGAACCCCGGACCCGGGGCGCCTCCAGCGTGAGCTGGGGGCGATCCCCGGACCGGGGTTCAAGAGCACATTGCCAGGCGCTTCTCTGGGGTACTGCGCGCTGCGTCGAGGCTCGAAAGTCGTTGTCAGGCGCTGGCGTTGCGCGCCCGGTTGCGGGCGGCGCGGCGCTTCATCGCGCGGCGCTCGTCCTCGCTGAGACCGCCCCAGACACCCGAGTCCTGGCCGGACTCAAGCGCCCACTGCAGGCACTGCTCCATGACGGGGCAGCGGCGGCAGACGGCCTTGGCTTCCTCGATCTGCAGCAGCGCAGGACCGGTGTTGCCGATGGGGAAGAAGAGTTCCGGGTCTTCCTCGCGGCAAACGGCGTTGTGACGCCAGTCCATGGCTGCTCCATCTCCTTGTATTACCAGCTGGTTGCTTGTGAATGTGAACGCTTTCACGAATCCCCCCGTGAGGGAAGGGCGAACGCCCAGTTTCCCGGGTGCGGTCCTGATTCGTGGAGGGGTTCTGGCGGTCTGTGTGGGTGCCGGGTGCTGCGGGCTGTCCCGATCGCCATGTAGAGATTCGCAAACCTCGGACGGGGATACAACCCCTTCCGGCAAGTTTTTTTGGATTCGTCGGTGTCTACTAGGTCACAGCCCTAGTTCCTAGGGGTGGACCGGCGTGTAAACGTTCGAGTGAAAGGCCTTTCGACCCTTCCACTCACACAATCACACGCAGTGCACGGCGTACGCCTGTGAACTGAACGCTGGTCCGCAGGCCCAGGTGGTCTCCGTCCATCTGGAACGGCAGCGGAACCTTGGAATGCAAGGTGAAGTCGGTCAGATCGTGTAGAGACACTGCGTGCTTGCCGTGTGGGCCACGCTCAGGAGTCGAGGTCAGGAGCTGTGTGGCATATCGGGCGACCGCCGAAGTTGACAAACGGTTCAATGCCAGTACGTCAAGCGCGGTATCGAACGATGCCTGTGGGGACGCGTAAAGCGGCCGGTTGCCCAGGTACGTCCACGGCGAGGTGTTGCAGACTATGGACAGCACCAGGTTCGTCACCGGGTCCGCGCCCGGCCGCTCCAGCGTGACCGTGCCGTGCCGGCGGTTCGGTTCCTCCAGGAACTGGCGCAGCAGCTGTCGTACGTACAGCGCGTGCGTCGAACGCTTGCCCCGCTCCCGCTGCTGTTCGACCCGCCCCACCACACCCGCGTCGAAACCGAAGCCCGCGCAGAAGGTGAACCAGCGCGCCGGAACCGCTTCGTCCTCCGTGCCGGGGGTACCGGCCGCCAGACCCAGGCCCACCGTCCGCTCGCGCCGCTCCCGCAGCGCGTCCAGCAGGGCGCCCGTCGCCTCGACCGCGTCGTTGGGCAGTCCGAGGGCCCGCGCGAAGACATTGGTGGAGCCGCCGGGAACCACCGCCAGCCTGGGCAGCCGCTCCGGATCGGGCCCGTCGTGCAGCAGCCCGTTGACGACCTCGTTGACGGTGCCGTCGCCGCCCAGGGCCACGACGAGGTCCAGGCCCTCCCGCGCGGCCCGGCGGCCCAGGTCCCGGGCGTGACCCCGGTACTCGGTGGTCACCGCCTCCAGCTTCATCTCGCTGGCCAGGGCGTGGGTCAGGACGTCGCGCGTGCGCGCACTGGTGGTCGTCGCTGCTGGGTTGGCCACGAGAAGTGCACGCATGAGCGCCACACTACCCACCCCTGAGCGGGCCGACCCTACTGCCCGTCCGCTATCCGTCAGCGCCGCCGCGGCTACCCTGCTGGGGTGAGTACGAAGCCCCCCTCGAATGCCCCCGGCCCCGACCCCGACGCCGCCCCGGCCGCCGCTCTCCCCGGCCGGCTGACCGCCGCCGCCGCGCTCACCGCCCTGGAGGGCCTGGCGCTCGCGGGCCTCGGCGTCTACATGCTGTTCGTGGGCGTCGCCGGGGACCCCGACTCCGCGCAGCAGGCCGAGACCGGCGGGATCACCCTGCTCGCGCTGGCCGCCCTGCCGCTGGTCGCGGCCCGAGGGCTGCGCCTGGGCCGCCGCTGGAGCCGCGGCCCCGCGGTGATCACCCAGCTGATGGCGATGCCGGTGGCCTGGACGCTCTGGACCGCGGGCGGCGCGATGACCGCAGCCGCGGTGGCGCTGGCGGTGGCCGCGGTGGCCGTCGTGGCCCTGCTCCTGAGCCCGGCGGCGACCGAAGCCCTGGGTATCGGGCCCGGCGAGCAGACCCGATAACCCGGACGTTCCCTCTCGCGGTACCTGCGCGGGACCTACTCCTCGACCAGGAGCTTTTCGCGCAGCTGGGCCAGGGTGCGGGCCAGCAGGCGGGAGACGTGCATCTGGGAGATGCCGACCTCCTGGGCGATCTGCGACTGCGTCATGTTGCCGAAGAAGCGCAGCAGCAAGATCCGCTTCTCCCGTGGCGGCAGCCCCTCCAGTAGCGGTTTGAGCGACTCCCGGTACTCGACGCCCTCCAGGGCCTCGTCCTCCGCGCCCAGGGTGTCCGCGACCGCCGGCGACTCGTCGTCGGTGTCGGGGACGTCCAGCGAGAGGGTGCTGTAGGCATTGGCCGATTCCAGCCCCTCCAAGACCTCCTCCTCGGAGATCCCCAGCCGCTCGGCCAGTTCGTGGACCGTCGGGGAGCGGCCGTGCTGCTGGGACAGCTCCGCCGTGGCCGTCGTCAGGGACAGCCGCAGCTCCTGGAGGCGGCGCGGCACCCGTACCGCCCAGCCCTTGTCACGGAAGTGGCGCTTGATCTCACCGACCACCGTGGGCGTGGCGTACGTGGAGAACTCGACCCCGCGGTCCGGGTCGAACCGGTCCACGGACTTGATGAGGCCGATCGTGGCGACCTGCGTCAGGTCGTCCAGCGGCTCTCCGCGGTTGCGGAACCGCCGTGCCAGGTGCTCGACCAGCGGCAGGTGCATCCGGACCAGGCGGTTGCGCAGCTCCGCCCGCTCCAACGAGCCCTCGGGCATCGCCCGCAGCTCGATGAACAGGGACCGCGCGCCACTGCGGTCGCGCGGATCCGGCAGCGCCGCCGTCACCGGGAACACCGGTGCCGACTGGACCATCGGTTCCGCAGGGGCCGCCGGGGCCGCTGCCGCGCCCTGAGGTGGCTGTGGTCCGTCGTGCTGGTTCTCGCTCATAGGGCCCGCCCGTCGCTCCGCCGAGTCCAAAAAGCCGTCTTCCGCATCCGCGTCAGCCGGGTGCGGCCGGGCCTGGTGCTGCTCCGGGATGCCGCCGTCGACCTCGTGCCGTACCCGGGGCCGATCCCCACCCCGCACCGGGACCTCCCCGCCGCTCACGCCGGGCCTGGCCCCACGCCGCGCTGTTTGTAAAGGCTGATGCTCACCGTCCGGTCCTCCTCGACCGTGGCCTCGACCTTGCCGGCCAGCGCCGACAGGACGGTCCAGGCGAACGTGTCGCGCTCCGGCGCGCGCCCGTCCGTGGTCGGCGCCGAGACGGTCACCTCCAGCGAATCGTCCACCAGCCGGAAGACGCAGCTGAGGACGGAGCCGGGCACGGCCTGCTGGAGCAGGATCGCGCAAGCCTCGTCCACCGCGATGCGCAGGTCCTCGATCTCGTCGAGGGTGAAGTCCAAACGTGCCGCGAGGCCGGCCGTGGCCGTCCGCAGCACCGACAGGTAGGCACCCTCAGCGGGCAGCCGGACTTCCACGAAGTCCTGGGTCCCGGGCTCGCCTGCGATCTGGGACACCCTCACCTCCAAGGTGGTACGAGCTCTGTTCGCCGGTGACGCTATCGCGATCCGGGCGATCGTGTCGCGGCACCCCTCTTGAAGCCCACGGGGGCGGCCCGTCAGCCGTGCGGCGCCCCGTGACTGATGGTAAGCCCACGGGTACGGACAGTGGCTAGGGGTCTGCAAGGGCCAAATGAGGGGGAACCGGCGGAGGGTTGACCTACCCCGCCTCAGACGATCGAACCGTCGACAAAACACCACCGCCAGGTCTCGCCCGGTTCGAAGCTGCGCATCACCGGATGGCCGGTGTCGTGGTAGTGCTGCGTGGCGTGGCGGTGCGGCGAGGAGTCGCAGCACCCCACGTACCCGCACCACAGGCACATCCGCAGCTGTACGGGATGGCTGCCGGTCGCCAGACATTCCGGGCAGCTCTGGGCAAGCGGCACCGGCTCGGGGCGCGGCAGTTCGGGAACGTGGACGCACTCGCTCATGATGGCCAGCGTACGACGCGGGCGCGGGCCGACGACGGGTGAGGACGCGGGCCGACGACGGGTGAGGATTGGTCTTCGATGGACGTATTGCCGCTGGTGGCGCTGGTGGCGGGCAGCGCGGCCGTCGCGGGGCTGGCCCGCCGGACACCCGTGCCCGCGCCCCTGCTGCTGGTCGCGGCCGGACTGATCGCTGCGTACGTCCCGGGCGTGCCCTCCTACGCCCTCGACCCGCACATCGTGCTGCCGCTGCTGCTCCCGCCCCTGCTGCACACGGCCGCCGTGGACAGCTCGTACCTGGACCTGCGGGCGAACGTCCGGCCCATCGCGATGCTGTCGGTGGGGTACGTGCTCTTCGCGACGCTCGCCGTCGGCTACGCGGCGTACCTGGTGGTGCCGGGGCTGTCCCTGCCCGTGGCGCTGGTGCTGGGCGCGGTGATCGCGCCGCCCGACGCGGTCGCGGCCACCGCCATCGCCCGCAAACTCGGCCTGCCGAGCCGTATGACTACCATCCTGCAGGGCGAGTCCCTGGTGAATGACGCCACCGCCATCACCGCGTACAAGGTGGCACTGGCGGCGGCGGTCGGGGTCGGCTCGGGCTGGGCGGGCGGGATCGCGGAGTTCCTGCTGGCCTCGGTGGGCGGGGTCGGCGTGGGCCTGCTGCTGATGGTCCCGATCCACCAGCTGCGCAAGCGGCTGCGGGAGCCCCTGCTCCAGAACACCCTGTCGCTGATGATCCCCTTCGTGGCGTACGCGGCGGCCGAACGGGTGCACGCCTCCGGTGTGCTCGCCGTGGTCGTCGTCGCCCTGTACCTCGGGCACCGGAACTGGCAGGTCGACTTCGCCACCCGGCTCCAGGAGGAGGCGGTGTGGAGGGTGGTCGCCTTCGTCCTGGAGTCCGTGGTCTTCGCCCTGATCGGGCTTCAGCTGCCGCTCGTCCTCAAGGGCTTGGGCGAGTACGAGGGGCTGCACGCGGCCTGGTACGCGACCGCCGTCTTCCTCGCGGTGGTGGTGGCGCGCTTCGTGTGGGTGTTCCCGGCGACCTTCGTCCCGCGCCGGCTGTCGGCCCGGATCCGCACCCGGGAGCCCGACACCACCTGGAAGGCGCCGGTGATCGTCGGCTGGGCGGGGATGCGCGGCGTGGTCTCGCTCGCCATGGCGTTCTCCGTGCCCATGTCCGTGCCGCACCGGGACCTCATCCTCTTCCTGACCTTCACCACGGTCATCGGGACCCTGGTGCTGCAGGGCCTGACGCTGCCACCGCTGATCCGGCTGCTGAAGCTGCCGCCACGCGATCCGCACACCGAGACCCTGGCGGAGGCGCAGGCGCAGAGCGAGGCCTCACGGGCGGCGGAGGACCGGCTGACGGAGCTGCTGGAGCAGCCGGGCAACAGCCTGCCGCCGCCGCTGGCGAACCGGCTCCGCACCGTGCTGGAGCGGCGCCGCAACGCGGTGTGGGAGCGGCTGGGCGAGGTCGACGCGATCACCGGAGAGTCGGCGGACGACGTCTACCGGCGCCTGGCACGCGAGATGATCGCCGCTGAGCGGGAGGTCTTCGTCTCGCTGCGCGACCGCCGCCGCATCGACGACGAAATGCTGCGGGCGCTGCTGCGCAGGCTGGACCTGGAGGAGGCGGCGGCCTACCGCGAGGCGGCCTGACCCCAGGCGGGGAGCGGTGCGGTTGTGGCCCGGTGGATGGTGCCCGGGCCGCGGCGGGTTTCCCGTACCGGGCGGGCCCTGGTTTCCGCGTCCGCTGTCGCCCGCGCGCCGCAGCGCCCGTCGCGACCGGGGTCGGCGGTGCGGCGGTGGCCGCGGTCGGGCGGCGCCGGCTGACTCCGGCCGGCTGCGGGCCCTCTTCCGCTCCCGCCCGGTGGAGGGCGGAGTCGGGGTCCCGGCCGGCAGGGGGCTACGGCCGGCCGGTGATGACCGCGGCCAGGGTGGTGCCCCGGGGGAAGGCGCCGGAGGCGGTGAGGTCGGTCAGGGCCCAGAGCAGCTTGGCGACGTAGAGGCGCTCGACCGGGAGCCCGTGGCGGGCCTCGAAGTCGGCGGCGAAGCGGTCGAGGGCCGGCGGGACACGGCCGTAGCCGCCGTGGTGGTAGCCCTCGGCCAGGGCCCAGTCGCCCGCCGGGCCGCCGAAAGCGGCGAGCTGGAGGGAACGTATCTCCGCGGCCAGGAAACCGCCCGCCAGCACCGGTACGCCGAGCGCCCGCTGCCCCGGAGCCAGCCCGGCCGCCAGTCCCGCCAGGGTGCCGCCCGTCCCGCAGGCCACCGCGACCACGTCGGCCGCGGCGCGCAGCTCGCGGCCCAGCTCGGCGCAGCCCCGCAGCGCGAGGCTGTTGCTGCCGCCCTCCGGGACGGCGTACGCCCCCTGCGCGCCGGCCCCCTCCAGCAGCCGGGCCAGCGTCTGCGGCTCGGCCTTGCGGCGGTAGTCGGCGCGGCAGACGAAGTGCAGGCGCATGCCGTCCGCGGCGCACCGGGCGAGGGAGGCGTTGAGCGGGCGGCCGGCCAGTTCGTCGCCGCGCACCAGTCCGATGGTCTCCAGCCCCAGTAGCCGCCCGGCCGCGGCGGTGGCGCGCAGGTGGTTCGAATACGCCCCGCCGAAGGTCACCAGGCTCCGGTGCCCGGCCGCCACCGCGGCCCGCAGATTCGGTGCGAGCTTGCGCCACTTGTTGCCGGGCAGCTCCGGATGGACGAGATCGTCCCGCTTGAGCAGCAACCGCACCCCGCCCGCGGCGAACCGCTCATCGCGGACCTCCTGCACCGGGGACGGCGGACGCGCCCGCAGTGCCTCGGCGTCGGTCTCGGGGTGGCTCACCCGTCCATTGTCCCCGGCGGAGCCCGCCCCGCCCCGGCTGCCCCCCGCCCCGGCTGCCCCCCCCCCGCGCCGGTGGTTCTCGGAGGCGACGGGCGTCCTGTGCTTTCGGGGGGGCGTTACTTCAGGCGTTCCGCGACTCGGTCGCGGAGCGAGGCCATCGTGAAGCCTCTGGGGTCGATCTTGCCCGGCTGCCATTCCAGGTGGCCGATCACCGAGCGTGCGGTCCAGGCGTGGACGCGGCAGACGGCGGCTGCCGCGCGGCTGATCGCGTCCAGCTGGACCGCCGGCCAGGGGTCCTCGCCGTCGCCGAGGTTCTCGCACTCGAAGCCGTAGAAGTGCCGGTTGCCGTCGGTGTCCGTCTGGTTGTCCGGCGGGAGCCGCCGTTCCGCGATCACCGCCGCCAGGACGTCCGAGTCGCCGGAGCCGGCGTGGTTGGCGCGGCCGTAGCCGACCAGGTGGACGCGGCCGTCCTTGGCGATGACCCCGTGGCACAGGGGGCCGGGGAGGCGGTCGTGGCCCTCGCGGCAGAGCTGGACGGTGCGGGCGGTGCCGCTCGTCACGGTGTGGTGGATCATCACCCCGTGCACCGGCCCCCAGGGGCCCTTGTGGTTGCGGTTGTGGGTGCGCCAGGCGCCGACCTCCACGACGGTCAGGCCCTCCTTCCGCAAGGCGTCGATGAACCGGTTCGCGGACATGGGTGCGGCCATGACCGCCTCCTTCACGGTGGCTCGGCGGTCACCTCGCGTGACCGCCCTGTTCTCCCACGGGTGTAGCGGAGGCACTCCTTCCGCGGCTAGTGCGTTCGTACACCAAGCGAGCCGATCCGGACAGCGGCCGGATCGGCTCAGACGCAACAGCCGGAGCTCAGGTCCCGTCCCGTCACGTCCCATCAGGTCCTGTCACGTCACGCCGGGGCGAGCCACAGGTCGGGGCCGAACACCTCGTAGTGGATGTCGGCGGCCGCTACGCCCTTGGCGATGAGCTGCTCGCGCACGGACCTCATGAAGGGAAGCGGCCCGCACAGGTACGCCGTGGTGCCGGGGAGCACCGGGACGTCCGAGAGGTCGAGACGGCCCTCGCGGTCGCCCGGCTCCGCCGCCTCCTCGTACCAGAAGGCGGCCGAGGCGTCGGGGAGCTTGTAGGTCAGGGCCCGGTGGTCGGCCCGCAGGGGGTGGTCACCGGGGGAGCGGTCGGCGTGCAGGACGGTCACCGGGGCCGTGTGCCCGATGTCGGCCAGGTGCTCCAGCATCGCGAGCATCGGGGTGCAGCCGATGCCCGCCGAGGCGAGCAGGACCGGGGTGTCCGAATCCCGCAGGACCAGGTCGCCGTAGGGGGCGGAGACGCGGATCCGGTCCCCCGCCGCGACGTTGGCGTGAAGGTGGTTGGAGACCTCGCCCTCGGGCCCCGCGGCGGCCGGGCCGTGGACCCGCTTGACGGTGATCGCGCGGACCGGGGAGCCGGGGGAGGTGATGAGGCTGTACTGACGGATCTGGCGGGCGCCGTCCGGGAGCTCCACCTGGACCGAGACGTACTGGCCGGGCTTGCAGCCGGGCGCGGGGGCGCCGTCGGCGGGGGCGATCCGGAAGGTCGTGCAGTCGGGCGTCTCCTCGACGCGTCCCGTGACCGTCCACTCCCGCCACACGTCGCCGGCGATGACCTGCCGCTCGGCGTAGAGGCGCTCCTCGATGGTGGCCAGGGCATGGGCCATCAGCCAGTAGACCTCGTCCCAGGCCTGCGCGACCTCGGGGGTGACGGCCTCGCCGAGTATCTCGGCGATGGCCTCGAAGAGGTACCGGTGGACGACGGGGTACTGATCGCGGGTGACGCCGAGCGAGGCGTGCTTGTGGGCGATGCGGCCGAGCATCACGTCGGGACGGGTGTCCGGGTGCTCGACGAGGTGGGTCGCGAAGGCCGCGATGGAACCGGCTAGGGCCTGCTTCTGGAGTCCGGCGTTCTGGTTGCCCCGGTTGAAGAGGTCGCGCAGCAGCTCCGGGTGGGCCGCGAACAGCTTCGCGTAGAAGAGCTCCGTGATGTCGCCGATGGCCGCCCCGATGGCGGGCAGGGTGGCTCGTACGGTCGCGGTGGACTTCTCGGAGAGCATGGGGGACTCCTCGCGTAAGGGGCATCTGGGACAACGCGGCTGTGGAAGGCGGGGATCTGCAAGCACAGCAGAGAGCCGGCGCGATGCGAACTTCCGTTCGATCTTCCCGTCAGGTTGAGTTCGGGCAGCGCGGCGGCCGGTGGTAACCGGCCATCCGGCCTCCGGTCAGCGCCGGTCGCCCCGGGCCCGGCCGGGCCTGAAATGCAGGGGAGGGACGGCCGCGTCGCGGTGGCCGCCAGGCCTCACGTCCCGCTCTCGTGGAAAGCGGGCAGCCCCGTGCCGATCAACCCAGGGTGGCCGAAAGCCGCGGGTCGGCAGGGGCGCCCGGCGGGCGGGCTGAACCCCACAGATTGCCCCTTCCTCGGACGGAGTAGTCCCATCCTTTTGTGTAATGGTTCCACCGCGTTCCGTACTGGAAGGCTGGTCCCGCAGATTCATGGAGTGATCGAAAGGCAAATACATGTCGGTCCAGGCAAGTTCCGAAACCGAAACCGAGAACCAGGCACCGCGGCGCAGTCTGGGGACATCGGCCGCCCGGAACTTGGCAACCACGACCAAGTCCGCCCCGCAGATGCAGGAGATCACCTCCCGGTGGCTCCTGAAGATGCTCCCGTGGGTGTCCGTGCAGGGCGGTACCTACCGCGTGAACCGCCGACTGACCTACTCGGTCGGCGACGGGCGCGTGGAATTCATCAAGACCGGGACCCAGGTCCAGGTGATCCCGGCGGAGCTCGGTGAACTGCCGCTGCTGCGCGAGTACGAGGACATGGAGGTCCTCGGGGAGCTCTCCCAGCGCTGCCGGCAGGTCGACTTCGAGGCCGGCCAGGAGCTGACCTCCTTCGGCAACGCCTCCGACCAGGTCTTCCTGCTCGCCCACGGCCGCATCGACCACGTCGGCCCGGGACCCTACGGCGACGACGCCGTCCTGCGGACCGTCGCCGACGGCGCCTACTTCGGCGAGGACTCCCTCGTCGACGAGGAGGCGATCTGGGAGTACACCGCCCGCGCCGCGACCTCCGGCACCGCGCTCGTGCTGTCGCGCCAGGACTTCCAACTGCTCGCGGACCGGGTCGACTCGCTGCGCCAGCACGTGGAACGCGTACGGTCGCTGCCCGCCCAGCGCACCAACAAGTACGGCGAAGCCGCGATCGACCTCTCCGCCGGCCACCAGGGCGAGGCCGTCCTCCCCGGCACCTTCGTGGACTACGAGGCCCGACCGCGCGAGTACGAGCTCTCCATTGCACAAACGGTCCTGCGGGTGCACACGCGCGTCGCCGACCTGTACAACCAGCCGATGAACCAGACCGAGCAGCAGTTGCGGCTCACGGTCGAGGCGCTCCGCGAGCGCCAGGAGCACGAGATGCTCAACAACCCCGGATTCGGGCTCCTCCACAACGCCGAATACGACCAGCGCATCCAGCCGCACGACGGCGTGCCCGGCCCGGACGACATGGACCAGCTGCTCAGCATGCGGCGCGGCTCTAAGTTCTTCCTCGCGCACCCCAAGGCGATCGCCGCCTTCGGCCGCGAGTGCAACCGGCGCGGGCTGTACCCGGAGTCGGTGGACTTCGGCGGCCACCGGGTGCCGTCCTGGCGCGGGGTGCCGATCTTCCCGAGCAACAAGATCCCGATCAGTGACGCCCGGACCACCTCCATCCTCTGCATGCGTACCGGCGAGGACGAGCAGGGTGTGATCGGGCTGCACCAGCCCGGCATCCCGGACGAGATCGAGCCGAGCCTGTCGGTCCGCTTCATGGGGATCAGCGAGCAGGCGATCATCTCGTACCTGGTCACCGCCTACTTCTCCGCCGCGGTCCTGGTGCCCGACGCGCTCGGCGTACTGGAGAACGTCGAAATCGGCCGCTGGCACTGAGCCCGCCGGCCGAAGGACATCGGGAGCGTGCGGCAGCATGCGGAAGCATCGGGGAAACGCCATGGCGACCACTGAGGCGATCACCACCGGCGAGGGCCAGGAGGCCGCGGCCCTCCTCGAACGGACGAGAGAAACGGTTGACCCGGAGCTGCGCCGGGCGGTGGAGAGCCTGCCCGGATCGATGCGGCGCGTGGCGATGTACCACTTCGGCTGGGAGCAGGCGGACGGCACGCCCGCCGCGGGCCACGCGGGCAAGGCCATCCGGCCCGCCCTGGTGCTCGCCGCGGCCCAGGCCGTGAACGGCGGCGCCGAGGACGCGGTACGGCCGGCGGTGGCCGTGGAACTGGCGCACAACTTCACGCTGCTGCACGACGACGTCATCGACAAGGACGCCCGCAGGCGCGGCAGGGCCACGGCCTGGACGGTGTTCGGAAGCGCGGACGCGATCATCACGGGCGACGCCATGGTGGCGCTGGCGCTGCGGCTGCTCGCACAGGATCCGCATCCGGCCGCGGCGGCGGCCTGCGCCCGGCTCGCGACCTGTGTCATCGAGCTGTGCGCGGGACAGCAGGCGGACTGCGCCTTCGAGCAGCGCGCGTACGTCTCGCTCGACGAGTGCCTGACCATGGCCACGGCCAAGACCGGCGCCCTGCTGGGCTGCGCCTGCGCGCTCGGCGCGCTGTACGCGGGAGCCGCGCCGGACGAGGTCGACGCGATGGACGCCTTCGGGCGGGAGGCCGGCCTGGCCTTCCAGCTGATCGACGACCTGATCGGCATCTGGGGGGATCCGGGGCATACGGGCAAGCCCGCCGGAGCCGATCTGCTCGCCCGCAAGAAGTCCCTCCCCGTCGTGGCCGCCCTCACCTCGGGGACCGCGGCCGGGGAGGAGCTGGCCGCCCTGTACGCGGGCCCCATGAGCGGGGACGACTTACGCCGGGCCGCCGACGCGGTGGACCGGGCCGGCGGGCGCGACTGGGCGCAGGCCCATGCCGCGGACCGCATGGGCCGGGCGGTGCAGCAGCTGTCCAGGGCCGTACCCGACCTGGGCGCGGCGGGCGGGCTGCTGGCGCTGGCGGAGTTCGTCACGCGGCGTACGAGGTGAGCCGCCGGTAGGCCCACGGGCGGGAAGGCCCCCCGGAAGGCGGCGGAATGCCCGGAGGCAAGGGAAAGGCCCGGGAAGGCAGGTGAGGGCCGGGGAAGGCAGGTGGAGGCCCGGGAAGGCAGGGGAAACGCCCGGGAGGCATGGGAAGGGCCTGTTCCGGCACCGGATGTGTGCCGGAACAGGCCTTTCCGCGTACGGGCGCCAACTCTACGATCACTCAAGGTGATTGACACATGAGCGAAGGGTGTACCAGTGGGGCTGGAAATACGTCAGGCGGATCAGTCGGACCGGGACGCGGTCGCCCGGCTGCTCGACGAGGCCTTCCGCACCGACCCCGTCAGCAGCTGGGTCTTCCCGGACCCGGAGCACCGGGCCGCCGTACACGGGAAGTTCCTGGGCGTCTTCGTGGACGTGGCGCTGGCCGAGGGCCGCATCGACTACGCGGCGGACGGCTCGGCGGCCGCGCTGTGGCTGCGGATCCCCGCGGGTGTGCCGGAGGGGGAGGACGAGATTCCGGCGAAGATGCGCGCCGCCGCGGACCCGGACAACGAGCGGTGCGAGCTGGTCGGCAGGCTGACGGCGGCGGTGCACCCCACGGCGGAGGAGCACGAGTACCTGCTGATGATCGCGGTCGCCCCGGACCGGCAGGGGGAGGGGCTCGGCAGCGAGCTGATCCGGCCGGTGCTGGAGCGCTGCGACCGCGAGGGCGTGCCGGCGTACCTGGAGGCGAGCAGCGAACGCAGCATGCGGCTCTACGAGCGGCTCGGCTGGGAGTTCACCGGAACGGCGGTGCGGCTGCCGGATGGCCCGCTGATGTGGCCCATGTGGCGTAAGCCGCAGGGGTGACCACCGTACTCGACCAGGCTCCGTACGCCTTGCCTAACCACTCCGGGTGAAGTACTTTACGTGACGTCCTCGGCTGCCGGAGGACCTGTCGAACGGAAGAGACTCGCTTGCGCAAGCTCACGTACTTCATCGCCACGTCGCTCGACGGCTACATCGCCGCCCCGGACGGTGGCGGTGACTATTTCAACCAGTACCTGGACCCGGAGTTCATCGAGTACCTGACGACGGAGTGGGCGGAGACCATCCCCACGCACGGGCAGGCGATGCTGGGCCTGGCCACCTTCGAAGCCAAGCACTTCGACGCCGTCCTGATGGGGCGTGCGACCTACGACATCGGGCTGAAACTGGGCCTGAGCAGCCCGTACGCACACCTCAGGCAGTACGTGGCCAGCCGCTCGCTCGCCACATCGCCGGACCCGGCCGTCGAGCTCGTCTCGGGGGACCTCGTGCAACGGGTGCGCGAGCTCAAGGCGCAGGACGGCCTCGGCATCTGGCTCTGCGGGGGGTCGGGGCTGGCGGGTGAGCTGGTGGACGAGATCGACGAGTTCGTCGTCAAGACGTACCCCGTCTTCGCGGGCGCCGGCATGCCCATGGCCCGGGCGGGCTTCGAGCCCCGCGCCCTGCGGCTGACCGAGGTGAGGGGCTTCGGCGGCGGCCAGGTCGTGACCCGGTACGCGCGCGAGCGCTGAGCGGAGGCGCTGACCGCCAGCGGCGACCGCTGACCGCGAGCTGCGCCGGTACGGGCTGCCCCCGGGCCGCCCCTGGGGGCTGAAAACGCGGGCACCGGCCCCGCGGAACGGACAAAACCGTCCTACCGTGGAGGTATGGCCGGTGAAGAGCAGCAGCACGCGCACGAGAGGGTCACCCCGCAGGCCGGGCGCGGGCAGAAGACCTGCCCGACCTGCGGGAGCCCCGTCGACACGGTGGTCAGGCGGCGCAAGTCACTCGGGATCTTCATCCCCGAGTGGGGGCCGGGTCCCTGCCGGAACCCGAAGTGCCCTGCGTACGTCCCGGAGGTCCGCGTCCGTCCGCAGGCGTAGGACGGGTCAGCCCTTCGCGTCCAGACCGGAGGCGACGAGGCCGTTGGCCCACAGCTGGTTGACGCGTGCCCGCTCGGTGCTGTTCGGGGTGGCGTTCGTGCAGGAGGTGCCCGGCCCGCCGCCCGACATGAGCTCGCTGCACGGACCCGAGTAGTGGTCCGGCAGACCCAGCACGTGGCCGGTCTCGTGCGAGGTCACCCGGGTGGAGTTGTAGATCTGGTTCTGCCGGTAGTCCAGGAAGATGTAGCCCCGGCCGTGCCCGTCCGTGCTGGCGTACGAGCCGCGTGAGTCGTTGCCCTCGCGGTACGAGAAGTTCCCGCCGGAGGACACCTCCTGCAGTTTGACGTTGCTGACCGAGCTGTTCCAGATCCGGGTCGAGCTGGCTATCTGGCTGCGGAAGCTCGGCGCGTTGCGGGTGTTGTAGGTGACGGTCACGGCGAGGGCGCCCGGGTTGGCGGCGCGCTGCTCGGCGACCGCGTGCCGCACGGCGTCGAAGAAGGCGCGGTTGGCGGCCGCGTTCTCCTGCGAGCGCTCGTACGCGGCATAGCTGGCGGGGCTGCCGGCGCGGTTGGCGGCGGGCGCGGCGCTGGCGGCGGGGACGGCGCCCAGGGCGGTCGCGATGGCGATGCCGACGGTAGCGGCCAGCGTGACCTTACGGGAGTGGCGCATGGGGAGTGCTCCTGCTCATCCGGTGTGGGGGGTGGGTCGTTCGGTACCGGAGTCTGGGGGAGCGGATGGGCCGGGCGGATGATGTCACTCCCCGATAGCACCGAGCTATCGGGAAGTTTTCGGCTAACCAACTAGCGTGAAAATGGCGGGATTTGGGGTCTCTTGGATGGCTGGTGCGGTCAACCGGTCGCGGCCTACCCTCTGGGCCATGGAGCTTGAGGTGAGGCACCTGCGCGCACTGTGCGCCATCGCCGACGCCGGCAGCCTGCACAAGGCCGCCCGGCAGCTCGGCGTGAGCCAGCCCTCACTGACCACCCAGCTGCGCCGCATCGAACGCGCCCTGGACGGCGAGCTGTTCCTGCGCGAGCGGACCGGCTGCCGGCCCACCCCCTTCGGCCGCACCGTGCTGGGGCGCGCCCGACCGCTCCTCGCGGAGATGGCCGCACTGGTGGCGGAGGCCCGGGCGGTGGCCCAGGGGCCACGGCTGCGCATCGGCTCCACGGCCAGCCGCGCGCTGCCCGGTTGGCTGCGGCGGCTGCACCGGCGGCTGCCCGGGACCGAGACCTCCCTCGTGGTGGACGTCTCCGCCAACGCGCTGCTGCGGATGGCGGCCGCGGGCCAGCTGGACGTGGCATTCGTACACGAGGTGGAGGGCAGTCCGCTGCGGGTCCCGGCCGGGCTGCAACTGCACGTGCTGATGGAGCGGGAGCCGCAGTTCGTGTCCATGTCCCGGGACCATCCGGCGGCCGGGCAGGCGGTGGTGTCGTTACGGGACCTCGCCGCCGACCGGTGGACGGTGGACCCCTCGGTGGACGGTGAATGGGACGGCCTGCGCCGGGTCCTCGCCGGGGCCGGGCTCGATCCGCCGGTGCTCCACGCCGACTACCACACGGCGGCCTCGCTGATCGTCTCCGGCGAGGCCGTCGCGCCCTGCCAGCCCACATCCGGGCCCCGGGAAGACATGGCGATCCGGCCGCTGTCGGGCGACCCGCTGGCCGTACGGCTCCTGCTGGCCACCCGGCCGGGCGCGCACGCGGAGGTGTACGAGGACCTCCGCGCCGCCTATCGCGAAGCGGCCCTGCGCACACCCCCGTACCGGGCCTGGCTGCACCGCACGGGCAGCCCCCTCGTCCAGGCCCCGGCGGAGGCGGCCTGACGCACCCGCCGCCACGGGGGCCCGGCGTCCGCCGGGCCCCGTGGCGCCCCCACCGGGCTCGGGCTGACGCTGGGCGATCCGGCGAAGCGGAACCCGGCCGTGGTGCCGCCGTGGCCCGTTGGCGCCGCGTCCAGCCGACTGCCGCCCCGGCGCCGCGCCGTGCGGTCCGCAGAGCCGGCTGCTTCTCCGACCCTGTCCCCCCGGCCCCGCTGTCGCGCCCGGCCGCCCGGGAGTACGCAAACCCGCGCTTCCGTGACGCCTTGACTTCCCCCGACCGCGATATATCGTGAAGAAGAAGACGCGATATGTTGCGTGCGTCGAGGACCGTCCGTGTACGCACGAGGAGGACCAGCATCATGGAAGACCAGACGCACCAGACGCCTCGGAAGACCTGGTCGGTCGCCGAACCGCAGAAACTCACCTTCGAGGGGCCGGTGAGCGACCTCCGCGTCCGCACCGTGAGCGGCACGGTCAACGTCGTGGCCGCCGACAGCGCCGACAGCGCCGGCAGCATCCACGCGGGTCCGGCGCGCCTGGAGGTCACCACGGTCGACGGGCCGCCCCTGCACGTGGTGCTGGAGGGCGGCGTCCTCACCGTCTCTTACGAGGACCTGCCCTGGAACGGCTTCCAGGGCTTGAAGGAGTGGTTCGAGTCCAAGCCCTGGAAGGCTTGGTCGCATTCCGGCTCCGGACGCAAGGCCTGGGAGCGCAGCGCCACCGTCACCCTCGCCGTCCCCGCCGCGACCCGCGTCCAGCTGGCGACCGTCGACGCCACGGTCTTCGTCTCCGGCATCGCGGGCGGTACCGACGTCAACGGCATCTCCGGTGACGCGACGCTGGTCGGGCTGTCCGGCAAGGTCAAGGCGCACACCGTCTCCGGCGGCGTCGAGGCCCAGTCCGTCACCGGCGACCTCGCCTTCCACTCGCTGTCCGGCGATCTGACGGTGGTCGACGGTGCGGGCGGGAACGTACGGGCCGACTCCGTCAGTGGTGACATGCTCATCGACCTGGACCCCGACCCGGACGCGTCGCGTCCGGTGGACATCGCGCTGAAGTCCGTGTCCGGCCAGGTCGCGATCCGGCTGCCGCACCCCGCCGATGCCCGCGTCGAGGCCAACACCGCCACCGGGGGCGTCTCCAACGCCTTCGAGGACCTGCGCGTTTCCGGGCAGCTGGGCGCCAAGCGGATCACCGGTACCCTCGGCGCCGGGACGGGCACCCTGCGGGCCACCACGGTGTCGGGCGCGATCGCGCTGCTGCGCCGCCCGGCCGCGGAGGCCCCGGCCGCCGCGGAGCCGCCGGCCGCCGCGGAGCCGTCGGCCGCCCCAGAGCCCTCGCCCGAAGCCGCCGAAGCCGCCGGAGCGCCGGAAACCCCCTCCACGTCCGACAAGAAGGTGCTCTGACATGCCGCCCGTCTTCGCCCACGGCCGCCTCCGCCTCTACCTGCTCAAGCTGCTGGACGAGGCCCCGCGCCACGGGTACGAGGTGATCCGTCTGCTGGAGGAGCGCTTCCAGGGGCTGTACGCGCCCTCCGCCGGCACGGTCTACCCGCGCCTGGCGAAGCTGGAGGCCGAGGGCCTGGTCACGCACGCCACCGAAGGCGGCCGCAAGGTGTACTCCATCACCGGGGCGGGCCGAGCCGAACTGGCCGGCCGCGGCGGTGAACTAGCCGACCTGGAGCTGGAGATCCGCGACTCCGTCTCCGAACTGGCCGCCGAGATCCGCGACGACGTGCGGGGTGCGGCGGGTGACCTGCGGCGCGAGATGCGTGCGGCGGCCTCCGCGACGGCGACCGAGGCGGAGGACGAGTCCTGGAAGGCGGCGAAGGAGGAGCTGCGCAAGGCCAGGCAGGAGTGGAAGGAGCAGGCGCGCCGAGCGAAGGACGAGAGCCGCCGGGCCCGTGAGGAGGCCCAGCAGGCGCGCCGCCAGGCCAAGGAGGCCCAGGAGCGGGCCCGTGAGGAGGTCCAGCGCATCGCGGGCCAGCTCCAGGAGCAGTTCGCGAAGTCGGGCGGGGTGCTGGGCAGTCTGGCAGGGGCCTGGCTCGGCGGGGGCGGCGCCACGTCCACCGCGCCCCCGGCCGCGGATACGGCGGCGGGCGCGGCGGCCGGTGGCACCCCTGCGGCGGCGGATGTCACGCAGGACGTGACGCAGGACGTGACGCAGGACGTCACGCAGGGCCGGGAGGGGGGCGTGACGCCGGACGCGGACTGGGCCGCGGACCTCACGCCCACCGCAGACCCGGCCCGTGACCTGGACCGCCTGCTGGACCGCTTCCGCGACGAGGTGCGCGACGCGGCCCGCGATCACGGGCTGACACCGGCTCAACTGGCCGGGGCCCGTGCCCGCCTCGCCACGGCGGCAACCCACCTCAAGGCGGTCCTGCGCCCCGCCCCCTGAGCCTCAGGCGGCCAGGCCCGCTTCCGCCGCGGCGTAGGTGACGCCGTGGTCCGTCAGGACCTCGGAGACCGAGCCCGGGCGGGACAGCAGGGCGAGCAGCAGGTGCAGGGTGCCGATGCGGTTGTCGCGGCGGCCCAGGGCGATGCGGAGGGACTGCTCCAAGGCCCTCTTCGACTCCCGGGTGAAGGGCACGTGGTAGCTGCCGGTACGGTCGTTCCCTTCGGCGCGCCCGAGGGCCGAGCGGAGCGAGGCGCCCAGGGTGCGCCTCCTCCGGGCGGGGGCCGAGAGCGCGCCCTCGCCGTGGGTCTCCTCGACGCGGGAGACGATCTCGGTGAGGTCGATGCCGAGGCCGGCCAGCGCCTCCTCGTCCGCCCTCGACATGCCGCCCCGGCGGCGGGCCCCGGCGAGGTCCGCCGCGACGGCCGTGCGGTCGACGCCCAGGGGATCGAGTACGCCCCGGGACATCAGAGCGAGCAGCAGGTGCTCCTCGGTGACCGTGGCGGCTCCGGACCGCCGGGCCTCGGTCATCGCGTCCGTCACGGCGGACCGGGCGTCGCGGGTGAAACGTTCGAACATCAGAGCCTCCCGTACTTCTTGTGCACGGCCTGCCGGCTGACGCCCAGCTCGGCCGCGATCTCCTGCCAGGACCAGCCCTGCGCGCGGGCGCTGCGTACCTGTACGGCCTCCAGCTGCTCCAGCAGCCTTCGCAAGGCGGCCACGGCACGCAGGCCCACGCGCGGGTCACGGTCACCGGCCCGCTCGGCGAGATCGGTAGCTTCCGTCATGCATGTCAATGTAGGTTGACAAGGGAGGAGGTGTCAACCCCAGTTGACATTTTGCGGTGAGTACCCGGCCCCGCCCGCCCCGCCCCCGCTACGGCTTGAGGACGATCTTGCCGAAGAGGTCGCCCGACTCCAGCTTGGCGAACCCCTCCCGCGCCCGGTCCAGCGGCAGCACCTCGTCGATTACCGGGCGTACCCCCGTCGTGGCGCAGAACGACAGCAGGTCCTCCAGCTCGTCCTTCGAGCCCATCGTGGAGCCGACCACCTTGAGCTCCAGGAAGAAGATCCGGGTCAGCTCCGCGTGCGCCGGCCGGTCGCCGCTCGTCGCGCCGGAGATCACCAGCGTGCCGCCCGGGCGCAGCGACTTCACCGAGTGGGACCAGGTGGCCGCGCCGACCGTCTCGATCACCGCGTCCACCCGCTGCGGCAGCCGGGCGCCCGGCTCGTACGCCTCCACCGCGCCCAGCTCCACCGCCCGCTTGCGCTTGGCCTCGTCCCGGCTGGTCGCGAAGACCCGCAGGCCCGCCGCTTTGCCCAGGACGATCGCGGCGGTGGCGACCCCGCCGCCCGCGCCCTGGACCAGGACCGAGTCGCCGGGGCGGACGCCGGCGTTGGTGAACAGCATCCGGTACGCCGTCAGCCAGGCCGTCGGCAGGCACGCGGCCTCCTCGAAGGACAGCTCGGCGGGCTTGCGCAGGACGTTCCATGCGGGGACGGTCACCTGCTCGGCGAAGGTCCCCTGGTAGCGCTCGGTCAGGATGGAGCGCGGCTCGTCGGGGCCGACCCCGTGGCCGCTCTGGCCGATCACGGAGTGCAGGACGACCTCGTTGCCGTCCTGGTCGGTTCCGGCCGCGTCGCAGCCGAGGATCATCGGGAGTTTGTCCTCGCCGAGGCCGACCCCGCGCAGCGACCACAGGTCGTGGTGGTTGAGCGAGGCGGCCTTGACGTTCACGGTCACCCAGCCGGGGCGGGCCTCGGGGGCCGGGCGGTCGCCCAGCTCAAGGCCGTTCAGCGGCTGGTCACGGTCGATTCGGGCGGCGTAGGCAGCGAACATGCGCAGACGTTACCGCCGGGTAGGCGCCCGTTTCCAGCCCCACTTTCCGGCCGGACCCCCGCCCGCCGCCTCCGCGCACGCGACGAGGCCCGGCCGGAGAGGTCCGCCACCCGGACGCGACGAGGCCCGGCCGGATCGCTTGGATCACTCCGGCCGGGCCTCGTATCCCGTACTGCTCGTATCCCGTACCGCTCGGCGCGGGATCAGACCAGGCGGGCCACGCCGTCGGCCTTCGCCGCAGCGGCGACGGCCGTGGCCACGGCCGTGGCGACGCGCTCGTCGAACGGCGAGGGGATCACGTAGTCGGCGGCGAGCTCGTCACCCACGACACCGGCGATGGCGTCGGCGGCGGCGATCTTCATGCCCTCGGTGATCCGGGTGGCGCGCACCTTGAGGGCGCCCGCGAAGATGCCCGGGAACGCCAGCACGTTGTTGATCTGGTTCGGGAAGTCCGAACGCCCCGTGGCCACGACCGCCGCGTACTTGTGCGCGACGTCCGGGTGGACCTCCGGGTTCGGGTTGGCCATGGCGAAGACGAAGGCGTCCTTCGCCATCGACGCCACCGCGGCCTCGGGAACCGTACCGCCGGAGACGCCGATGAAGACGTCCGCGCCCACGAGGGCCGTTTCCAGCGAGCCGGTCCGGCCCGTCTTGTTGGTCAGCCCCGCGATCTCCGCCTTGACGTCCGTCAGGTCGGAGCGGTCGGCGGAGACGACGCCCTTGCGGTCGGTGACGCAGACGTCGCCGATGCCCGCGTCCACGAGGATCTTGGCGATGGCGATACCCGCCGCGCCCGAGCCCGAGATGACGGCGCGCAGGTCGCCCAGGGTGCGCCCGGTCAGCTTCGCGGCGTTGCGCAGCGCGGCCAGCGTCACGATGGCGGTGCCGTGCTGGTCGTCGTGGAAGATCGGGATGTCCAGCGCCTCCTGGAGGCGGCGCTCGATCTCGAAGCAGCGGGGCGCCGAGATGTCCTCCAGGTTCACCCCGCCGAAGGACGGAGCGAGACGGATGACCGTCTCGATGATCTCCTCCGTGTCCTTGGTGGCGAGCGCGATCGGAACCGCGTCCACCCCGCCGAACTGCTTGAACAGGATGGCCTTGCCCTCCATCACGGGGAGGGAGGCCTCGGGACCGATGTCGCCGAGTCCGAGCACGGCCGTGCCGTCGGTGACGACGGCGACCACGTTCGACTTCCAGGTGTACTCGTTCACGAGCTCGGGTTGTTCCGCGATGGCGCTGCAGACCTTCGCCACGCCCGGCGTGTACGCGAGGGACAGGTCGTCCTTGTTCTGGACCGGCACCGTGGCCTGGATGGCCATCTTGCCGCCCCGGTGCAGTGCGAACACCGCGTCCGGGTTGTTGTCCGTCACGCTGTCGCTGCGAGGATTGACGATCTCCGCTGCCACTTTCTTGGCCCCTTAAGTCTTTGAATCGTTGAGGGTGACCACTCCTGGTTAAGGGGTGGGCGGGCACCGCGTCCGTACTCCGCGTCGACGGTTGGCCCGTCTCCGCGGAGGGGAGGTTCGTACGCGCGGGCGCGCCGCACGCGCGCCCTGAGCCCCGGATGAGGGGTGTAAGGATCTGTTCTACCGGAAGAACGCTCGCCCAGACGAGTCGATTCCTACTCGACCATAGGCGGCTTGTCCTGGTTTTGGAGAAAAGTCCAAGAGTCTGTGTCCGGTAGCCGAGACGTACCGCAAATAGTGAGTCAAAAGAGCCTGTTCACGGGGGATCATGCGGCGCCAGGCCGTCCTGCCCGCAGGCATGTTGGGTGGAGGGGGTCACCCGTTATCTGATTTTGACCTGGCGGGCGACCTGAATGCGTCAGTCCGAATGGCAAGATGCCCCTCATCACACAAGTTCGCGACACTCGATGGTGTGTGCCACGACCACTCTCGGATGCTTTTCCACCTGCCGGAGGAACCGCTCATGACCGCAAGCACCACCCGTCGTACGACCGCCGCTCGGTCCCGGATCGCCGCGGCCGGTGCGATCGCGGTCGCCGGCGCCCTGATCCTGACCGGTTGTGGAGACCAGACCGACAACGGTTCCGCGACCAAGGGCAAGACCAGCGACGCCCCGCTGTTCGACAAGCTCCCGAAGAAGATCCAGGACGCCGGCGTCATCAAGGTCGGCACGGACGCCGCCTACGCCCCGATGGAGTTCACGGAGGGCGGCAAGATCGTCGGTGTCGACCCCGACATCGCCGCGGAACTGGGCAAGAAGCTCGGTGTGCGCTTCGAGTTCACCTCGGGCACCTTCGACGGCCTGATCACCTCGCTGGAGACCGGCCGCCAGGACATCGCGATGTCCTCGATCACCGACAACAAGCGGCGCCAGGAAGGCCTGGACGAGAACGGCGCGAAGATCGGCAAGGGCGTCGACTTCGTCGACTACTTCTCCTCCGGCGTCTCGCTCATCGTCAAGAAGGGCAACCCGGAGAACATCAAGTCCCTCGACGACCTGTGCGGCAAGACGGTCGCCGTGCAGCGCGGCACGATCTACGAGGACACCTTCAAGACGCAGGCCGAGAAGTGCGGTGACAACAAGCTGACCATCGAGGCCTTCGACACCGACGCCGAGGCGCAGACCCGCGTCAAGGCCGGCGGCGCCGTGGCCGACATGAACGACTACCCGGTGGCCGCGTACATCGCGAAGACCTCCGGCGGCGGCAACGACTTCGAGGTCGCCGGCCAGCAGGCCGACGTCGGCCTCTTCGGCATCGCGGTCTCCAAGGAGAACGCCCAGCTCCGCGACGCCGTCAAGGAAGCGCTCGACGCCATCATCAAGGACGGCTCCTACACGAAGGTCCTGGAGAAGTGGAACGTCAAGGACAGCGCCGTGCAGTCCGCGACGATCAACGCAGGCAAGTGACCGAGCGCTCCACTGAAGGGCAGTCGTAGTGACTGACAAGATCGACAAGGGTTCGGCCGCCACTCCGCCGGCCGGACCCGCAGCCTCGGGATCCCCCTACGAGGCCATCAAGGCAATCCCCGTACGGCATTACGGCCGCTGGGTCAGCGCCGCGGTCGTGGCCGTGCTCCTGGGCTGGCTCGTCTACGCCTTCTCCGAGGGCGACGTCATCTGGGGCACGGTCGGCGACAAGCTGTTCGACCCCTCGGTGATCACCGGTCTCGGCAACACCATCATCATCAGCGTCTCGGCGATGGCGCTGGGCCTCGTACTCGGCGTCCTGTTCGCCGTGATGCGGCTCTCGCACAATCCGGTCACGAGCTTCGTCTCCTGGCTCTACATCTGGTTCTTCCGCGGCACCCCCGTCTACGTCCAGCTGCTGGTCTGGTTCAACCTGTCGCTGATCTTCCAGTACATCGACCTCGGGCCGATCTACAAGGACGAGACCGTCGACGTCATGACGCCGTTCATGGTCGCCCTGCTGGGCCTCGGCCTGAACGAGGGCGCCTACATGGCGGAGATCGTCCGCTCCGGCATCCAGTCCGTGGACGAGGGCCAGAGCGAGGCCGCGCACGCGCTCGGCATGACCCGCACGCAGACCATGCGCCGCGTCGTGCTGCCGCAGGCCATGCGCGTGATCATCCCGCCCACGGGCAACGAGTTCATCAACATGCTGAAGACCTCGTCGCTCGTCTCGGCGGTGCAGTACACCGAGCTCCTGCGGGCCAGCACCAACATCGGCAGCACGGCCGGCGCCATCATGGAGATGCTCTTCGTGGCCTCCATCTGGTACCTCACGCTGACCAGCATCTTCAGCGTCGGTCAGTACTACCTGGAGCGCCGCTACGCCCGCGGTTCGCTGCGCAGCCTGCCCCCCACACCGCTGCAGCGGCTCAAGGCCAACCTGAACATGTTCCGCCGTACGGAGGTGACCAAGTGACCGCCCAGCCGATGGTCAAGGCAGAAGGCGTCCACAAGTCGTACGGCGCCGCCCACATCCTCCGGGGCATCGACCTGGAGGTCGCGCCGCGGGAGGTCTTCTGCCTGGTCGGCCCCTCGGGCTCCGGCAAGTCGACGTTCCTGCGGTGCATCAACCACCTGGAGCGCATCAACGCCGGCCGGCTCTCGGTCGACGGCCAGCTGGTGGGCTACCGCCAGAAGGGCGACAAGCTCTACGAGCTGAAGGACAGTGAGGTCGCGGCCCAGCGCCGGGACATCGGCATGGTCTTCCAGCGCTTCAACCTCTTCCCGCACATGACGGCCCTCGAAAACGTCATGGAAGCCCCGGTCATGGTCAAGGGCGAGAGCAAGGCGGTGGCCCGCGAGCGGGCCGTACGCCTCCTCGACCGGGTCGGCCTCGGCGACAAGGGCGGGAACTACCCCACCCAGCTCTCCGGCGGCCAGCAGCAGCGCGTGGCGATCGCCCGCGCGCTGGCCATGGAACCGAAGCTGATGCTCTTCGACGAGCCCACCTCGGCGCTCGACCCGGAGCTGGTGGGTGACGTCCTGGACGTCATGCGGGACCTGGCCGAGTCGGGCATGACCATGATCGTGGTCACGCACGAGATGGGCTTCGCCCGCGAGGTCGGCGACAACCTCGTCTTCATGGACGGCGGCGTGGTGGTCGAATCCGGCCACCCGCGCGAGGTCCTCGGCAACCCGCAGCACGACCGGACGAAGGCGTTCCTGTCGAAGGTGCTGTAGGCGCGCGCGGCTGGTGAACGCGGGAGGGGCGGTACGGGATGCTTGGGTTCTAGGAGTCGTTGCAACATCCCAGTTCAGGGGATGCGATGGACTTCGAGATCCGTAGGGACCGGACGCCTCAGGGCCCTCGGAAGCT
>NZ_JBSFTS010000024.1:0-101341 GCF_053591375.1 Streptomyces sp. NPDC003034
GTCTCCTTCGACATCGACGCGAACGGCATCATGCACGTCACGGCCAAGGACCTCGGCACGGGCAAGGAGCAGAAGATGACCGTCACCGGCGGCTCCTCCCTGCCCCGGCAGGACATCGACCGCATGGTCCGCGAGGCGGAGCAGCACGCCGAGGAGGACCGGCGCCGCAAGGAGGCGGCCGAGACCCGCAACAGCGCCGAACAGCTCGTCTACCAGACGGAAAGGCTGCTGCGCGAGAACCAGGACAAGATCCCGGACGAGGTCAAGTCCGAGACGGAGACCTCGATCGCGGAGCTGAAGGAGAAGCTCAAGGGCGAGGACACCGCGGAGATCCGCGCCGCCACCGAGCGCACCGGCACGGTCGCACAGAAGATCGGCGCAGCCCTCTACGCGCAGTCCCAGGGAGCGTCCGGCGAAACCGGGACCCCGGGGGCCTCGACGGACGGCGAGCAGCACCAGGACGATGAAGTCGTCGACGCGGAGATCGTCGACGAGGAAGGCGCGAAGGGAGGCAGGGGATGAGCGAGCCGGACCGCTCCGGGCCGAGGAAGCGGCCGCCCGCCCCCGTCGTGATCCGGGACAGGCGACGCATCGACCCGGAGACCCTCCAACTGCGGCCCGCCGACCCCGTGGAGGCCGGCGAGCGCCGTGACAACGTCCGTGAGGAGCACCTCGCCGACCCCGGCGGCCCGGCCCACCCGGCCAGCCCCTCCGGGGTCGGCGGCCCGCCGCCCGGCCGCACCGCGGAGGCGGGCGGTGGCGCCGAGGCGGGCCGGATCGCCGAACTGGAAGGGCAGCTCGCCGAGCGGACCGCCGACCTGCAACGACTGAAGGCCGACTACGACAACTACCGCAAGCGCGTGCAGCGTGACCGCCTCGCCGTACGGGAGATCGCGGTGGCCAACGTCCTCGGCGCTCTGCTGCCCGTCCTCGACGCCACCGACCGAGCACGCGAGCACGGCGAACTCACCGGCGGGCTGCGGGCCATCACCGAAGTCCTGGAAACGCAGCTGGCCACGCTCGGGCTGGAGACCGTCGGGACCCCAGGAGAGCCTTTCGACCCGACCCGCCACGAAGCCGTCTCGTACGAGCGGTCCGCCGCCGCCGTCGACCGTCCGACCTGCACCGTCGTGCTGCGCCGCGGCTACGCCGTGGGGGAGCACCTCCTGCGTCCCGCGCAGGTCGCGGTGAGCGAGCCGCCCGGCCCCGAGCCGTCCGGCGATGAGCCGCCGCCCCGTCAAGGGCGGTCGGCGCGAGCCGGGGCGGCCGACTCCTGAGTCGGCCGCCCCGGCTTGAGTAGGTCTGTCAGCCCGCCGTCGGCACCGAGGCGTGGCCGGCGCTTCCGGCGGGTGGCCCCGGTTGTTCCGGCTGGGCGTGCGCGGTGGAGCCGAGCAGGGACGCGCCGTGCCGCTCGGGCCGGTGACCGGCGGTGTCCATGATCTCCTGGCGTGGCGTGCCGACCGGTCCGGGGGCCGCCGGAATGTGCCTGCGGGCCAGCAGGCGGCCCACCCAGCGCCGACCGCACTCGGGACACGGCGGCGCGCCGGCGGGGGTGTACGGGGAAGCCGCGGCGACACCGTCGAGGGAGAAGTACTCCCAGCTCCTGCCCTCATCGTCCCGGTACTGCTGCACGTCGTAATCGACGGTCCACTCGTACCAGCAGCGGCCGCACGTGAACTTCACCCGTTCCAAAGCCAGCCCGGTGATCATGTCTCTCCCCTCCTCCACCGGATCCCGTCGGATCGTGCTCGCGGTACGTCCCGCGACGTCACGCATCCTCACATAAGGGATATACCCGGCACGGGAATCTTGACAACGTTCGATGCCGGTTTTATCCAGGTGTGGAAAGGATGCCAAGGGTGCCTTCCTGTGCGATCCGGAGGTGTCGGCCATGGACAGCCCGCACTCCCGGCCCGACTACTACGCCGTTCTGGGCGTCCAGGCGGCGGCCTCCGCCGAGCAGATCACCAGCGCCTACCGCGCCCTCGTCCGCTTCCTCCACCCCGACGCGCGCGCAGGTCGGCCGTCCGCCGACGAGGAGCTCGCCGAGGTGGTGACCGCGTACCGGGTCCTGCGCGACCCCCGGCAGCGGGCCGCCTACGACGCCGAACGCGAGCGGCGGACCTCCCCACCGCCCCGCCATCGGGTACGCGTGCCGGTACGGGTGAGGTCCACGACGGCGTCCGCCGCACCGCCGACCGTCCCCCTGCGAGCGGGTCCCGTCCGTACGATGCGCGCCGCGCCCGCGCCCGCGCCCGCGTCCGCGGCCGCGCCGTTCGCCGGACCGCTCGATCGCCTGCTGGTCTGGCTGTACGAGGAGTACGGGGAGTACGAGGAGGACCCCTGGTGGTGGTGACGTGGGCGGGAGATGACCGGCTGAGGAGCGATCCGGTCGGGCCGTCTGCCGGGGGAGGCGTCTACCAGGGGATGTGCGCGCGGATGGTCTTCCCGCCGCCGGGCGCGGGTTCGATGTGGAGGCCGCTGGTGAGGTGGTTGACGAGGAGCCATCCCCAGCCCCCGGTCCCCTCGGTGTGAGGTGCGCGGGGCGTGGGCGGGTCGGGGCTGGTGTCGCTGACCGCGATGTCGATTCCGTCGCCGTGCAGCGCCAGGTGCAGCGTGCAGGGGCCCTCGGTGTGCCGGATCGCGTTCGTGACCAGTTCGCTGACCACGAGCAGGACCCGATCGGGGGTTCCGCGCTGCGCGGGGGGCCGTACCCGGGTGACGCGGGCCAAGAAGGTACGGGTCGCCTCCCGCGCCGACGCGGCGGCTTCACCGACGTGGGGCAGCGACCGGTCGAGCACGGGTTCCACGGGGGCTCCCTCCGCCGGCGGGCTCATGCCTGCTGCCTGCCCTGTCCAGGGGACGCGATGCACAGGACCCGGCCCCATCGGCAAAGACCGTACGTAGCCAGGAGCGAGGAGCCATGAGCCGCGCCCGCGGCCGCTCGGGGCCCGCGCCGCCGCCGCGGTGGTTTGGCTGGATCCAGGCCGGTAAGGCGCCGTGTGTACCGCGCCTCCACGGCTTCCCTCCGTAGGCCGGACGCGGTACGCGGAAGGAGGCATCATGCACAGCAGATTCCTGACGGCGGCCGTCATCTCGCTCGCCGTGACGGGCTTGAGCGTGCCCCAGGCGATGGCCGCTTCAGCGGCGGCTCCCGCCGTCGTGGGCAGCCAGGACGTAGCCTTCGCCACCATGGCACACCAGGGCAACCTCGCGGAGATCGCGGCGGGCCAGGACGCTCAGAAGAACGCGACGACATCCTGTGTGAAGGAGGTCGGCGCCGTCCTGGTGCGCGACCACAACAAGCTCGACGCCGACCTGGCCACGCTGGCGAAGCAGGAGGGCATCACCCTGCCGACCGCCCCCACCGCCGAGCAGCGGGCGGCCCTCGCGGACGTCCAGTCCAAGGCGGGCTCGCGTGCGTACGACCAGGCCTGGCTCGCGGTCCAGCAGGACGCGCACACCAAGACGCTCGGGCTGATCGACCAAGAGATCAGGCAGGGACAGGACCCCGATGTGATCCAGGCCGCGCGGGACGCCCGCCCGGTGGTGGCCATGCACCTCGACATGGTCCGGGGTGGAACCTGCAACCGCATGTAGGAGCGCCGACGGCAGCGGCCGGCGGTCAGCGGGCCGGCAGCCGATGGAGGCGGACCTGGGACAGCACGCCGTCCGAGGCGACAGCCGTCATGTACGTGTGATGGGGCTGGCGCCGCCGGTCGGTCGGGGAGCCCGGATTGAGCAGTCGCAGCCCACCGGGAGCCAGTGAGTCCCAGGGAATGTGGCTGTGACCGAAAACCAGTACGTCCAGATCGGGAAACCGCTGCGCGCATCTGCGCTCCCGTCCCTGCGCCGGGCCGGTCTCGTGCACGACGCCCACGCGTACGCCTTCCAGGCAGGCGCGGGCGACCTCGGGCAGCCGGGTTCGCAGCTGGGGACCGTCGTTGTTCCCGTACACGGCGAGGAGGCGCCGGGCCCGGTGCTCCACCAGGTCGAGCGTCGCCACGTCCGTCCAGTCGCCGGCGTGGACGACCACGTCGGCGCGGTCGATCTCAGCGAGCACTGCGGGGGGAAGTCCCCTTGCCCGCTTGGGGACATGGGTGTCCGAGATGAGCAGCAAGTGCATGAGTGCCACGGTAGTATCCCCGCCCGCGAAAGCCGGAGCGCCCCATGGGCGCGCGGCCTATGGGGCGGGCATCGCAGGTGCCGTGCTGCGACAGGGGGCTTGACGGACCCGACGTGGCCGTGGCGGCGGAGGCCCGGGTGCGACCCGAGGCCTCCGCCGCCCTGCCGGCGAACGCCGGCGGTGCAGCGCGGCACGTACCTCGTTGAGGACGGTGCCGGCCGACCGGTCAGCGTCCTTCGCTGAACCTGTCGTCCACGTTCTCGTGCAGTTCCTGGGTCTTCTTCCGCAGCCGCTCCTTCTCACTCTGAGCGCGCTGGGAGGCCTCGTCCTGCCGCCCCTGCTTCCCTTGCTTTCCCTGCATCTCCTGCATCTTCTGCTTGGCCTGCTGACCCTTTTCCTGCATCTGGTCCTTGATACCCATGCGTCTTTCACTCCTAGTGAGAGGTGCGGGCCGCATCGAGCGGCTCCGGCACCAGCCTGCCACGCGCCGTCACGATGAGCACCTCGGACGGCTACGCTGCGTAACCCTCGGGGGTGCGAGTCCGGAGGTCCGGGGGAGGGGCGGCCCTCCTGCGGCAACGCGGCCCTGCAACTGCGCACCACGTACGCCCAGTACGGGCCGCCCTACCACCTTCTGCTGCTTCTCCCCGCGAGAACACGCCGCGCGGGAAGGGCTGAAAACCTCCGAGCGCCGATGTTCCGCCCGCGGTGACTCCGTTCGGGTGGCGTAACCCGTTCGCCTGCCGGACGGTACCGCCGGGGTGTGCCGGCGCGTGCTGTTCTGAGTCAGCGGCCGACGGCCGTACGCGGGCCCGCCCGCTGTTTCCAGGCAGGCCTGCCCGAACAGCGAAAGAGGACTGATGTCTCGACACCAGGACAGCCGGCGAACCGGAACCACCGTCAGGAAGCTGCTCTGCGCAGTGCTCCTGTTCCCCGCTGCCGCACTGCTCAACATGTCCGGCGCCCATGCCGCCGTAACGCATTCCAAACCGCGCGCCGACTGGGACGCCATCGCCCGGTGCGAGTCCGGCGGCAACTGGCGCGCCAACACCGGCAACGGCCATTACGGCGGGCTCCAGTTCACCCAGTCCAGCTGGAGGGCCGCGGGAGGCCGGAGATACGCGCCGCGAGCCGACCTCGCCACGAAGGCGGAGCAGATCGCGACGGCCAGGAGACTGGCCGCGATCCAGGGCATGGGCGCTTGGACCTGCGCCCGCAGGTAGGACCGCCGAGGTCACCCGCCGGCGGTATGCCGCTGGTCGCCCCCCGCCGGAGCTGACCCGCCCGGCGCGGTCCGCCGAGCGCCCGGGCGCAGCGCTACGGCGCACCAGACGGCCGCCGCCGTCAGGGCGGCCGCGGCCATCGCACCCGCCACCGGTGCCTCCGGCCGCCAGCCCAGCGAAAGCCGCGTGCCCAGGGCCGTGAGCAGGGCCGCGATCCGGCCCACGGCGTAGACCGGCACCCTGGCGGCGGTAGCCCGCAATGCTGCTGCCGCCGCCAGGCCGGTCGCGGTCCAGGTGAGCAGGTACGGCCAGAGCGCCCCCGGGGCGGCGGACGGCAGGCCGTACTCCTCGGGACCGATGCGGAACAGTGCGCTTGCCCAGCCCAGGCCCACCCCGAGGGCGGTGACGCCCGCCACCCACAGGGCATGGCGCCACAGCGGTCCCGGCCGCACGGTCTCTTCGTCGTCAGAGCCGGAGGAGTCGATGAATGCGATCACGCAGAGGAGGACGCCGATCGGCGGCCGCGCGTTGCCCCGAGGACCGGGGAAGCGCGTCAGTACAGCGGGCCGGAAGGGAACATGTGGTCCGGCGGGAAGGGATCGGGCAGCGGCGGGGGCGGCTGCGCGGCCGTCTGGGTGGACCGGGTCACCAGCCGCGCGGGCCACTCCGCCGCCCACATGATCGCGGCGGTCCCCGCCAACTGCCAGAAGCCTTCGATGGACAGCCGGGGTTCGGTGAGCGGAAGGACCTGGCAGATCAGCCACAGGAGGAGGCAGTGGTAGGCGACGATGACGAGCGAGGCGGCGCCGGGCACGGGCAGTGACAGGGTCACGCGCGCCAGCATGAAGAGGCACACCACCGCGCACAGCGCGACCGACTGCCGCCAGCCCGGCGCGGCATCGATCCGGACACCGTCGAGCAGGAGCGCGGCGAGCGCGAGGCCGCCGGCGTTGAGGACTAAGGCGGCCAGCCAGCACCCGGCGGCCCGCCTCGTACGCCGGCGGAACAGGGTGAAGCAGAGCCGGGCCGTCTTCGCCACCGTCGCGACGACGAGCGCGGACACGAAGACCGGCCCCAGCCCCGTCAGCCGCGCCGGCAGACCCACCGCCGCGCAGATCCGCAGGCCGGCCCAGAGCGCGAGCGGGTACACGAGCACGACGATCAGCAGGCTGACCAGGGTGTGCAGCACGCCCAGGAGGAACAGGCGGCGCACGGGGGCGAAGAACTCCTTGTCGGATCCCGCGAAGTCCGGCTCTTCGCCCAGGGTCCGCTGGACACGCCGCATGGAGGGCCGGGTCACTACGGCCACCAGGCTCGACGCCATCCACACCGCCGTGGCGACGACCGCGGCCGTGAACACCACCGCCAGCGCCTGTCGGACCAAGTCACCGGTCAGCCGGAAGCCGACGACGAAGAGCTCCGCCACTCCCACCCCGGCAGTCACGGAGGCCAGTCGCGGCAGGACGCCGCTCCACCTCCGTCCGGTCCGTCGCCCGGCATCGGCCGTCATCGCCCCGCCCCCTCACTGGTCGCACACCTGACGAGCCGGACACTGACCGGACGGGCATCGACTGGTCGAGCACCTGACTGGTCGGCGTCCCCTAGAAGGCATGCCCCGGCCGAAACCTCGCCCCGGTCAGCCCGCGATGACGGCGGTACGGGAGTCCACCCGGAGTCCACCCCTTCGGCGACTGCCCCCCCCGGCTGCCGGCAGCGATGAAGGCGGTGCGTGAACAACCAACGCCGGAACAGGGACGACGATGCGGCCCCGACCGGCGGACCTGACCATGCCGGAGGAGGACGCCGCACCACTACGGCGCGACGGTCAGGCCTGCGGGGCGGAGCCGGTGTCCGCATCCGCCGGGGCGGAGCCCGCGGGGGTGTAGTAGACGGAGCGGCCCTGCTTCGCGCGCTCAAGGAGGCCGCGGGCGACACCCTGTTCCAGGGCGTTGCGGATGACGGCCGCCTGCACATTGCGCTCGGGATGCGTCGCGCTCATCACGTCGGTGACTTCGGCGGCGGACTTCGGTTCGGCCTGGCCGGCGACGACGGCGGTGACCAGCTCGACCCAGGTCTGTCCCACCTCGTCCTTCTTCTTCCCCGCATCGGCCTTCGCACCGGTCGCCCGCGCCCGGGAATCCTTGCCGGCCGCCGCCGACTTGGCCGTCCCCGCCTTCTTCCCCGCCGGGGAGGCGCTGCGCGCGGCGGGCACCGAAGCACGCTTCGCACCGCGCTTCGTGACCGCGGCCGACGCGGACTGCGAAGCGATACCCAACGCCGCCTGCATCTTCAGGAGTACCTTTTCGTTGTCCTCCAGCCGAGTCAACTCTTCCTGAAGACGGTTCAGTTCGGCCCGCGTCTGTTCCTGAGCGGCCTGGTTCGCCGACAGGTCGCTGGAAATCTGCTGCGCGTAGTCGTCTTTGATGTGCGCCGTGTGGGTGGCTGTCGTCATGAAACCTTCTCCGTCTTTTGTGGGAAACGTGTGTGACGCGATGGTACGCAGTAAGGGCCGACGCGACACCGCATCGCATCCCGGCTGCCCTCAAAGCACCCTCCAGGGGAGACCTCTCCGGTCTGTTCGACGCGTAGGGTCCACGAGGTGGGTACGGATTCGGTGATCGTCGGACGCGAGACGTCCCGATGTGTCACCTTGCGATGTGTTGTGAACGCGTAGCCACCATCGAGGAGCAGCATGCCCGCGCCCACCGCTGAACAGGACGACGCGATCGACACCTTCCGGCGTGGGGACCACCTCGTCCTGCAGGCCGGCGCGGGAACGGGCAAGACGACGACCCTGTCGATGATCGCCGCCAGCACCGGCAAACGCGGCCGGTACATCGCCTTCAACAAGGCCATCGCCACCGAGGCGGCGCGCAAATTCCCCGGCAACGTGCTGTGCAGGACCATGCACTCGCTGGCGTACGCCGCGGTCGGTCACCGCTTCAGGAACCGGATGGACGCGCCGCGCGTACCGGGGTGGAAGACCGGCGCGGCCCTGGGCATCGGCTTCAACATGCGGGTCCGTATCGGGGAGCGCAACGTCACCAACAAGGCCCTGTCCTACACCGTGCTGCGGACCGTCACCCGCTTCTGCCAGTCCGCCGATCCCGCCATCCGGCGCCACCACGTCCCGCGCCTGCGCGGCATCGAAACCGAAGACCTCCACGCCCAACTGGTCGACCTCGTCCTGCCGTACGCGGACCGCGCATGGAAGGACCTGGAGAACACCGAAGGAGGCGCCGTCCGCTTCGACCACGACCACTACCTCAAGCACTGGGCCCTGACCGAGCCGCGCATCGCCGCGGACTTCCTGCTCCTGGACGAGGCCCAGGACACGAACCCCGTGGTCGAAAAGGTCTTCAACGACCAGCGCGAGCACACCCAGTTGGTGATGGTCGGTGACTCGGCCCAGGCCATCTACGGATGGCGCGGAGCCCGGGACGTGATGAGCGGCTTCGACGGTACCGAGCTCGCGCTGTCCCAGTCCTTCCGCTTCGGTCCCGCCCTCGCCCAGGAGGCCAACCGGTGGCTGAGCATCGTGGACGCGCCCATCCGGCTGGCCGGCACCGCCGCGATCAACACCCGTCTGGAGCGTGTGCGGCAGCCTGACGCGATCCTGTGCCGCTCCAATGTCGGCGCGATGGTGGAAGTCATGCGTCTGCTGGATGAGGGCCGCCGCGTCGCCCTCGTCGGCGGCGGAGAGTCGCTGAGGGCCCTCGCACGGGCCGCCCGTGATCTGAAGGCCGGCAAACGCAGCACCCACCCCGAACTGATCCTTTTCGACTCCTGGGGCGAACTCCAGGAGTACGCCGAATACGACCCCTCCGGGCGGGATCTGCTGCCGCTGGTCGACCTCGTCGATGAACACGGCGTCGACGTCATCCTGGGCGCGGTGGACCGCCTCGCCGCCGAGGAGGGCGCCCAGATCGTCGTCTCCACCGCACACAAGGCGAAGGGCCGCGAATGGGCCTCCGTCCGGATCGGCGAGGACTTCACCGAACCCGCCGACCAGGAGGAGACCGACGAGAACGGCGACCCGTTGCCCGGTGACATCGACACCGCCGAGGCCCGCCTCGCCTACGTCGCCGTCACCAGGGCCCGCCACCAGCTGGATCTCGGTGGCCTGTCCTGGATCAACCAGCACCCCCGAGGCAACCCCGGTGCGGTGCGCGCGCCGCGAGAGGCGACCGGTCCGGCGTCACCCTGGGACCGGCTCGGCAGGGGGCAGACGGACGGCTGACCGGCGGCGCGTCGGGCCACCGCGGCCACCGTGATCGCCTGGCTGCTCACCCTCGACCGTCTCGATTCGATCTCACCCTCGGGCAGGCCATTGCCGCCGCAACGTACCCACGTTGTCCCCCACGTGGAGACACGCGCCTACATTCCTCGCCCCCGGGCCGAGGCCCCCTGCCCGCCCCTGGCCGCCGCACCCGACCCGGACACCGGCCGCACCGACCGGCCCCGCGCCGTGACGCGCCGACGACTGGCCCGGCCGGGTGACCGGGAGGCCGCCACGGCCGTCGGCGAGCCCCTGCCGGGCCACGACCAGGAAAACGGTGCGCCCGGCCGGTCATGGCGGGTCCACGTCGTCATGCTGACGCTGTCCACCGCGACCGTGATCACCGCCGCGGCCCTTCCCTGGGCGTGAACGTGCCCGTACGGGCCCCGCGCCGCGTCCCCCGCACACCGACGCACAAGCGACGCACACCGGTCACTGCTCCGGCACCTGGGAAAGAGAGCGGACCGGGGGCGTAACCGGGGCGGTGGCGGATCGTTTCCCTTCATGTCGCGTCAGATGCACACATCCCCGCACCCCACGGGTACGCGACCCCGGAGGCCCTGAGCACCATCTCTCAGGGCCTCCGGCCTTCTTCCGGCCCCGCCCACAGGGAGTGCCACCCGGCGCGGGCCGTCCGGGGACGGTTCCCCCATGTGCGTGCCTCCTCTGGCCGATGCCGTCCATCGCCTTGAGGCTGGTGCGGTGCCCTGTGATCGCAGGGCAGCGGACCCTGGAAGGATTCACGATGACGGAGCGCAACACGGTTATGCGCAGCATGCACGACATCGGGCTGGCGGCCTGGTTCGGGGGCTCCTTGATGGGAGCCGTCGGCTTGAACGGGGCGGCGAGGGAGACCAGCGGCGGGCCGGTTCCCGCCTCGCGGTTCGTCAGCGCCGGCTGGGCCGCGTGGACGCCGGTGAACGCGGCCGCGATCGCCGCCCACCTGGTGGGCGGCGCTGGCCTGCTCGGCGCGAACCGGGCCCGGCTGGCCTACCAGAGCGGAGTCGGCGCCTCCACAGTGGCCAAGACGGTCCTCACGGGAGCGGCGCTGGCCGCCAGCGCCTACAGCCGCGTGCTGGGCAAGAAGGTCGAGCTCGCCACCTCCCCGGACCCCGAGGACGCCGAGGCGGCCGCCGATCACCCGGTGGGACTGCAGCAGGCGCAGCGACAGCTCACGGTGCTCCAGTGGGCCGTACCGGCGCTGACGGCCGGTGTGCTCGTACTCAACGCCCTCCACGGCGAGCAGCAGCGCCCCCTGCAGCAGAAGCTGGGCATGCTCCGCCGGGCCGCCTCGACCCTGCCCGTGGCCGGAGTCGGCGGTCTGGCCGCCATGGGGCGGGGCGGCCGGCACGGCGTGATGGCGGGGCACTGCTGACCCTCGGCCCGGCCGTACCGGCTGCGCCCCCCCGCACCCCCCCCGCGCCCGGCCGCCGCGCGGCGCCGAGGCGCCGTACGCAACCGAGCAGAGCCGCCTCCAAGGCAAGGAGAATCGTCATGCCCAAGGTCACACAGCCCGTCACGGACGACAGCATCAGGGTCCGTCAGCTCAACCACTACCAGTTCAGCTGGGTCGCCGGCGAACCTGGTGCCCGAGGCACCCTCACCTTGCAACTGGTGCTCGACGAGGGCGCGTGGGAAGAGGTGCTGACCGTCGACGCCGATGACGCCGACGTCCTGCAGGACCTCCTCAGCAGCACGCCGACCGTCCACTACGACATCGGCCGCCGCACCCTGATGTTCGGTGTCACCCCCGTCGGCAGCTGACTGCCGACACCGGCCCGCAGACCCGGCACGGACGGCGACACCCGGCTCCGTCGCCGCACGCACAGTGCCGGGCGGGTGAAGACGGAACCCACCCGGACGCATGCGGGTGCCGAGCCCGAGCAGGGACCGGAGGATGAGCTGAAACAGCCCGCCCCCACCCCCAGGAGCCCCTGCCATGCTCGAACGCCAGCAGCTCAAGGACCGCGCCCAGGTCACCTTCGTCCTGCCCGCCGACACCCCACCCGGACCGGTCAGCGTCGTCGGCGACTTCAACGACTGGCAGCCCGGCACCCACACCCTTGAGCCCCGCAGTGACGGCACCCGCGCGGTCACCCTCGCCCTGCCCCGCGAGCGCGTTCATTCCTTCCGGTACCTGGCGGCGGGGGACTACTGGTTCAACGAGGACCACGCGGACGAGCACGACGGAAGCAACAGCCTCCTGCGCACCTGATCCGATGATCCGGCCCCGGCGGGCCGGGGCCGCACCCGAGCACCCGAGTCGCCCCGTCCGCCGGCCCCGGCGCCCGTCGGGGCCGCCTTGCTCCCCACAGAGAGGAACACCGCCTGATGACCACAGCACGCGAGATCATGACGGAGGGCGCCGAGTGCATCGGCGCCGAGGAGACCGTCCTCGCCGCCGCCAAGAAGATGACCGAGCTCGGCGTGGGAGCACTGCCGATCTGCGGTACCGACGACAAGCTCAAGGGCATGCTCACCGACCGCGACATCGTGGTGAAGGTCCTCGGCGCAGGCAAGGACCCGGCCCAGGTCAAAGCCGGTGATCTCGCTCAGGGCGAGGCGGTCACCATCGGAGCCGACGATGACGCGCAGGAGATCCTGCGGACCATGAGCGAACACAAGGTACGGCGCCTGCCCGTCATCGACGGCCACCGCCTGGTCGGCATCGTCGCGCAGGCGGATGTCGCCCGCGCCCTGCCCGACCCCCAGGTCGGCGACCTCCTGCAGGCCCTTTCCACCGACTGACCCGCCTCGCCCGTCACCTACCCCCCTGGCCCGCGGGCCGGCGTACGGCGTGACCGGGCACCCCTGAGTCACAGCGAACGGGCCCGGCCTCCCATCCAGCGAAGGCCGGGCCCCCCGACGTGCGCGGTGACCCCTGCCGGCACCACGACGCCGTTCGAAGCTGATTCGAGTGATCAGCTGATCGGTAGGATCACCGGGATGGGGCGCGCCGTCCGTCCCCGTCCACCGCCGACAACGCCACGATCCTGGGGGTTCGCCGTGCCTCTTCCACGCCTGAGTCGTACTCCGCTGCCCGGTATCGGGGTCCGTTACGACCTCACCACGCGCGAGCACCGCCGGCTGTCGGTGATTGCCCACCGCGACGGCGCCCGGACGGTGAACGCCTACCGCAGGGACGACCCGGACGAGTGCGCGCTGTCGGTGAAGCTGACGGCCGGTGAGACGGAGGCGCTGATCGACGCGTTGATGCCTTCGCACCACAGCCCGAACCTGCTGTCCACGACCGACCTCGGTCTGGTGGCGGAGCGCATCGAGCTGTCCTCCCTCTCGCACTGGAACGGGCGGGTGCTGGGCGAGACGAGGATCCGTACCGAGACGGGAGCCTCGATCGTCGCCATCCTGCGCCGTGCGGACGCGATACCCTCACCCGCTCCGGACTTCCGGCTGGCGGGCGGCGACACGCTGATCGTGATCGGCACCCGCGAGGGCGTCGAAGCCGCTGCCGCGATCCTCGGCCGGGAGTGAGCGCGATGCACTCCTCCGCTGTCTTCCTGATCGAGTTCGGCGCGATCATCCTCGCCCTGGGCCTGCTGGGCCGTTTCGCCGGACGCTTCCGGTTCTCACCGATACCCCTGTACCTCCTGGCCGGTCTGGCCTTCGGCGAGGGCGGGCTCCTGCCGCTGGGCACGAGCGAGGAGTTCGTCGCGATCGGCGCCGAGATCGGCGTGATCCTGCTCCTGCTCATGCTCGGCCTTGAGTACACGGCGAGCGACCTGGTCTCCAACCTCAAGACCCAGTACCCGGCGGGGCTGGTCGACGCCGCGCTCAACGCGCTCCCCGGTGCGGTCATGGCCCTGCTCCTCGGCTGGGGGCCGGTCGCCGCCGTCGTTCTCGCCGGGGTCACCTGGATCTCCTCCTCCGGCGTCATCGCCAAGGTGATGGGCGACCTCGGACGGCTCGGCAACCGTGAAACCCCGGTGATCCTGAGCATCCTGGTCCTGGAAGACCTCGCGATGGCCGTCTACCTGCCGATCATCACCGCCCTGCTGGCCGGGGTGAGTCTGGCAGCCGGAAGCCTCACCCTCGCCATCGCCCTCGGTGTGGCCGGGCTCGTCCTCTTCCTCGCCGTCCGCTACGGGCGGGTCATCTCCCGCTTCGTCTCCAGCGATGATCCCGAGAAGCTCCTCCTCGTGGTGCTGGGCCTGACCCTGCTCGTCGCGGGCCTCGCACAGCAGCTCCAGGTCTCCGCCGCCGTCGGAGCCTTCCTCGTCGGCATCGCCCTCTCCGGGGAGGTCGCGGAGGGCGCCCACACCCTGCTGAGCCCCCTGCGCGACCTGTTCGCCGCGGTGTTCTTCGTCTTCTTCGGCCTGCACACCGACCCGGCCAGCATCCCCCCGGTGATCCTCCCCGCCCTGGCCCTGGCCGTCGTCACGGCCGGTACGAAGATCGCCACCGGTTACTGGGCCGCCCGGCGCGCCGGGATTTCGGTCAAGGGACGGTGGCGCGCCGGCGGCACGCTCGTGGCGCGCGGCGAGTTCTCCATCGTCATCGCGGGCCTCGCCGTCACCGCGGGCATCGAGCCGTCCCTCGGCCCGCTGGCCACCGCCTACGTCCTGGTCCTGGTCATCGTCGGCCCGCTCACCGCCCGCTACACCGAACCGATCGCCGGCTACGTCACCGGGCGCCGCCGTCGGCAGCCGCCCGAGGTGCGCGTGGCGGCGGGCCTGATTCCGGCCCGGCAGGAGGCGCGGGAAGCGATGGACGACTCGGGAACGCGAGGCCGCCCCTGACCACCCGGCTCCGGCGGTGACCAAGGCCCGGAATACGGGCGGGTGCACCTGTCGGCACGCCGCACCCTCCTTCACCGCTACGCCGCGCCGTCGTTCCCGTTGGGGGGCCGGTTCGTCCCGAGGCGGACGGCGCCGGCGAAGCGGGTCAGCAGCGGGCCGGCGAGGGCGAGGAGGAAGACGTAGGCGGTCACCAGCGGACCGAGGGTGTCGTGCATGGTGCCCACGAGCCCGACCATCACCAGGGAGAACTCGCCCCGGGCGATCAGCACCGTGCCGGCACGCAGCCGCCCGCGCCGGCCGACGTGATCACGCGCCGCGGCGAAGCTGCCCGTCATCACCTTCGTGGCGCTGGTGACGACGGCGAGCGCGAACGCGGCGGGCAGGACGGGCAGGAGGTCGGCGGGGTCCACGGACAGTCCGATGGCCAGGAAGAAGACGGCGGCGAACAGATCCCGTAGGGGGCCGAGCACGGCGCGGGTCCGGGCGGCCGTCTCGCCGGTGAGGGCCAGACCGACGAGGAAGGCCCCCACGGCGGCCGAGGCGTGGACGGCCTCGGCCAGGGCAGCGACGATCAGGGTCAGGCCCAGCACCCGCAACAGGAGCTGCTCCGCGTCCGGGTGGGAGACGAGGCGGCCGACGTGGTGACCCCAGCGGTAGGAGACGGCGAAGGCGACGCTGACGGCGCCCACGGCGGCGAGTACGCCGAGGAGCGCCTGCCACCACTGGCCGCCCGACGCGAGGACGGCCAGGACGGGCAGGTACAGGGCCATGGCGAAGTCCTCCATGACCAGCACCGACAGGACCGCCGGTGTCTCCCGGTTGCCGAGCCGCCGCAGGTCGTCCAGCAGGCGGGCGACGATGCCGGAGGAGGAGATGTAGGTCGCGCCCGCCAGCGCGAGGATTCCGATGCCGTCCAGTCCGAGCAGCCAGCCGGCGACCGCCCCCGGGACGGCGTTCAACCCCACGTCCAACACGGCTGACGGCACATGACGCCGCATGCCGACCGTGAACTCGCGCAGCGAGAACTCCAAGCCCAGGGTGAGCAGGAGGAGGACCACCCCGATGGCGGCGCCGGTCTGCACGAACTCACCGGCGGCGGGTACGGGAGCGATGCCCCCCTCACCGATGGCGAGCCCGGCGAGCAGGTAGAGCGGGATGGGGGAGAGGGTGAAGTGCCGGGCCAGCGTCCCCAGCACGCTCAGCGCGCTCAGGATGATGCCGAGCTCCAGGAACAGCGCGACCGGCGTACTCACCCGCCTCAGCCCCGGAGGATCTCTTCCACGCCCGTGACGCCCTCGTGGGTTCCGATCACCACCAGCACATCTCCACCTTGCAGGATCTCCCGGGGCGTGGGCGAGGCCACGATGTCCGCTCCCCGGACGATCGCGACGACCGAGGCACCGGTCAGCGTCCGCGCCCGGGTGTCTCCGAGCGGCCTGCCCGCGTACGTGCTGCCCGTGGCCACCTTGACCTGCCCGGACAGCAGCCGCGGCACCTCCTTGGTCAGGTCGGCGAACCGCTCGGCGATCCGGTGTGCGCCCAGGATCTCCGCGACCGCCTCTGCCTCCTCGCCGTTGAGCTGGAGGACCGGCTGCCCTTCGTCCGGGTCCTCTCCGCCGTAGACGACCAGCTCGAAGTCGCCCGTACGCCGGGCCACCACACCGATCAGGTCACCACGGTGGTTGGTGAACTCGTAGCGAAGGCCCACACCGGGCAGAAGTACCTCGGTGACGTCCATTTACCCATCATCGGCGGGAAGGGGGCGGGCGGCATGCGGGAGGCCGGGTGCCGGCTTGGCGACGCCTGGCGGGGCAAGGGCTGCTGCGCCGCACCGGCGCGCCGTGATGCCGGCAGGCGGTGCGGCCGACGCGTGCGGCTGCCGTACCGGTGGTGAGTGCCGCGCGGCGTGGAGAGTCCGTCCGGTGCGTCGTCCTGCGCATGCACCGCCGGTGTCATCAACCGTGGGCGGCGTCCACGGTGGGTGTCATCCACGGCGGGTTGGCGGGTTCATCCGCCGTCGGTGCGCGGGCGGGCCGGGAGTGCGCCGGAGACTGTGCTGTCGGCCTTGGCCGCGTCGGCGAGTGCCTCGGCCGCAGCTTCCGCGGCCCGCGCCGCGTCGTCAGCGGCCTGGGCAGCCGTGTCCCGAGTGGGCCTCTCACGGGTGGCCGGCGACTGGGGCAGCACCTCGCTGAAGGCGCGCGAGACTCCCTGGAGTGCGGAGGTGACCTCGCTGGGGATCATCCAGAAGGTGCTGCCGGGGCCCTGCGCGAGCTGGGGCAGCATCTGGAGGTACTGGTAGGCCAGCAGCTTGGGGTCGGGGTCGTTGCGGTGCACCGCCTGGAACACCTCGTCGATGGCCCGGGACTGGCCCTCGGCCTTGAGGATCGCAGCCGTACGGTTGCCCTCCGCGCGAAGCACGGCGGACTGCTTGTCACCCTCGGCGGTGAGTATCTGGGACTGGCGCTGTCCTTCGGCCCCGAGGATCGCGGCCCGCTTGTCGCGCTCGGCGCGCATCTGCTTCTCCATCGCGTCCTTGATGGACTGCGGCGGGTCGATCGCCTTGATCTCCACCCGGTTGACCCTCAGCCCCCACTTGCCCGTGGCCTCGTCCAGTACGCCCCGGAGCTGGTTGTTGATCGTGTCGCGTGAGGTGAGGGTCTTTTCCAAGTCCATGGACCCGACCACGTTGCGCAAGGTGGTGACGGTGAGCTGCTCCACCGCCTGAAGGAAGTTCGCGATCTCGTAGGCGGCCGCTCGTGGGTCGGTGACCTGGAAGTACAGGACGGTGTCGATCTCTACGACCAGGTTGTCCTCGGTGATGACCGGTTGCGGTTTGAAGGAGACGACTTGTTCACGCAGGTCGATCTCGGGATGGATGCGGTCAATATACGGGATGACGACATTGAGGCCGGGTTTCAGGGTGCGGTGGTAGCGGCCGAGCCGTTCCACATTGCGTGCGCGCGCCTGCGGCACGATGCGGACCGCCCGCAGCACGGTGAAGACGGCGAACAGTGCCACGAGCAGGGCAGCGACGAGGAACGCCGAAACTTCCATGGTTCACTCCCGGGGGTAGACGAGGGCGGTGGTACCGCTGATCTCCATGACGTCGACGGTCGTTCCGGGAGGAATCACCAGGGTCTCGTCGTAGGCGCGGGCCGTCCATTCCTCGCCGCCGATGCGGACCCTGCCGCCCAGGCCCGTCACCTCGGAGACGACGTAGGCGGCCTTGCCGACGAGTGCGTCGACGCCGAACCGTTCCGCTTGCGGCGGGAGCAGATGGCGCACGGCGAGGGGGCGCACGAACAGCACGCTGACCGTCGCGACGACGGTGAAGACCAGGAATTGCAGGGGCAGCGGAAGTCCGAGCGCGGCGAATCCCGCCGTGACCAGCGCGGCCCCGCCGAGGAGTCCGAGCGCGGCCGTCAGAGTGAAGATCTCCGCCACAGCCAAAAGTGCTGCGGCGATCAACCAGAGCAGCCATGGATCCATTGCGTGCCCCTCCTGACCCGTACGGGTGCGCGAATGGCTTGACGATTCGCCGTCGACCGCGCCTCAGGTGGTTTTTGTCCGCTTTTAGAATATTTTACTATGCCCGTTTGGGCCACCCACATGGGTGATCGGCTCTGACCCCTTGCGAGGTGCGGACTGGGCTGGGTGGGCTCAGTGCTTGGTGAGTTCCCCGGTGAGCTTGCCGTGGAGGTCCGCGCTGGGATCGTTCAGTCCGATGATCTCGACGATCTTGCCGCGCTGCGCGTATTTCGTTTCGACGGCGTCCAGGGCGGCCACCGAGGAGGCGTCCCACAGGTGGGCGGCGGTCAGGTCGATGACGACCTTCTCCGGGTCTCCGGCATAGTCGAACCGGCCCACGAGCTCGTTGCACGACGCGAAGAACAGCTCACCGGTCACGGAGTACACCACGGTGGCGCCGTCGGGGTCCGTGACGGCGGTGATGTCGGCGAGGTGGGCGACGCGCTGGGCGAAGATGACCATCGCGGTGACGGGGCCGACGACGACGCCGATGGCGAGGTTGCCGGTGGCGACCACGCAAACGACCGACCGCCTCGACGGCGACTCCCACGGCCACGGCCACGGCGACAGCGCGCTCGACGGCGACGGCGACGGCGACGGCGACAAGACGGCCGAAGGCGACGAGGTGCTCGACCCCGCCGAGCGGGAGGCGCTGCTGACCCGCGTGCGCGCGTACGAGTGGGCCGCCACCGAGCAGGTCGACAAGCTCCGCGCCCCGTTGGCGCGTGCGGAGGAATTCGCCGCGACGCTCCGCGCCCGCCTGGAGCAGAGCGTTCCGGCTGCCGACCGCCCCTGAAGCCCTCCGCCGCAGCGCACTCACCGCTGGTTCTGGTCCAGGAAGTGCTCCATCAGCCGGGCGGCGCTGATCGCTCCCGTGGTCCATGTCCGTTCCCCGTCGGATTCGATGACCGCCACCAGGGGGGTGTGCGTGGTCACCATCAGCGCGGCCACTTCCAGTACACCGGCACTGGGGCCGACCACGGTGGGCAGAATCCGCTGCTCCGGCAGCCACTGAGCCACCGACATCCCCGCCAGTGCCTCCGGAAGGCTCTCGGTGGCCCCTGCCGTGAGTGCCTGGGCCAGGGACGGATCTCGCAGCACGAACTCCGGCACCATGATCTTCAGGAGCTGCGAACCGGGCACGATGGCGTACGGGCGCCCATCGCGGTCGACCACCAGCAGCGCCGGCAACCGGCGCTCCACGAACAGCCGGGCCGCCTCGATGGCGTCGTTGTCCGTACACACCGTCGGATACGGCTCCGCGAGATCACCCGCACGCATACGTCTCCCCTTGCGGTCACTACGGCCACGAGTGCGCTAACCGGCCCACCGTGCGGCGGCCAGCTGACCGTGACCGACCAGATTTCTGGACATATCACCTCGAACCCTACCGCCGCTCTTGCAGAACGGATGAATACCGACCCGAGTTCCGTGCACACCCGGGCACCCGCGCCCTGATCCGATGCCGTTCACCCGGGCAGAGCAGAACCGTTTCCGCGACGCGTCGTTGACATGCTGGCGCACAAGACCAGGGCCGTACGGTGCACGCCGCGCGGCCCCGGTGCCGTGGTGAGCGGCGGTTCATGGCGTGTGCGAGCGCCCTGGCCGGGGTTGGGGCCCCGGCCAGGGGCGGCCGGTCGTGCACAGAGGTGTCGCGCCAGGGTTCGGCGAAGGGGCCGACCGGGCGTCGGCCCCGTGCGGGAAGCGGTTACCGGAGCGAGGAGACGGTGAACACGGCTGCTCGGGCGCCGACCGTGGCGGACCAACCGGCTGCTGAGGCGCGCACCGCCCAATAGGCGGCACCTGACCGGTGGGGGGAGCCGGTGCGCGCGCAGGCAACGCGAAGGCCCGTGCCCGTCACGCGACGGGCTGGGTGGTGCAATGCCTACCGCCGACCGCCGGCGGGCGCGGTCCAGGGAGCAGGCGCGATGACCCGTGCCAGTTGCTGCTGGATCTGCTCCGCCTCACGGCGCACCTGGCCCGGAACATCACCGCGTTCCCGTATGAGTTGGGCGTAGATCGGCGCTTCACTGGCGATGGTCACGTTCTTGCTCTCCTTCTCGGGCCGGCGCCCTCAGTCGGGCTGCCCGAGTCTAGGCTGCGGCCAAAGCCCTTCGGAGCGCGGCGTGGACGGACCGATCGCCTCTCGCGGACAGAAGCGGCGCGCGGCCCCCTTCGGCAGGGCGTTCCCGGGACCCCGCACCCGCCCCCGGAGTCAGTGCCGTACCTGTTCCCCTCGGCCGGGGAAGCGGCCCTGCTGCTGCGGAGCAGCTGGGCTTGGGGGAGTAGCCCCCGCTCCGGCGAAGAACTCCCAAGACTTTCTTACCCAGTTGGGCGAGGCGGTGATGGGGCGCGGGCCGTCCCACCAGCCTCTGGCGGGACATATCCCGGTCGCCCGGACGGATTCGCCATGAGAGCCTCACGCCCGTGGCTACTGAAACCGAGGTGGGAGAGCTGCTGCGCCGGCGAGGCCGGACCGCGTTCACGGTGGCGGAAAGGGTGCACGCGTGGGCCGCCCTGGTCAGCGCCATCGAGCGCGGCTACGGCGACGACATCTACGACTACACCAACGGCCTCTACTGCCGCAACTGGCTGCACGAGGCGTGGCTCCTGCTGGACGACCACCTCATCCAGCTCAGGACCCCTCAGATCAGAGCACTGGACGATCAGTACAAGGCCGCGACCGTCGACGACGACGGCCAAGGACTCGGCCAGTTCCACCGGCTGCCCGGCCTCGACCTGTGGTGGTGGCGGCGACACCCCCGCATCCTCACGGGAGACCCCGGGCGTTCGCTTCGCTCGGCCGGTGCCATCGGCACGGACCTGGACCCAGCATGACCCCCAGCACCGCGGGATTGCCGGACAACTTTTGAGGCGGATGAGGCAAGCGCCCTGTGCGCCTCGATCCGGCCCGCTTCACCGGCCGGGCGATGAGCCGGCGAGCCGCAGCCGGATATCTGTGTTCGCCGCATGAGGGTTTAACGAGCCTGGCCGGGAGAGTTTTTGCGGCGACGGGCGGAGCGGAATTACTTAACACCCAAAACGGATCGAGCGTGCTACTGTTGATCTCAGTTGCAGTTGTGGTTCCCAAAACTTCAAGTGCCCTCAGTCGGCTTCCGTGCCGCCTGGGAGTGCTTTTGTATTTCCGGTCATTTCCGGGCGGGGTAATCATCGCGGCGACACGGAATTCGCACAGTGCGGATCCCGATGTACTGCCCCAAAGGAGATATGACATGGCTGCTGGTACCGTGAAGTGGTTCAACGCGGAAAAGGGTTTTGGCTTCATCGAGCAGGAGGGTGGCGGCGCTGACGTGTTCGCCCACTACTCGAACATCGCCGCCCAGGGCTTCCGTGAGCTTCAGGAAGGCCAGAAGGTCATCTTCGACATCGCGCAGGGCCAGAAGGGCCCGACGGCCGAGAACATCGTTCCCGCCTGACGCTGACGCGTACTTCGTAGCTGGGGCCCGCATCCTTCGGGGTGCGGGCCCCAGCTGCACCCTGTGACTGCGGTCCCTTCGTGCGCCCCGGCGATTCCGTCGGCCGCCCGTACCCGGTGGAATCCGCAGCCATCGCACGGTGGACGTTCCACCCCGCTCCGGATGTGCATTCCGTACGAGCTTGCGTGCTGCCGGAGCACCCGACTTCCTCGTCCGGATCGTTCCGCGCACCTCAGTGACTGACTCGCCTCCTTCGCCGGTCAAAGTCGAACCGGATTTAGCTTCTGCTTTCGCTGTGGCCATTCTTACGGTTCCCCGCGCCACCCATTGCCTGGCGCGATAGCCGAGGCCGCCCGGTCACGGCACCCGTCTCCGACCGGCCCGAGCGCAGCGACAATTCCACACGCGGACGGCGCGGTCCCGGCTCCGCGACCCAGCGGGCAGCGACGCCACATTCCTTCGACGCGGCGGCCTCGGCACCCGTGCTCGAAGCTGACCCGCCCGCTCCCTCCCTCCCCCTCTCTGTAGGAGCCACCTTTGACGCTGGTCCAGACGCAGCCCCGCCCGGTGGACTTCGCCCCGACGAACAGGACCGTGGCCGAGGCCATGGACGCGTCAGGGCCGCAGGTCTGTGACGACATGACCGTCGAAGTGGCCCTGTTCGTCATGGCCAGTGCCCGCGCGGGATACCTCCTGGTCTGCGACGAGGACGGCCTGTGCAGGGGAGTGGTCACCGAGGCGCAGCTCACCGCCGTCCGCGACGGCTCCGCGTACACCGACCGCATCCGTCTGCGCGAGATCTTCGGCGGCGACGGACCCTTCACCTCCACCGTGACGACGATGGCCGAGGCCGACCACGCGATGCGCTACCGGCGCCTCGCGGCGCTGCCCGTCGTCGACGAACACGGTTGTGCGCTGGGCGTACTGGCCCTCGCGCGCTGACCGCGTCACCGCCGCAAGACCGTCCCGTTCCGGCTCTCTCCCTGTGAGGCACCATGCGCTGCGTCATCGCCCGTTTCCCGTTCGACCTGACCAAGAGCGGAGTGCTGGCGTCCATGAAGGGCGTGAAGCCCGAGCCGGTCACGGGTGAGTCCGTGATCATCGGCCGCCGCTCCTACCCCGTCAAGCAGGTGGGCCAGGTCATCACCCGGCAGGACCGCCGGGACTTCAGCGCCGGCGAAGTCACCCGTGCCATGACCCTCCTCGGCTTCACCTGCCGCGCTCTGCCCAGGACTGTCGCACCCGCACGGGCGCTCACCCCGCTGCAGAGGGCCTCCGTCATGCTCGGCGTCCCCTCTCCCGTCTGACCGGCCGCGCTCCGGCCCGGGACGGCCGAGGCCGAGCAGGTACTGCGGCGCGAGGGGTTCGCACCGCCCGCAGCAGTTCTGGACCCGAGCGGACAGATGGCCGGAATCCTTCGGCCGGCTGTCGGGGCGGTCAGCCGGCCCGGTCAGCCGTACATCGCCACGCGGTACAGAGTCGCGAGCGCGTCGTCGATGGGATGGGGCTGCGGCTTGCCGGAGGAATCGAGCCTGTTCCACCTCTGCATGTTCACCGCGACCGACATCTGCCGCTCGCCGTCGGCACGGATCATGGCCAGCGCCCCACCACCCCAGACGGAGCCGCCATGGCCCCAGAAGGTGGCCTGACCGGGACCCTCCATGGGGTGGAGGCCGAGGCCGTAGTCGATCGCCCTTCCTTCTTGGGAGACGACCGGGACCATGCGCTGCATCTGTGCCAGCGAGGCCGGGCTGACGATCTCTCCGGCGAGCAGTAGGCGGTAGAAACGGTTGAGGTCCGCGACGGTTGATATCAGCGAGGCCGCCGGGCCCACCCATGACATGTCGTAGACGCTGTAGTCGCGCGGGGGGTCGATCATGCCGAACCATGCCTCGTAGAGCTGCGAGTGCGGCCCGTCGACGTACGGTCCGGCGGGGAATCCGGTGTCCCGGAGCCCGGCGCGCTCGATGACGTTCCGGGTGATGTACCGCTCGGCCGTGGCGCCGCTCACCTCTTCCAGGAGCTGGGCGAGGAGCAGGTAGTTGGTGTTGGAGTACACCCCCGGAGCACCGCCCGGGGCGCCGGCGGCAGGTGCGGTGACCCCCATCTCGATCAGTTCGGTGGGGTCGAACCGCGTGAACCGGTGGTCGTCCAGGCTCTGGGGTCCGGTTTCCGCGAGGGCGGGGAACGCCTTGAGGGAAGGGTAGGCGTACGGGAGGTACTCGGCGAGGCCGCTGGTGTGGTTGATCAGCATCCGGACCGTGATCGCGTCACCGCGTCGTCCGGGAACCAGTTTCGGAAGGTACCGGCCGATCGGTGTGTCGAGACCGATCTGCCCGCTCTCGACCTGCTGGAGGACCGCTGCGGCGGTGAAGGTCTTGGTGATGCTGCCGACGCGGTGCCGCATGTCGGCGGTGACGGGGCGGCCGGTGGCGACGTCGGCGACCCCGGCGGCGCCGCGCCAGACCTGCTCGCCGACACGCACCTCGGCGAACAGGCCCGGCATCCCGGCGCGGTGGACGTTCTCGATGGCGGTACTCAGCGCCGCGGAATCCAGTGAGTTCCTCACGACATGCGTCCTTTCGCAATGCTCGGGATGAGCTCCACGTCGGTCGACCGACCCGGGTGAGGTGACAGGGCGCGCGTGGCACGTCGCCTGCCTGCTGCCGGGTCCCTGGCATGCTCATGCCCTCATTATGCACGCGGTGCGTGCAACACCAAGCGCATAGGTTAGAGTGAGTCCGAAGATAGGGGCGAAATGGCAGGTCGAAGGCGTTGGTCGTCCGAGGAAATCCTGGATGCGGCAGCGGAGTTGCTGCGCACGAGCGACACGGAGTCGTTCAGCGTGCGCAAGCTCGCCGCGACCCTCGGGACCGATTCATCCAGCCTCTACCGGCACTTCCGCAGCAAGACGGAACTGCTGCGCGCGGCCGCCGACCGGATCCTCCTGGCTTCCATGGACGGCTACCGCGCCGAGGGCGACTGGAAGCAGCGCATCACCGCCCTGGCCATGCGGGTGAGAGAGGCGTTCGGCCAGCAGCCCCAGCTCGCCGCGGTCTGGGGACGGTACGCGTCAGGCGGCGCCGGTTCCCGGCTGGTCATGGAAGAGGTCCTGCAGGCCCTGCGCGCGTCGGGGATGCCCGACGAGGAGATCCCGGCGCGCTACCACCGGATCGCGGTCCTCATCGCCGCGTTGATCGCCTCCGAGGCCGGAGTCAGCACCATCACCCCAGAGGAGTACGAACAGGGCATGGAGCTGTTCCGCGTCGCGGTACTCGGCGCCGACCCCGAACGCTTCCCCGCCCTGGCCCACTTCGCCCGCGACATCCGCCCCCTCGGGGCGGATCGCCGCGCCGCGTTCGAAGAGATCCTCGCCGCCCAACTCGCCCACATCGAGGCCGCAATCGGCCCGAGCTAGGGCACCCCCGCCCGCCCCGACAACGCACGGGGTGGCCGGTCGGCTGTGCGGCCGCCCGGATGCTCGTCGGAGACGAGGTCGCCGGGGGTTACCTCTCGCCGCGTCTGCGGATGCGGCTGGCGTCCCCCTGCGGCTGCTGCTCGCAGTCCGCTGCTTCCCGAGGAACCGGAGCAGTGATCCACTTACCGCCGACCGTGGAGAGGGGCATGAGCGGCCCCGCCGGCCGGATGGCGGGCGGGGCGGCTGGGGTTGGAGGCGGCGGTGGGGCGGTCCTAGGATCCGTTGGCGATCCGGGTCTGGGACGGTGCTCCGCGCAGCTGCACGTCGGTGGCCGCCAGGGTGAAGGAGTGGCCGGCCGGGTCACTGAAGAGGCGGGCCTCCCGGGGGCCGTCCTCGGCGTCGGACGACACCGGGCGGGCGCCGAGCGAGACGGCCTCGCGCTCCGCTTCGTCCAGGTCCGCGGCGGCCACGAGGATGCGCAGGTGCGCTTGTTGGGAGTCTTCCGGCCGCGGCCAGCTCGGCGGGGCGTAGCCGTTGTCCCGGCGCACCGCGAGGTGGACGCCGGATCCGCCGACGACCTCCACGAGGTCGGGTCCCTGTCCCGGCCGTACCTCGGCGCCGAGTAACTCGGCGTAGAACAGGGCCAGTGACTCCGGTTCGGCGCAGTCCAGTACGAGAACGCTCGTCTTCGCGACAGTCATGGGCCGCGCTTACCCGCGCAGCGGCGCCCGATGCGCCGACCGTCGGGTGATCGTGCTGTCAGCGGCTGTCAGCGGCTGTCCGGTCGTGCCGGTTCTGGTGTTGGTGACGGTGCTGACGGTGCTGACGGGGCCCGGGCGTAGTCGGCGAGCGCGGGGCCGAGCAGATCGAACGCCAACGGGGCTTCCTTCGCCAGGACTTCCGCGATCGCGGGATTGGTGCTGCCGGCCACGGTCAGGTCCTGGATGCGGCGGAAGAGGACCCGGTGCACACCGCCCAGAAGGGCCGCGGCGGTGCGGGGCGTGATGTCGCAGGCCGGCGCCCCGGTCGCATGGGCGAGGGCCATCGCCAGTGCCTCCTCCCGCTGGTCGTGCAGGCCTCGCAGGCAGGCGGAGAGGGTGGGACTTTCCGCGATCATCCGCGTGAACTCCGGTCCGAACGGTTCGTCGCGACCAAGGAGGCCGAGTCGCCCTCCCAGGAGGCCTACTTGCTGTTCGACGTCGAACGCGGAGAGGAGTTCTGCGGAGCCGTGCCCAACGACGCGATGGCCGCCCTCGCGGCTCGGGGCCGCACGCTGCTCACCATCGAGGAGGGCATCGCCCTGGTCACCCGCGTGCCGCAGGTGCTGGTCAAGAACAAGTGCTTCTCGCTCGGCGGCTCACGCTCCGGTGACCGCCGCGTCCCGGCGATCTGGATCAGCCAGAAGGCCCCCAAGCTCGGATGGTGCTGGGCGGGCAACCCGCATACCTGGCTCGGCATGGCCTCCGCGGCCACCCGCCGCTCTGCGGCGGGCTCGCCGTGACGGCCGTGCACGCGTGTGGGCTGGCCTGACGAACTGAAGGCCCCCTGCCCCGAGCCCAGTTACCGCAACCGGTCGGGACCGGCGACGCCGATCGGGTGATAGCAAGGCCCTAGAGTGACGTTATGTCTGATGATGTGTTTCCCCTCGGAGCCGACGTCGAGGGGATCGGGGCGCGGCTGCTGCGGCTGCGCACCCAGCAGGGTGCCACGCAGGCGTACCTGGCCGGGGAGGCTTTCACCCGCGCCTACGTGTCATCGATCGAGGGAGGCAAGCGCACCCCGTCCGCCCGCGCCAGCGCATACTTCGCGGAGCGCCTCGGTGTCGCCCTGGAGGACCTCTGCTATCCGTACGAGCCGGGCCGGCGCCGGGCGCTGCGGACCGCGGCCGCCGAAGCCCGGCTCGCCCTCTCCCGGGGGGAGGTGGCGCAGGCTTCGGCGGTGTACCAGGAGGTCGCCTCCGCCGCCGAGCTCGACCACGACCCGGAACTCAGCGCGGCCGGCCACTGCGGGCTGGGCCTCATCGCCCGACACGAAGGCGACCCCGACCGCGCCCTGGAGTTGTTCACCGCGGCCGGCGAGCTGCTGGCCCAGCAGCCCCTGACCGTCCGGCTGCCCGCCGTACTGGGCCGGATGGGAGCGCTGCTCGCGCGCGGTGCGCTCTACGAGGCCCTCCGCCTGGCCGAGGACGAGCTGAGGGCGGCACCCCGGAACGGGGAGACGGCCGCCAAGTTCGCGCTCCGCGCGGCAACGGTGCTGCCGCGGGTCGAGCGGGGAGACGTGGAGCAGGCGCGGGCCGCCGCCGACGCCGCGTTGGAGATGGCCCCGCAGGTGAAGGATCCCGAGATCCTGGCCCAGGGCTACTACGACGTCACCCGCGTGCTGATCGCGCAGGGGCGCTACGAGGAGGCCGAGCAGGTGCTCACCCGGGCTGTGGCCCTGTACGAGCACCTGCGGCTGCACACCGAGGCCGGCATGTGCCACGCCGCCCGCGGCTGCCTTTCGGCCCGCAAGGGTGACCTCCCCCGTGCGCAGGACCGGCTGCGTCAGGCGGTGGACGTGTTCGCTGAGACGCACGCACTGCCGCGGCAGGTCACCGCGACGGCCGAACTCGCGGACGTGCTCCGCAGGATGGGCCGTACGAGCGAGGCGGGCGCCTTGGTCGAGGAGTGCAAGGCCCTGGCGCTCGGCTGCCTCGGCCCGGAACAGGCCGCCGAACTGGATCGCGTAGGCGCCCGCATAGCGGTGGAGCGCGGTGACGAGGCCGGTGCCGAAGCGTTGTTCCGGTCTGCGATCGACCGGTACCAGGAGGTCGGCGCGATGCACGAGGTGGCGACGACCTGCCGTCTCCTCGGGGACCGCCTGATCGTGCGGGGCCGCACCGAGGAAGCGGCCGCCGTCTTCCGTCGTGGGCTGATGTCACTGGAGAAGGCGTAGCGGTACGAGATCGCTCATCGACCCGGCGGGCCCGGACGGCCGGGGACCGGTGGAAGCGGCCGGACCCCCTCATCCCGGCGGCGACCTGACAGCCCGAACAAATGCGGGGCCTGCACGCTCTCTTGACGCGCCGTCGGCGCCGCGGGCACACTGCCATCCGGTGACGTAACACACTCCGATATCTCTGTTGACCTAGTGGGCGCGACCTCCGGGCCCGTGGTCCGGCCCCATGCTTCGGTCCGCCCTGCCTCGCAGGCCACACCGAAGGGCGCCCGCACCCCGCCGCCCCGCGGATCGCCTCGTACCTCCCCCCCCCGCATCCACACCGCGCCTCCGACCCAGGGACGCGGCGCACTACAGCCGTACCTCACCGCCATCCGGCCAGCGAAAGGTCTGGTGTACACATGCGACGACCCCCCACACGCCGAGTCAGCGCCCTCGTCCCCGCGTTACTGCTCACGGCGGCCCTGCAGGGCGCGGGTTCACCCGCCCAGGGCGCACCCGCTCCTCGCGGTGACGTACGTCTTGCCCCTGCTGAGACGGCGATCCCCGACAGCTGGATCGTCGCCCTCAAGCCGGACACCACCTCCACCGTTCCCCTCGCGCACGAGCTCACGCATCACCACGGGGGCCGCCTCACCCACGTGTACCGCACCGCGCTGAACGGATTCTCGGCGCACCTGACGCATGTTCAAGCGCGCCGGCTGGCCCTGGATCCCCGCGTCGCCTACGTCGAACAGGACTCGAAGGTCACCATCGCCGACGAGCAGCCGGACCCCACCTGGGGCCTCGACCGCATCGACCAGCGGGAGCTGCCGCTCGACAACACCTACGCCTGAAGCAACACGGCGCCGGGCGTGCGGCTGTACGTCATCGACACCGGGCTGCGTACGAGCCACAGCGAGTTCGGGGGCCGGGCGTCCATCGGAACCGACACCGTCGGCGACGGCCAGAACGGCCAGGATTGCCAGGGGCACGGTACCCATGTGGCCGGTACCGCCGCCGGGGCCACCTACGGTGTGGCCAAGAGGGCCCAGATCATCGGCGTACGTGTACTGAACTGCCAGGGTTCCGGTACCAACTCCGGTGTCATCGCCTGTGTGGACTGGGTCACCGGCAACGCCGTCAAGCCCGCCGTGGCGAACATGAGCCTGGGCGGAGGCGCCAACACCTCACTGGACAAAGCGGTGAAGAACTCCATCGCATCCGGCGTCACCTACGCCGTCGCCGCCGGGAACGGCAACTTCTTCGGCTGGCCCGAGAGCGCCTGCAAGGTCTCTCCGGCACGGGTCACCGAAGCCATCACGGTGGGGGCCACCGACAGCTCCGACAGGCGGGCTTCCTTCTCCAACTACGGTGCCTGCCTCGACCTGTTCGCCCCCGGTGTCAGCATCACGAGCGCCTGGAAGGACACCGACACGGCCACGAGGACCATCAGCGGCACATCCATGGCGTCACCGCACACGGCCGGCGCCGCCGCGCTCTACCTCCACGCCCACCCGTCGGCCACACCCGTCCAGGTCCGCGACGCCCTCGTCAGCGGCGCCACCCCCGGCCAGGTCCAGGACGCCAGGAACGGATCCCCCAACAGGCTGCTCTACACCCGCTTCTGGTAACCACCGGCGGGCTGCCCCAGTTGACCGAGAACGCGCAGTGCGGGAACCGCTCCCGCCCCGCCGCCGCGGACGGGAGCCACCCGGCTCCCGCCCTCCCCCCTCCATCGGAGTTCCTTCATGCGCATTTCATGCCGTGCCGCGCTGGGCACACTGGCAGCCAGTACGCTCGCCGCCCTCTGTCTGCACGCACCGGCAGCCGGTGCACAACCCGGCCCGCTCGGTCCCGATCCGATCGTGTTCGTCCACGGCTGGAATTCCAACGGGTCCACCTGGGACACGATGGCCAGCCGTTTCAGGGCCGACGGCTGGCCGGACAGCCACCTCCACCAGTGGACCTACTACGCCAACCAGTCCAACGCCACCACGGCCTCTCAGCTCGCCGAGGAGATCGACCGCGTACTCGCCGCCACCGGCGCGCGGAAGGTCGATGTCGTCACCCACTCGATGGGCGCACTGTCCTCCCGCTACTACACCAAGAACCTGGGCGGCGACGCCAAGGTGGACGCCTGGATCTCCCTCGGCGGCCCGAATCACGGCACCGACACCGCGTACTGGTGCGGTGGAGCCTCCTGCACGGAGATGCGCCCCGGTTCCACCTTCCTCAACAGCCTCAACTCGGGCGACGAAACCCCGGGGACCTCGCGGTACGCCACCTGGGCGTCTCCCTGCGACAGCGTCATCAACCCCGACAGCACGGTCGCCCTTGCCGGCGCCGTCAACACCAGGACGGCCTGCCTCAGCCACGGTGAACTGCGTACGGACCCCACCGTCTACGGGCAGGTCAGGGCCTTCACCAGCTGACGCGGCAGCCGGCCGGGCCCGGCTCCGTCGAGGGACGGAGCGGGCCCGGCCGGGGTGACACCACGTGCTCTGCCGCAGCGCCGGTCAGGCGCGGCAGCGCAGCATCTCCAGCGGGGGGTTGGCGAGGCAGTCCACCCAGAAGTCCGCCCCGAACTCGCGCACGCCGGGTTCGGACACCTCCACCGGAACCCAGGTCAGCTCACTGAATCCGGCCGCCCGCAGACACTGTTCGTAAACCTCGCGGCGCGGGCGGGCGCTGACGAACGAGATCGGCGGGTCGAGCAGCGCCGTGATCCGGACGCGCGGCCCGGTCTCGATCTCCTCGCCGGTCGCCTCGCAGCGAAAGCCGTACTTGTCCAGCGGCGGCCCGTCGAAACGGAAGCCGGGTGACTGGGCGAACACGAAGAACTCGCCGCCGGGCACCAGGCTCCGGTGGGTGTTGCGGCACATCCGCTCCAGGGCGGCGATGTCCTGCGCGTAGTTGAGCAGCTGCACCCCGATGGCAATGTCGAAGCGCCGCTCCAGAGGCCGCAGTTCGGATACATCGCCCACCTCGTACCGCACGCCCAGCGGCTCGCGCTCCTCGAACCCCCGTGCTACGGCGACCATCTCACCGGAGATGTCCACTCCGAGCACCTCCGCGGCGCCGCACCGCTTGAACTCCCTGCTGTAGAAGCCCGTACCGGAGGCCAGGTCGAGGATCGACTTCCCGCGCACGTCCCCGACCATGGCCAGGAAGCTGGGCACCTCCCCGTACTGCACCAGCGGCAGGGCCTTGAAGCCCTCGAACGCCTCACCGATCTCGTCATACAGCTGACCGCTCATCGTGCTGTTCTCCCCGTGCTACGTCATGTCCTCGGTCTCGGCCCCCGTGCCCCGTCCCCGGGGCGCGCCGCAGCCTTTGGCGAGCAGTCTCCTCGCACCCCGGCGGAGCGTCGTACTGACAGAAGCCACGAAGATCCGGACGTCGTCTTGGCCTCGTGCACGGGCAGGCGTACGAGTCCGAGCGGACGCCGGCCAAGAGCGCGTCCCCGCTGACCTGAGGACGGAGGACCCGTCCGGTCCTGGCGGAGTGAACGGTCTGCTGATGCCGTGTCACTGCGCGTTTTCCGGGCAGGCGCGTGGCATGACCGGAAAAGAGAGTTCTCGGTTACGGGATGTCAGCTGGCTGGTGGGACCGACCTTGCCCGCCTTTCAGCGGGCGGTACTGGAGTCGGTGCTGCGCCGTCATGAAGGCAAGCCGGTCGCGGAGAACGAGAGGAGGCGGCGATGAGCTGGTCGACGGTGGCAGGTCCGGTATGGCTGCACGTGGTGGTAATGGCGGTGGCCCTGCTGGTGTTGGTCTACAACCTGGCCAGGGACAGCAGGTGACCCGGGCGGGGGCGCGGAGGTAGAACAGGTACCTGCGCCGACCGAGCCCGCGGTGAAGCGGGAACGGTGCCCAGCGGCCCGGGCCGGCCTAAACGTCATGGCCCTGAGCGGTCAGCCACCGATGGACGGCCGCCTTGTCGGCCACACTGATGCGCACCGGCCCGTCGGGAACGGGCCCCTCGTCCGCGTTGAACGCCGTATCGGTGACCCGGGCGGTGACCCAGTCGGCGAGTTCCCGGGCGGCTTCGGAGGACAGGCGGCGCCCGTCCCAGTCGCGTCCGGCTTTTTCGGCGGTGGGGGAGTTGTTGCGTGCGGCTTCTGCAAGCCACACCGGTACGAGACGTTCGACCACTTGCTCGTCGGCCGACGGCGAGGGGGTCTTCGCGGATTCGGTCATGGTGACAGAGTGACCGGCTGGTCGGTCCGCCATGCGTTTGCGCGACCATTCGGCCCACGGCGGCACCCCGGCGTACGGCCGCGCATGGTGGCCGTGGCGGCGGGTACGACCCTTCTTGTACGGGGGCGTCGAAGCGGACGAGGACGAGGGGTGTCGGAAGTGATTCGAAAGCTGCAGGCAGTCGCGCTGGACTGCGCCGATCCGGTCCGGCTCGCGGAGTTCTACGCGGAGCTGCTCGGCGGCCGGGTGGTCGCGGACGCGGCGGATGAAGGCTGGGTCGAGGTGCACGGGTTCGAGGGAACGCCGCTGGCCTTCCAGCAGGTGGACGGCTACCGGCCGCCCGAGTGGCCCGGCCGGCAGCACCCGCAGCAGCTCCACTTGGACTTCGACGTGGATGACCTCGACGGGGAGGAGAAGCGGGCGCTCGCCCTCGGCGCGACCGTGCTGGAGCGGACGGACCAGCTCCGCGCTGAGGCCAACTGGCGGGTCTACGCGGACCCGGCCGGCCACCCGTTCTGCCTCTGCCTCCACTGAGCCCACCACTGCCACGGAGGCCGCAAGCACCGCCGGCACACTCCGCTCGCCCGCCTACGGCGGGACCGGCGTCAGGTGTGCCGGCCCGTCGCCTCCGGACGGCAGGTCATAGCCGTGGCCGTGACCGAGAAGACCAGGCCCCAAGGCGCGGCGACCAAGAGCAGGAGCGGCCACCACCGGGAAGCCACCAGGCCCGCGGTGATCGCCGCAGTCGTACCGCAGGTAAAGGCCAGCGCGAGGAGCACCCGCAGGAGTGCCGAGCCCACCCGGTACCGCAAGGCCCGGCTGAGGGACCTCGCCGCCGTCCATGCGGCTGCCGCCGTGAAGAGCGGCAGCAGCGGGCCGAGGAAGCCGTACGCGTTCATCACCCCGTCCAACTGCCCGGGGCAGGGGGTGTTACGGGGCGCTTGTAGTACCGCCAGGGGAAGGAGCCGGCTCCTACCTGAGTCCAGCCGTCGGCCGTCAGGCGCCGGCGCTGGCCGCCGATGGTGCGCCGGTGTTCCCAGGTGAGGCCGGAGGCTTCCACGACCAGGTAGAGCGGTCCGTAGTCCACCAGGTGCCAGCCCGCGCGCGCGGCCTCGTCCAGCTCGGCCATCTCGTTGAACGCCGTGACCGGGCTGATCACCCGGCGCTCCGGGCCGTCGCCCTCACCCGGACCCGAGTCGACGGCGGACGGGGGAGACTTGACGGCGAACCGCTGCTGGGCGGCCTGACGGCTCACACCCAGGAGGCCGCCCACGGTGTCCCAGCTGTGTCCGGCGGACCTGGCTCCCTGCACGGCCTCCCGCAGGAGTCGACTCGACTCCTCGGCACCGACGCGGGCCGCCGCCACCAGACGCAGGAACCCGTCGGGGTCGTGCTCCAGCGAATCGGCGAGTCCCTCGTGCGCCCCCAGGACGGCGCCGGCGATCTCCTCGCGGATGCGCGCGATCTCGTCAGGGCTGAGGAGTTCCGTCGCGCTCATCGGCGGCCGCCCGAAGGTCCGGCGGGAATGCGCAGGGGTTCCAGTGCGTCCAGCAGCTCTTCCTCACGCCGCCGTGATGACGGCTCGGCCGCGGTGGCTGCCTCGGCGAGGCCGGGGGCGGGGGCGTGGCGTACGACCGCGCAGAGCACCCCCATGACGGCGATCAGGACGAGATCTGCGGCGATCAATGCCGCGGTCGCCCCTGCTCCCATGCCATCGGTGAGGGCGAGGGCCATGCTGATCAAGCTCACGGCGAGCGCGAGCATGCCGAACATCATGGTCACCGGGGTCGTACGGGGGTTGGTCGGGGAGTGCGGCTGCGTAACGTTCATGGTGTCAAGGAAACCTTGACGCGGTGGAGGTTGTCAAGAAAACCTTGACGTGGGTCGTCCATCCGCGGCTGAGGGCGCCTTCACCGGGAATCAGCCCGCACGACCCGCCGCCTCCGCCAGCGGGTGCGGCGTACGCCCGGATGGTGGAAGCTGGGTGGTGGCCGCAACGCCGACGCCGGTACAGGCATGCGAGGAGGGCCCGTGGAGGCTTCAGGAGACGACCGGCCCGGCCGGTGCGCTCGCACGATCCGGTCCAGACTGCGCACGACCACTCTGCTGTGCGCGGCGGTGACCCTCGCGGCGGCCACGGTAGCGGCCTCCCCGCAGACCAGGACCGCTCCCGCCCCGGCCCCGGATCCGGTCGTGGTCGTCGACTGCTTCTCCAAGGCACAAGTGCGTCCCGATGAGTACCTGCTGGCCTGCGGCGACGGCAACAACCGCCTCGTCGGTCTGCGCTGGGACTCCTGGGGACCGCGGACCGCGACGGCAACCGGCACCGACATGGTGAACGACTGCCGCCCCTACTGCGCGGCGGGCCGCTTCCGCCCCTACCCGGTGAAAGTGACCCTCAGCGACCCGAAGCCCTGGCAGGCCGGCTCCGATGTCCAGCGCTTCACCGTGATCCGGCTGGTCTACACCGACACCGCACCGTCTCCCGTCCCGAAGGAAGTCACCTACAAGCTCGTGTACTGACAGGGCCCGGCGCGGGGAAAGCCGACCTCCGGTGCAAGCGTGTGGTCTGCCCGCTTACTCTTCGTTGAGCCATCCGCAGACCCAGTAGTTCTGGTTCGGGTCCCGTTCGATGATCCACTGGTAGTGGACGTCACCCGCCAGCTTCCCGGTGTCGGGATCCCGCTGGGTGATCTTCGCTTCCACGCTGAGCGCATCCCTGCCGGTGGGGATCTCGTACGGCAGGAGTTCCCAGCGGGCGACGTAGTAGCCGTTCAGAGCGAAACCGAGCAGTGTCGAGCGCAACCGGGGGCAGGTGCCGCTGCGCAGCGCCGTCATATCGTGGTTGGCCAGCCCGTTCATGTAGATCCCGAAGATCCGGTCGATGGCCGCGCGGTCGAGCGGGGTGTGCGCGGGATACGCCGGGCCGGTCGGTGCGGCGGTCGTGGGCGTGGAGGTCGAAGGCGAGGGAACCGAAGAGACGGCGGGAGAGGAAGGGCCGGAGGCGGAGGCGGACGGGGAAGGCGGGGGTGACGGGGATGGCGAGGGCGAACTGGGCGCCGACGAGCTGCCGTTACGTGCGCCGTCGTCGCGGGACGAGTCCGGCCAGAGCAACCGGGTGGGGATGGCGATCAGGGCCGCCGCGATGATCGCCGTCAGGCCCCCGAGGAGGTACGTCCGCCCCTGACCCGGCGGTTTCCGGGCGGGTGCGGGCTCCCACTCGTGCTCCGACTCGTGCTCCGAATCCCCCGCAGCCAGGCCCGCCGCCGCTAACCGTCGCGTGGGCTGCGCGCCACGCACGGGCGGTGGCGCGGAATCCCGTTCCTGCGGGAGGGGTTCCGCGTCCCGTGCGAGTTCGGCGAGGAGCTCGTGTGCGGCTTCGGCGGTCAGGCGCTGCGCCGGGTCCTTCCGCAGAAGGCCCGTCAGCACGGGCGCGAGCGGACCGGCGTGGACGGCGGGGCCGGGATCCTCGGTGGCGACGGCGACGAAGACCGCCCAGGGGCTGGTGCCGGCGAAGGGCGGGCGGCCTTCGACAGCGGTGTACAGCGTCGCGCCCAGGGACCACAGGTCGGACTCGGCGGTCGCCGGGAGGCCGCGCACCTGCTCGGGGGCCATGAACGCCGGAGTCCCCATGATGGCGCCCGAACGCGTCAGATTCACATCACCCTCGACGGCGGCGATCCCGAAGTCGGTCAGCACCACCCGGTCGCCTTCGAGGAGGACGTTGGAGGGCTTGATGTCGCGGTGAGTGATACCCATCTCGTGCACGGCGCGTATGGCGGCCAGGGCCTGGAGGCCGATGTGAGCGACCCGCTCGGGTGCGAGAGGACCGTCCCTCTTGACGAGGTCGTCCAGGGACCGCCCGTGGACCAGCTCCATCACGATCCACGGGCGCCCGTCCTCACTGGCGACCCGGTCGTGGACGGTGATGACGCCGGGGTGTTTCAGCCGCGCCGCGGCCCGCGCCTCCCGGTCCAGGCGTGCGATCCAGGTCTGGCGCCCGGCGGTGTCCAGATCTTCCGGAAGGATGAGTTCCTTGACGGCGACCTCACGGTCGAGGTGCTCATCGTGAGCACGCCAGACAGTCCCCATGCCGCCTTGGCCAAGCCGTCCAGACAGCCGATACCGTCCGGCCAGCACTCGTCCAAGATCCTCAGTCACGACACGGAACCTAACCCATCGCACGCGGCCATGAAATAGGGGTCGACCACCGCCGACATCGTTGCTGTTCAGCACCCTCGCTCCGGCCACAGCCGCCCGCAGCCGGCGGTCCGCCGGGGCCGGCCACGGCCGATCTCCCGTCGCCGGCGCGAGGGAACGCGTCCCGACCGCGGGCGTCACTCTTCGATGTGCTTCGTCCGGGTGGTTGTGTCTCTCTCGGCGTGCGCGGGGCGGGCACCGGATGCGATGTTCTTGCCATGAACCAGATCAGTGGCACCTCTGTTGCCCGCATCGCAGTGTCAGCCGCTGTGGCGGCCGGACTTCTCGCCCTGTTCCCTTTCTCCGCAGGCGCCGCACCCGCGGCGCAGACGCCCGCGGAGGAGGCACCCGTCGTCTGCACCTACGAGTACCGCCCGGTCATCGGCACGGACGGGAAGGTCTACCCGAACGCCTGCCAGGCCGCCGCTGCGGGTGTTTCGGTCGACCGCGCAGTGGAGGCGTCCACCGGCGCGGGCCCCGTCCTCGTACAGGGCGATGAGCAGGTGTCCCTCCCCGAGCCCACGTAGAAGCCTCTCCACCCTCCGCTGACTCATCGCCGCCACGGGGCGGTGACGGTGCCTACGGCATGCCGGGTAGGTGGACCGTGACGACGAGACCGCCGGCGGGGCGGGGGACGAGGCCGAGGGCGCCGTCGTGGGCGCGGACATGAGCTCCGCGGAGCCGTTGGTCCGGGTGGCTCCGCCGGTGATGTCGAGCGTGATCCCGCGCTGTTCGGCGCCCCGGCGCCCGGCATCATGGTCATCCACAGGAACGGCGCCGTCCCGTGGACCATGCCCACCTCGGCCACCGACATCCGCCACGCCGAGGACCGCCAGGCCGAGAAGGATGATCCTGCGCGTGCTGCGGGGCGGTGCTGACAGGGATGCGTTGTGGTTCATGCCCCCATGGGAGAAGGAGGGCCGTTGCGGTGGCGTATGCGCTTTTCGATACGCCCGCGATATGCGGAAGTGCTGTGCGCCCGGATCAAGCGGTATGTGCCGCCGGTGTCCGCCGGCCGGTTCCGGGCCGCTCGGGATCCTGCCGCTGTGTCAGCAGCCACTCCTCGAAGGTGGTCGGCGCGATGCGGGCGCCCTGACCGGGCAGCATGACGTTGCCGGCCATGGCCGGGCCGAACAGCGCCGACCAGGTCGGCACGAGCTTCACCACGCGGCCGCGCGCCTCGTGCGTGCGCCGGGCCATGTCGACCAGGTCCTGCGGCTCCGGTCCGGCGACATCGGGGTACCGCCCCTGCGGGCTGCCCAGTGCGATCTCGGCGAGGATGTCGGCCACGTCCGCGGGCGCGATCGGCTGCACCAGCAGCGGCGCGATCGTGGCGACGCCGTCCCGCTCGGTCCAGCCGGCCACCATCGCGGCGAAGTCGTGGAACTGCGTGGCCGGGACGATCGTCCACGGCACGGGACCCGCGGCGACGAGGCGCTCCTGCTCCCGCTTGCCGGCGTAGTGGGCATTGCCCTCGACGCGATGGATCGCGGCGATCGAGAGGACTACGTGGTGACGGACTCCGGCCCGCTCCTCCGCGGCGAGCAGGTTCCGGGTGGCGGTACCCACGCACGCAACCGTCTGCGCCGGGTCGGCGGCCGTGAAGTTGGTCGCGTCGACGACGGTCTCCACGCCGGCCAGGGCGGCGTCGAGACCGTCGCCGGTCGACAGGTCCACGCCGAGCGAGCGGCTGATGCGCACGACGTCATGGCCGGCGCGTTCGAGAGCGGCGGCAGTGAGGGCCCCGATGTTTCCGGTGGCTCCGGCAACGGCGATGCGCATGGTCCGCGTGGTCGGCATGGTGATCTCTCCTCGTCTCTCCTGCTGTCCGCACCGTATCTCGGACTAAATAGATCTGCAATGTCTTGGATAGACTCGGAGGCATGAAGCTGCCCGTGAGCACCGAATGGCTACTGCACTGCGCTTCGACGCTGGCGCAACTCGAACCCGGGGCCACCGCATCGGCGGCCCAGCTCGCGCAGTACTACGACCTGCCGTCGGCGTACCTCGCCAAGCAGTTGCAGGCCCTCGTCAAAGCCGGTGTCCTCGCCGCGACGACGGGCCCGCGGGGCGGGTTCCGGCTCGCGCGGGAGGCTTCGGAGATCACGCTCCTGCAGATCGTCGAGGCGGTCGACGGCACGTCCTCGCCGTACGAGTGCCGCGAGATCCGCCAGCAGGGGCGCGGGGCGCTACCGCCCGAGGAGTGCCAGAGCACCTGCGTCATCGCCCAGAAGATGGCCGACGCACATGAGGCCTGGCGGCGCAGCCTCGCCGGGACCTCGCTCGCCGACATCCTCGGCGCGCTCTTCCCGTCGGCGCCGTCCCGGACCCGTCGGCGCCTGGCGGGGACGACGTAACCGCTCGACCGCGGCGCCCGCTGCGTCCCTCCTGCTGCGGGCCGACCGTCAGCCGGCGGCGTTGTCGACGCGCAGCCGCACCTGCTCCTCCAGCCGCTGGAGGCTGGTCTCCAGGGCCTGGTTCACGGCCTGCTCGCCGGGGTCGTGGCTGGCGTCGAAGAACGACAGGTGCACCGTCACCTCGCTGGCCCCGCTCCCGATCCCGGCGACCTGGAGCCAGCCGGTGTAGGCGCCCTGCTCGCGGGTGCCCCATTCGATCCGCATCTGGTCGCGCTGGGCTCGGAGCAGGGCGGGCATGTCCTCGTCGGTGCGGTCCTCGTGCACGGTGACGGCGGGAAGATCCTCGGCGTGCACGTGCAGGGCTTCGGGAAGCCAGGTGTCCAGCTGGTCGACGTTGGCGGCCTGGTCGAAAACGTGCTCGGGCATCGCCGGCATGGTGCGGGAACGTTCGTACTCGGTCATCGCTGCGCCTTCCCTCGGCTCTGGATCGTTCGAGCACACGCATGCCCGGCCCGCCGGGACGGAAGCCGCGCGGCGCGGCAAACCCACCCGTTCGCGGCGCAATGGCCGCCCGTGGAGGGGGGCGCCGCGCCGTAAGGGCGCGCTGAGGCGTACCGAGCGGTGGGCGCGGACCGTACCGAAGGGGTGAGCACGCGGACCGTGCCGAACGTGAACGGAGAGGCGGAGGGTGCGGGCTACTCCTCCAGGGCCCTCTTGCGCAGCTCTGCCAGCGCGGCGCCCTGTTGGCGGGACTCCTCCGGCAGTGATGCCTCGATGCGCTCCTGCACCGTGCGGACCGCCGCGGCCATACCGCTCTCGCGCTGACAGGCCGCGTCGTGACCGGCGAGCCGCAGCTCCCGGCGGCCCAGCTCCCGCAGGCGGGCGCGGTCGTCGCCGATGGCGCCCAGCGCGTCCTGGATGGAGGCGCGCGCCTCCTGGAGGGTCCGGGCGGACTCACTTCGCCCGCGCATGCACCGCGCCCATGACCCTTGCGCCGCCACGAAGGCCTCGTCCGCGCTGACTTGGGTGACGACCTGCGCCGTCAGGCCCTCGACCGTGAGCTCGGCCTGGTCGTACGCGCTGCCGTAGAGGCCTTGCCGCCCCAGATGTACGCAGCCGTCCGTGTTGATGTGCAGGGAGGGGCTGCCGGGTGCGTTCAGCGTGCGTTGCTGCCCGCCCGTACCGATCAGGGCGTTCCGCCAGGCCGCGCGGCGGTCCTCCGACAGTGGGGCGAGGGCTTGCTCGTTCGGGTCCTCGGCGGGGCCCGCCAGCGCGGCGGAGGTGAGCCCGTACCCGTCCGCGGCCGCCTGGGCCCCGGTCAGCAGCCCGTACGGGTTGTCGGTGGTGGGGCGGGCGGCGGGGACCGGCAGATAGGAGAAGCCCCGGTCCCGCATGCAGGAAGCGATGGCCCGCTCCTCGGCTCGGTGCAGGGCGGACGACTGCTGCGCTGTGGCACTGCCGGCGCCGTCGAAGGGGGCGGGCAGCGCGCCGGCGTCCCGGCGAGCGGGTGCGTCGGAGCACCCGCTCACCGCCAGCAGACACAGAGCGATCATGGCCGCTGGACGGGGGCTCACCTGCTCAGCACCACTTGTTGGAGGCGACGTTCCTGTAGTACGCGGTGCCGGAGAGGTTCCCGATGCCGTAGCCCCGCGGGATGTTCACGGAGCTGCCGGTGCGGCTGGTACCGCTGTAGATCCGCACACTGCACTGGGTCCCGGAGTTGGACACCGAAACCGCGTTGTTGAACTTGTTGTACTGGAGCAGGTTGTTGTTGTTGCCGTAAACCGTGCCCGGATCGCCCTGGTAGTCGGTGTACAGGTACGCGCATAACGCCCCGGAGGGGCAGGGGCTGGCCGACGCGGGCGCCGCGGCCACCCCGAGGCCCAGGCTGACCGCCGCGACGGCGGCTCCGCTCGCGAAAAGATTCTTGAACATGCCGTACTCCCTTCAGCTTTCCAGCTATGAAGGCAAAAGTGCCACCATGTCGCTCCACGTGAATGGAACGGAATGATCCTGTACTGGCATGCATGTCATGAACAAGGCAGATTCCCGCCAAAACGGACCCCATGCGTGGCGCCTCTCCCGTCCCCCGTCCCCCGTCCGTCGTCCCCCGTTCGAGGGAACGTGCGGTGTGCCGGACAGCCGCGGGCCGGACGGCGGCGCAGGGTCATTCCCATGTGCCGCGTTCGGCACACGCCGGTCAGCCGCAGAGATGGGGAGGCGCAGATGCGCACGTTCAGGAGCATCGCAGTCGCGGGTACGGCCGCCGCTGCCTCGGCCGTTCTGTTCGCCGGGAGCGCGCTGGCGAGCCCTTCGTACGCGGACGGGCTCGTGGTCAGCTCCGCCGGCGTGAAGGTCCGCGCCAACGCGACCACCGCCTCCCGCGTCGTCGGCTCCCTCGGCCCGTGGGAGAAGGTCCGGCTGTCCTGCCAGGCCGAGGCCAAGTGGGTGGACGGCCACAACATCTGGTACCGGCTGCACGGTCAGCCGGGCTGGGTGTCGGCCCGCTACGTGCACAACTACACCGTCGTGGACTGGTGCTGACCCTCGGCCCCGAACACTCATGAGCCGGGCTACTGCTGCCGGAGCGGTATCTCGGAGCTCCCGGCCTTTTCGACCGGTATGCCACACGGCACGGACACGAGGCGTCAGGGCTGGCGGATCGCGGATACCTCGAACTCCAGCACCACCTTGTCACCCACCATCACACCGCCGCTCTCCAGCACCGCGTTCCAGGTGATGCCGTACTCCTTGCGGCTGATCGACGCCGAGCCCTCGAAGCCCAGCCGCAGATTGCCGAACGGGTCCATGACGCTGCCCTGGAACTCGAAGTCGATGCTCACCGGTTTGCTGACCTCCTTGATGGTGAGGTCTCCCGTCACCCGGAAGCGGGTGCTTTCGAGCTGCTCCACACGGGTGGATACGAAGGTGATGTCCGGGTGGGCCGGCGCGTCCAGGAAGTCGTTGGCGCGCAGATGGGTGTCGCGCTGCTCGTGGTGGGTGTCGATGCTCGCGGCCTTGATGGTGACGGACACGGAGGACCGGGCCGGGTCTTCGCCGTCCAGGTACGCGGTGCCCTCGAACGTCCTGAACGCGCCGCGGACCTTGGTAACCATGGCGTGCCGCGCCACGAACCCGATCTGCGTGTGGGCCGGGTCCAGGGCGTAGGTCCCGGTCAGGGTGGCGAGTGAGGTGTCGGTCATGGACCTGCTCCGCGGGGGCTCGGGGACATGGAGGGGCGCCGCGCAAGGCGCGGCCGGGGCAGCGAGACGCTCAGACCGTCGCCAGCTGGGGGATCAGGCGCAGTGCGTTGTCGTGGTAGATGCCCTGGAGCTGCTTCGGTGTGAAGGCCGGGTCCGCGTCGAGCGCGGGGAGCGCCAGGTCCAGGACCGTGTCGGCAGGGGCGGCAGGCCAGTCGGTGCCGAAGAGGATGTGGTCGGCGGGCACATGGGCGAGGAGGGTTCCCGCGCTCGCCATGGGGCCGGCGGTGTCGTAGTAGAAGCGCCCCAGGTGGTCGATGACGGCGGCGGGTTCGACGGGCGGGTCGCAGAACCGCCCGAGAGCCTGCATGCGCGTGGCGATGTAGGGCAGGAATCCGCCGGCGTGCGGAAGGATGACCGAGATGTTCGGGAAGCGGTCCAGGGTTCTCTTGCTGATCATGTTCACGGCAGCCCGTGTGGTGTCCAGGAGGAAGTCGCACATGAAGTTCGGAATGCCCGGAACCGTCGCCGCACCGGGCGGGCCGCCGGGGAGATTGTGCGGATGGGTGTCCACCACCGCGGAGCAATCGTTCAGCTCGTCGAACACCCGGTCGTACGAGGGATCCCCGAGGTAGACGCCCCCGTAGTTGGCGGTCACGTTCACGCCGACCGCGCCGAGCTGACCGAGCCCGCGGCGCACGGCCCAGGAGGACGCGTCAGGGTCATCCAGGAAAAGGGGCACGTAGAACGAGAACCTGCCGGGATGCGATTGCGCGACATCGATCATCGACTGAAGCGTGATGTTGATGGCTTCACGCAGTTGTGCCGATGAGTGGTAGCGCGCCGGCAGCATGGGCTTGAGGACGGCCGTCGTGATGCCCGCACGGTCCATGAAGCGGATCGCTGCCTCGGTATCGAGTTTCGCCCACGGAGGCAGCTGCTCCGGCTTGATCAGCTCATGGCGCTCGGCCCACTGGCGCCACTCCGGTGCGCAGAAGTGATGATGCATGTCGATCGTCGACTGACCCGCGCGTGATCCGTCCCGGACGGGGGCGGAATCGTCCCGCGCGACCCGGACGATCTCACGGGCGCCTGCCGTCGAGATGTGCAGCTCGTCCGTCGGCAATCCGAGGAGGGTCAGCTTGGAGGTGCTCGTAGAGTGGTCCGGCATGCCAATCCACCGCCTGTCAGTTCTGGATCATCTTTTCTGAGGCTGCCGAGGGCACTGAAAGCCCCGAAGGCCCCGAAGGCGCGGAAGGCACCGGGGACGCTACCGGAGCCGGGGACGCTGAGGCGAGGTCCTCGCCCCGCCGCGACGGCTCCAGGACGATCTGGAGTCGCTCAAGACCCCGGAACGCCGCCACCGGACCCTTCAGCCACGCACTCTTGCTCTCCTCGGCATCGGCCAGTTCCATCTCCGGGAATTCCCGCAGCAGGGACGAGAGCGCGATTTCGAGTTCGAGCCGCGCCAGCGGCGCTCCCAGGCAGTAGTGCGTGCCGTGTCCGAAGCCCAGGTGCGTTCCCTGGATCCCCTCGCGCGTCACGTCGAGGACGTCGGGGGAGTCGAACTTCTCGGGGTCCCGGTTCGCCGAGGTGATCGCGATCTGTACGAGGGACCCCTTGGGGATCACCGTGCCGCGGATCTCCGCGTCCTCAGCGGCGTACCGGAAGGTCGACGTCTCCACCGAGCCCTCGAAGCGCACGATTTCCTCCACCGCCCGGGGGATGAGCAGCGGGTCCTTCCGGAGCATCTCCAGCTGATCCGGACGGAGCAGCAGATTGAGGACGGAATTGCCGATCTGGTACGCCGTGGTCTTGTGACCGGCGAAGAAGATGACCCAGAGCGAGGAGATCAGTTCAGCGTCGTCCAGAGCTTCCTCCGCCTGGATGAGGTCGCTGAGGAAGGAGTCCGACGGGTGGTCGCGGGTGTGAGCGATGAGCCGTCCCAGCCGGTCCCGCAGCCACTCCTCGGCCGCCCTCAGTTCCGCCCGCATCCGGGGGTCGAACCTGGCGCGGGTCACCACCCCGAAATGCCGCAGGATCTCGGGACGGTCCGCCTCGGGGATGCCCATCAGCTGACACAGGACCGCGATGGGAAGCGGGAACGCGAACGACGACATCAGGTCCACCGAGTTGCTTTCCCGGCATCGGCGGAGAAGGTTCTCGGCGATCTCGGTGATTCCCCGCCGCATCTCCTCCACCCGTCGAGGGGTGAAGGCGCTCCTCAGCGTGCGGCGCAGCCGCGTGTGCCGGGGCGGGTCGGAGAAGAGCACGTTGTCGTCGAGCGCGTCGAAGAAGCTGCCGTACACGGCATGGTAGGTGTCGATGGCCCCGCGCATGTTCTTGCTGAAACGCGGGTCCGACAGGGCGTCCCGGGCGTCTTCGTACCGCGTGATGAGATAGGTGTCGACCCCGTGCGGAGGCGTCAGCAGGCATACCGGGGCCTGCTCGCGCAGCGCGGCGTAGAGCGGATGAGGGCACGCCCGGTATTCCGGGGCGCCTCTGGACACGGCTGACACGATGTCTTGCAGCGCTGCTCCGCTGTTCGGTGCCGCATTCTCCTGCGCCATGTCCGTACCCTCCGTGAAACTCGCGTTCGGCGCAGACACCGGTTCCCTGCGGGAGCGGATCGCGAAACCCCCCTGGCTCGTTCGAGTGAGCCCGCGCCGGGCGAGCGCGCGGCGTCGCGGCGAGGGCCACCCGCACCGCACCGCGGAGGTGCCCGGCCGGCCGGTCCGAGCCGCCCGATCGCACCGATCCTGGATCGACCCTGCACCGAAGACCGGACTGACCGGCCGCCCGTCCGCGCTGTCCCGCCGTCAACCGACCGGCGGTCAGCCGTCCGCCCCGGCTGTGTGGCGGTCCAAGAGCGCTGGGGTGAGGCTGCCCGTGCAGCCGACCCGTCCCAAGGAGTCTCCTATGGCCCGCAGTTTCGTCCTGGTCCTCACGACAGCCGCCTCGCTCGCCGTGGCGTCCTTCGCAGCGCCGCACGCCGCGGACAGCGGCAAAGCCGCGACCGAGCGCGCCCGCGCATACCGGGCGACGGCCGCGTACAACTGGCACGCCAACGCGGTGAAGGCCGGCTACGTACCGGACAAGTACTGCGTCATGGACCGGGCCGGATCGGGCGCGCTCGGCTACCCGCACTTCAACCACGCCCTCGACAACTCCGTCGACCCCGCCAAGCCCGCAGCGCTGTTCTACGAGGACGACGGGCGGGGCGGCAAGCGCCTGGTCGGGGCCGAGTGGATGGTCTACGACCGCGACCAGGTGATGACGACGGACGACGACCGTCCCACGCTGTTCGGCGTGCCCTTCACGGGTCCGCAGCGAGGCCACTACCCCGGCCAGCCCGTCCACTACGCCCTGCACCTGTGGCTCTGGAAGAAGAACCCCAAGGGCATGTTCCAGACCTACAACCCGGCGGTGACCTGCCTTCCCGGCACCACCCGTCCCAAGCCGTCCGCGCCGCTCCTGCGGGCCGGGTCACCGATCGTGCAGGAGGACCGCTGACAGGCCGCCCCGCCCGACCGGCGCCGGTTCCTGAGGCACAGGCCCGACGGCGGCCCGTTCCCGTCTACACCCGGCCGAGGTCCGAACTCACCCACCGTGCGGGGCGCATGTGGATGATGACCTGCTCGCCGTGGTTCTTCCACGCGTCCTCGACGTAACCGTCCACCTTCTCCGCCGGCAGGTACCGCGAGGAGATCCACTCCAACTGCTCGCGCACCGCCGGTACGGTCGAGACGACCGGGCCCTCGACCGACACGTACCGGATCGTCGGCTCCACGCGCTCGACCATCAGGCTGAACCGGCCCGCGGCCGCGATCAGTTCGGCCTTGCGGGAGTCGCGGCCGGTCATGATCCAGGCGTCGCCGCCGGGGGAGTAGTGGTACCAGATCGGTACGACCAGCGGCGCGCGGTCCTCGCCGGCGCTCACGGCGAGGGCGGCGATGTGGGGTTCGGCGAGGAACTGCTCACGCTCGGTCCGGGACAGTGCCATGGCATTCTCCTTCGGGAAGGGAGGCCTACTCCGGGAGAACCAAGCCCCGCGCCTGCCCATTCCCGCGCGTCGCCTCCTGCCCGTAGGGCCCGTACGACCAAGGGGTGAAGCGAGGCGAGCCCGCCCCCTCAGGAACCGACCCGCTCTCAGATCGATTGCCACGGACGGGGTTTGCCGCAGCCGGCACGGGCCATACGCGCTTCAGGGGCCCCACCTGGCGAGGGGCCCCGGAGCCGGTCGGGGTCGCGCGCCGCCCTCCCCGGGTGCGCGACCCGACCCGGCCCTGTGCACCGTGACCGCCGTCCGGGTCCGGACGGTGACCGGCGCCCGCGTGACCCGCTTCCCCCGGTTGGGTCACGTGGAGCCGGCAGACCCCCGGCGAGGGCTGCGAGGCAGGTCTCCCCGGGCTCTCGGGCCACGAGCGGTGGCAACAGGCAGGGGTGTCGGCTCCTTGTACCGAGACCGGGCTGGCCGTGATTGCTGCCCGGATAGCGTTCGATGCGAAGCCCCGGACACCCTCAGGGTGGCCGGGGCTTCGCATCGAACGCCCAGGGAGGCGGTTGCCTTCACCCGTTCAGCGGTAGGGCGCCGGGCACCGGTGTTTCCCGCTGCCGACTGGTCAGCACCCCGGTCCACGGCTCCGTTCGGGAGCTGCTGGGCGGTAAAACCCCTGCTCATCGTGGGTGCTGCCGCCCCGGTCCGGTGGAGCGGTGAGCGGACATCCCCGAACGGTGTTGGCAGCGGAAGGTTAACTCCGCCCTCAGCGCATCGAAATCTATGCTCGCCAGAGTAGACATTGGGTGCTCGGGTGGTTATGGTTTCTCACGTAGCCGAGATCGAGCAGAGCCCGGCAGACATGAACTGCCGGGCAGTGGTAAGCAGTTGGCAGTGCGGTGCGGTGGTGGAGTTCCGGAGCCAGTGTGGTTGCAGGACGGCGACGGGACTGACGACCGCACCGGGTGGCCCGCAGTGATCAGGGGCCGCCATGAGCAGTACCGCAGTAAGTAGTTCCGCTAGTTGCAGTACCAGCAGTACCAGCAGTACCAGCAGTACCAGTACCAGCAGTACCAGCAGTACCAGCGGCGCGGTATCCAGTGGTCTCTCGGTGAAGGCGCCTGCCGCGGGCGCGCGTGCTGAGAGGTCCGGCAGTGGGGTTCTAAGCCAGAGCAGACGCAGGATGGGCGACGGGGCTGGCTGCCGGACGACAGTGGCGCTTGATGGCCACGAGCAGTTCGCACCACCAGCAGTACCCGTAGTAATCAGTGGTTCGCAGTACAGCAGTCAAGTGCGGTACCAGCAGTTCGCAATGTCAGCAGTTCGCAGCACCAGCAGTTCGCAGTGCCAGCAGTTCCTTCCAAGTAGTTCATTTCAGAGGGAAAGAACGGAGGAGTAGAGCGCCATCAGGATCGCCCGGGCGGCAGTGAGAGCCCGGGTACCGCAAGACCTCGGATAGGCAGGTGGTCTCCGGTCACGCATCCGCGATCCCCGCACTCCCGCCCATCCCCCCGGGCAGGGCTGCGGACACAGTAGGCCGGCGCATGATCAGGGCCGGCAGATGGTGTTTGTCATTCCTTCGGGGCCCTGGTGCCGTACGGCACCAGGGCCCCTCCAACGTTCGCCCTCCACCGGTCCTCCAGAGAGGTGCAATGACAGCAGAGGATTCCCTCGGCCGACTCGATGACGACGACTACCCCGCCTACACCATGGGCCGGGCCGCCGAAATGATCGGCACCACCCCCGCCTTCCTCCGCGCTCTGGGTGAAGCCCGCCTCATCACGCCCCTGCGCTCCGAGGGCGGACACCGCCGCTACTCCCGCTACCAACTGCGCATCGCCGTCCGCGCCCGCGAACTCGTCGACCGAGGCACCCCGATCGACGCCGCCTGCCGCATCGTCATCCTCGAAGACCAGCTGGAAGAAGCCCAGCGCATCAATGCCGAACACCGCCGCACCGCGGACCACTCCCATCCGCATGCGGCGGCGTGACCGCGGAGCCCGCCGGTTACCGGCGGGCTCCGCCCGTATCCACCCCCGTACGTTCTTGCCCTCGGCGTCAGATAGCAGGGCCGGGCGGGCGCATGTGCGCACTCAGGGTGAGGTTCAGGCCGGTACTTGCCGGTAGCACGTGCGGACAGCGCCGGATTTGATAGTCCTGAACTTCACCGGTGTGTGAACGACTGCCTGCGGGAAGGACACGGCCGTGTTCGATCTTCTACGCCCCATGACCCTTCTGTGTCCGTTCTGCCGCGCCACCGCCGCTGATGGGACAGCACGGACGCTGTGCACGGCGGAGGGGTCGCTGTCCGTCACCTGGCACCGGGGCGACTGCCCCCATTACGCGGCTGACCGCATCCTCGCGGCGGAGGAGAACTGAGCGGCTGTGCGCCAAGCCGCTCTATGCCACGCGGCTGAACGGGACGTACGCGCGCCGCCCGTCAGTGCGCTCGGACGACCGCGCGGACGTTGTCGATGTGCCCGCAGTCCGCCTTCAGGTGCTTCTCCCGGTCGCGGAGGAAGACCGCGCCGAGCTCGGCTCGGCGCTCGTCCGGCACGTTCTCCCGGGCACCGTTGAGGATGGTGCGTTCCTCCTCGTCGATGTGGTGGGTGATGGCCTTGGCGAGCTCTTCCAGTTTCTCGTCCCACTCGTCGGAGCCGACCTCTTCCACCTCCATCAGGGCGAGGAGCGCCTCATTGCCCTCGTGGTGCTCTTCTTTTCCGTGCTCGACTTCCTCGTTGTCCACGTTCCGGTACCGCTTGAGGGCGGGGTAGACCTCCGCCTCCTCCGCCTCTCCGTGGGCGATCAGCAGTGCGGCGAATTCCTTCAGAGCCGCCCCGCGGTCCTCCTCGACGCTCCGCATCCGGCGGAACAGCTCTTCCATGGTGCGGTGGTCCTTGAGAATCACGGCCACCACGTCCTGCGCTGCCTGCGCGTCCTGCGCTTTCCGCACCACAAGCTCCTCTCGTCGGCTGGTGTTCCCGCTGCTACCCCGACGAGGCGCCGACAAGCAGCTCAGAACTCCCCGTCGATTCCGGTGACCGCCGGAGGCCCCAGAGGGGCGTCCTTCGCCGAGAGTCCCAGCTCTTCGAGGGCGCCGGCGGCCAGGTGGACGGCGTCTTCCTCGGCAGTGGCCCGGTCTCGGGCATCGACTTCGAGCCGGACGGAGAAAGTCCCGTCCTCATGGACCGTCAGCAGTTCCACGTCTTCGGTCTCGCTCAGGTCGGTGTGGTGCGAGGCCAGCTTCCTCGCCAGCGCTGAGCGTGCCGCATCGTCGACATCGGTCAGGAACGTGCCGGGCACGGTGATGACATAGGTGGTCACTGCTGCCTCCAGTCGGCTGGTAAAGGCTGGGCTTCGTTGGGGGATGCCCCGGTCCCGGGGTTCAAACCCCCCTGCTCCTCAGATCGGGACTGCCGGACGCCGTCCCACAGACCCGCCACGGCACGCCGCAGTCGCCAGGTCAGTGCTGCGGCCTCCGCTCATCAGCCACACCGGCCTCAGGCCGGCGCGCCCGCGAGGGCTGTATCTGCGTCCACTCCGAGAACCACCAGGCACCGGTGACCACGCCGGCCCACACCAGCCCGCTGAGGACGGCCGACCGCCACGGGGCGTGCTCGACCCCGCGCTCCACACCGGTCAGCACCACCCAGCTGATCACAAGGACAACGGCTGTACGCACACGTCGATGGTTGAACATGCGTCCCTTCTACCCCCGCTGCACGCGTTGAACAGCAGGGCCGTGCTCGGCCCGCGCGGACGAAGAGCCGGGAAGCGTTCGCCTTAGGGCCGCATAGAGCCGCCGGTAGCGGCCAGGAGGGTGAGGAAGGATCCGGACGAACTGGATGGAGGCATGACGATGAACTGGCGCCACGAGGCCGCCTGTCGGTGGGAAGACCCTGATCTCTTCTTCCCGGTGGGCTCCAGCGGCCCGGCCCTGCTCCAGATCGAAGAAGCCAAGGCGGTGTGCCGCCGCTGCCCGGTCATGGAGAACTGCCTTCAATGGGCCCTCGAAGCAGGCCAGGACCTCGGTGTGTGGGGCGGCATGAGCGAGGAGGAACGACGGGCCGTCAAGCGCCGGATGGCCCGGGCCCGCGCCCGATCGGCGGGCTGATCATCGTCCGGCGACCCACCGCCGGTGCTGACGGGCTCGATCCTCCCGTAACAGCGCCATGTCCGCGCTCGGCGTGGACATCGACCTCGCCCAGACGCACCAGATGGGCAGCGGCTTCCGGATCGACCCGAGGACGCGCGCGATCGGCTACGTCGCCGCACACGAGCTCCACCACCACGTGCGCTACGCCCACGTGATTACGACAGCGTGCCAGCGCTGTCCGGCGCGGCCGGGGCGCCCCCGAGTGAGCACGCTGACACGGCCGCTTCCAGGACGGGCCTGGAAGCGGCCGTGGAAGCCGCCACCCCGGGGTGGGAGGACGCTCGCGTCCGTCCGATCCATGATCGGCCGCGGTCGCCCCCGGGGCGTGTCTTTCGGATCTTGCCGGGCCCGCGCTGCCCGGCACCGTACCTCCCTGCGTTGTCGGAGCTTCCCAGTACGTCCAGTACCAGGCAAGCTCCTCCGCCTTGGGATGCACAACACCGGAGAACGCGGGCTCGACCGACAAGATCCAAACGGCGCGCCCTAGCTCATCTTCACTCCTGCGGCCGTACTCGCCCGGCGGATCGGCGCTGTGCGTCGGTGTTCGGGGTGAGCGCGTCGCCCTCCTCGCCCTCGCCCTCGCCGGTGCCGGGCACCACGGCTTCCTCAGCCTCCTTGCGGGCCTCTTCGTCACCGCTCTCACCCGGGGCCTGCGAAGGTGTGCTCGTCCTCGGGTTCTTGCGCTCGGTCATCTACTGCTCCTGGGATCGTGGTGCGGTGGTGCGTGGTGGGGCAAGCCGCACCGGGCAGTGAGCCCGCCCGGTGCGAGGCTCCTCCGTACGTGTGGCGGCGGCGCGGCCTCAGTCGCCGAGAGCGCTCTTGAGCTGCTGCTTGTTCATGGTGGAGCGGCCTTCGATACCGCGCTTCTTCGCCTCCTCGTACAGCTCGTCCCGCGTGCGCTCGGACGAAGAGGAGGAAGACGAGGCGGAGGAAGAGCCGCCGCCCGACTTGGACTTCTGCCCGCCACGCTGCGACGCCGACTTGCCCTGCGTGGAGCTGCGGCTGGACGTCTTCGACTCGCCGGAGCGGGCCCGTTCCTTGTTCACCGTGCGCGAGGCCATCTCCTTGGCGCGGCCCTCGGACATGCCGCGCTCCTCGCCGGACTCCTTGATGTGCTCGTACTGGCGCTCTCGTTTGGCGCTGGATCCTCTTGGCATGACAGACCTTCCTTTCACCAGCTGGGTGGTGCAACGGTCAAGCTGCGCGTACCCACATCCGCCCGCGTCTCACAGGTGAGGCTCGTCGGCGCGCGGCTTCTGCTTCCATCATGGGTCGGCGCCGCCGCTCCGGCCTGCCGCCGACACCCCGTCAACAGCCCCGGCTCACCCCGCGCGGCTACCATCGGCAGGAGCCGGGCGCCGGCTCCGCGCGCGCCCGGGTGATCGCCGCCCGCCGAAGATGATGGGTGAGCCCTGCGCCGACCGGGCGACGCAACTCCTGCCGCGGCCCGGCACGCGGGCGGCGGCGCCTCCCTGCCGGCCTTCGCTCTGCGCGTCGCCGCCGCGGGCCGGTCTTTGGTCTACTCCCGGGACACGGCGCCGTGCACCGGCCTCAAGGCTCTGGCCGAGGGATGCGACGTACTGCTGTGCGAAGCCGACAGTGACCAGCCGCCGGCCGAAGGCACACCGGTCCACCACACGCCCGAAGCCGCCGGCGACACGGCCGGCGCGGCGCGCGCCGGCCGCCTGATCGTCAGGCACGTCGGCCGCTTCCTCACCCCGCAGCGAGCGGTGGCCCGCGCCGCGGCCCGCTTCGACGGCCCCGTCGACTACGCGGTCCCCGGTGTCACCTTTGCGATACGTTGAGCCCACCACCTGGCGCGAGCGGGCACCATCCGGCCCCGCGGTGACAGCGCTGCGCCAGCCGGCCCAGGGGCCGACTGGCGCGACCAGTCCGTTCGTTACCGCGGCCGCACCGGCCGCAGCCGGGAAACGGCGCTCTCATGGTCGGCGGTGCCGTCCATGATGGCCTGCGCCCGGTCCATCTGCGCCCAGCCCGTACCGGCTTCGGCATTGACCTCCTCGCGCGCGTCCCTCATGCCGTAGTGCCGGAACAACTGCTGCTCCTCCGCGACGGACAGCACGTTCCCGCAGTCCAGGGCCGCGCACGGCGCCTGTTCGATCAAGGCCACGGGGTAGGGGACCACCAGGCGCTCCTCCTCCAGCGTCGCGTGCCGCAGCGGAACGAACACGCCGCCCAGGCCCGAGGCCCGGTCGGTGATCCGCGCCCATTCGGGCCTGCCGGTGGTGTCGTCGACCAGGAGGTATTCCACCACCCCCAGGCGCTGTCCCTGGGTGGTGAAAGCCGTACATCCGGCCATGGCCGCAAACTGCTCCTGAGTGATCACCGCTGCTCCTCGCCTGTCCTGCCGCGCTCCCTGTTCCTCGTCGGCTACCCCGGAACGGGTCTGCGAAAAGCCCGTATCAGCAGGTGGACGCGCGTCTACAGGTGAAGGGGGGCGGTCAGCCGTGCGTGGTCCTGGGCGTGGGAGGCCAGCGCGATGGTCGCGAGCCATGCGGCGACCGCCAGCCAGGACAGCGCCTGCGACCGGGACGTGACCGCCCCGACGAACAGCAGCACCGAGGCAGGTGCGAGGAGGAACGCGAGGAAGGTGGCCGCCGCGGCGCCGAGCGCCCTCCTCGGCCGGGGAGCGGGGGCGCGCATCGCGGCTTCGATCTGGTCGAGGGCCGCCACCTCGCGCGCTGTCAGTCGGGATGTGTCCGGCATGTGGGTTACTCCTCCGCACGGCTGGCCCGCGGTTCCACCGCGGGGCGCTCTGGTCGCTCGACACACGCGTTGGGCTCGGTCGGGGCGGTGTGGTCACGGCGGTTGCCCGCTCTCACGCGCTCCTCGACAGCGCCTGCTGATCGTCTTGGCGGGCCTGGAGGCGGCGCCGCTCGGCTTCGCTCAGCCCTCCCCACACCCCGTACGGTTCTTGCACCTGGAGGGCGTGGTCGAGGCAGTCGGGCTGCACCGGGCACAGTGCGCACACTTCCTTCGCCGCGGCGTCCCGGCGCTCACGCTCCCGTCCCCGTTCGCCGACCGGGTGGAAGAAGAGCCGTGAGCCGAGACTGCGGCATGCGGCCTCCTCCTGCCACAGCCAGTGGTGCTCCGCGCGGCCCGGCAGCCGGGAGACGTTCCCCACCCCAACCTCCAGCGACATCGAATCCCGAATAGACGTTCACCCCTCGTCTGGCCAGGGATCGCCTCCCCAAACTCCCTTCCGCGGAAGGAAAGCCGTCGGGCGGGGGAGGGCACACACCAGAGCCCCGGCCGGTTGACATCCCGGCCGGGGCTCTCGTCTGCTACGCCGCTGAGGGCGGTCGCGGGTTAGACGGGGGTGATGTTCTCCGCCTGCGGGCCCTTCTGGCCCTGCGTGACGTCGAAGCTCACCTTCTGACCTTCCTGGAGCTCACGGAAGCCCTGGGCGGCGATGTTCGAGTAGTGGGCGAAGACGTCAGGACCGCCGCCGTCCTGCTCGATGAAGCCGAAGCCCTTTTCCGCGTTGAACCACTTGACGGTTCCGGTGGCCATTTGTCCTCCAAGGGGACTCGTAGTCGGCCTCCGCACGGTGCGGGGGCCGGAGGTGATCGCCCTGGTCCTCAGAGACGTTGTTCAGCAAGACGCCCGTGAACTCGCGCTCACGGGCAACCGGTACTTCGGAACCATGACAGCTACCGCAGACGCTACACGCACAGAGCGCACCTTGCTGGGGAACACCGCTACGTCACCAGCGAACGGAGGGCCCGCTTACCGCTGTTAGGGTGACGTGCGCCCGTCAACGCGGGCTCTCTCACTCACGACACTTCAACGGGGGTTGAACGTGAAGCTTCGCCATGTCCGCGCGGTCGCCGTGTTCGGCATCGCACTGGTGGCACTCACCGGAGCCCGTGGCTCCAACGGCGGCAGCTGCGGTGGCGGCAGCACCAGCAGCAGCAGTCACGGCTCCGACACGAGCTCCGGCGGCTCCAGCGGGGGCACCACCACCGGTGGCAGCAACGACAGCGACGGCACCAGCGGCAGCTCCGGCGGTGTCTCCGTCCCCGGCGGCTCCAGCAGCAACAAGGCCGAGCGCGACATCAAGATCGACGGGTGCAAGCTGGACGACGCGGGCAAGAACCTAGTCGCCCGGCTCACCGTCACCAACAGCGGTTCGGTGGACTACACCTACAACATCACCATGAAGTTCCGCGGGGACGCCGGCTCCGGCGCGAACCTCGCCATGGCCAACGTGACCGGTCTCACGGTGAAGGCGGGGGCGTCCCGCCAGGCCGAGGCCACGACGACGTACACCGGCAAGGGCAACGGCAGCGAGTACAAGGAATGCGTCGTCGCCAGCGCGACGAAGAAGGCCCTGTGACACAGCGCGCCAGCTGAGGACGGAGCCGCCGCCCCGCACCCCGTCGAGGACCTCTACGGCGAGTTGACGAGAGGTCAAAGACGGCGGTGGCGGGGCCGGCTACGCCGCCGTCCGGGCGTAGCGGGTCCCGCCCTCCGCGGTTCCCGTCCTGGTGAAGCCCGCCCGGGCCACCACCGCGTGGGACGGGGCGTTGTCCGGCTCGACGGTGGCCGTCACCCGGCTCACGCCCGGCCGGGCGAGGGCCCAGGCGGACAGGGCGCGCAGGGCCTGGGTGGCATGGCCGTTGCCGCGGGCCGAGGGTACGACGTCGTAACCGATCTCCACCGTGCCGTCGGCATCGGGCGCGGCATGGAAGCCGATGCCGCCCACCGCCAGCTGATCGGTGGCGCGCACCATGGCGTACGTGCCCCAGCCGGGCCGGTAGCTGCCGTCCTCGTGCGCCTTCACCACCATCCCGGCGGCGAAGCGCGTGCCCTCCGCCGGGCCGTCCGCGGCCCAGGCGAAACCGCCGGGGCCGCCCCTGTGCAGGTCCGCCGCCACGGCCGGGGAGATCTCGCAGAGCGTCATGCCCTCGGCGCGGACCGGGTCGGCGTACCAGCGCCACGCCGTCAGCCTCGGCAGGCCGGGGAGTTCCGCGCGGCCCGTCATCCAGCGCAGGACCGTCCAGGGGTCGCCGGTAGCCGGGGCCTGCGGGAAGAGCCGGTCGAGCACCCGCCGGCACAGGTCGGCGGGGGGCTGCCAGCCGTGCACGCCGAGGCCCGTGAGCACGTCGTGGGTGTGCAGCAGCGCCTCCACGACCCCCATGGCCGCGAAACCGTCGGCTCCGGCCATGCCGCAGGGGTGCCAGGCGCGCACATCGGGTCCGGATGTCCGCACGGCGGCGGACAGCAGCCCGCCGGTGGCCTCGATGACGCGGATCAGCCCCGCGGGTGTCGTGCCGGGCTCGGCGGTGATCTCGAAGGGAACGTAGTCGGCGGTGGCCCGGCCGGTGAGCTGACCCGCGTAGCCGACCAGGTCGCTCGCCATGTGGACGGCGGTGTCGTAGCAGCTCCACTCCAGTCCCGCCGCGGGCACGGACCAGTCGAGGTGTGCGACGTCTCGCAAGGCCTGTGTGCTGAGTGCCGCTGCCTGGTCCACGTCCGATGCGCCGGTGATCGTCATGGCAGGACCCTAGGTTCCGAAGGCCACCGGTACCACCGTATTACCGGGCGCCCGGGGTCGTGCCGTCCCCGTCCCCGAAAGCGCGTGCCGAGCCGTCGACGTGGGCCAGGCGGCGCAGGGTCGCGAACAGCGCGTCACCCAGCACGGTGCCGACCACCGCCCGTTCCACCACGGCATCCGGGCCGGCCCAGCGCCCGACGTAAGCCAGATCGACGCGCGCGACCCGTTCCGCGGCGTCCGCGTACTCGTCCAGCACCCCGGTGAACTCCCCGTGCCCGACGCGTTCCACCGCGGCCAGCGCCCCCGCGAGCGCCTCCGCGGCCGGGTGGGTGCCATCGACCTGCCAGCCGCGCCGTCTGATCAGCTCGGACACCTCCTCGCGGGCGTCCTCCAGTTCCTCTTCCCGCGCGCTGTCCGCGTAGCGCGGGACGATCCGGTGCGTGGCCTCGCCCAGGATCTTGTGCGGGGACATGCCGGGGTCGTCCACCGCCGCGAGGACCTCCGCGACGGCCGCCACCTTGAGACCGCCCACATCCAGCAGTACGCGGATCAGCCGCAGCCTGCGCTCGTGCGCCTCGTCGTAGCTCGCCTGGTTCGGGCTCGTCAGCCGCCCCGCGGGGAGCAGTCCCTCGCGTACGTAGTACTTGATCGTCGGGACGGGAATCCCGGTCCTGCGACTCAGCTCTCCGATGCGCACCGCGCGTTCACCCCTTCACGTCTTGCCAGGCCCGCCCCCCATCATAGATAGTTCCGCTATCGGATAGCGGAGAGCTCCACTATCCATAACTCTGGGGGTAGCTCTATGTCCTCGCGGACCTCGTACTCGTGGATGTCCTGGCACCGGCCACTGATGGCCTTCGCGGCGTCCATGGCCGTCCTGGCCGTCATCTCGGCGGTCGGCATCGTGGTGGACGACCGTGTCCTGGTGGACGCGCCGATCTGGGCCAAACCGTTCAAGTTCTCGGTGTCGTTCGTGGCCTTCTCGCTGTCGCTGGCCTGGATGCTCTCCCTGCTCACCAGAGCCCGGCGGGCCGGATGGTGGGCCGGCACGGTGGTGTGCGGGGCGAGCCTGATGGAGATGATCGCCATCACCGGCCAGGTCATCCGCGGCAAACGCAGCCACTTCAACAACGAAACGCCCTTCGACTCGCTGGTCTTCAACGTGATGGGCGCCTCCGTCGTCATCCTGTGGGCCGCCACGCTGGTCATCGCGCTGCTGCTGTTCCGGGCACGTATCGCCGACCGGGCGTCCGCCTGGGCCATCCGGCTCGGCGCGGTCCTCGCACTGGCCGGTGCCGGCATCGGCTTCCTGATGACGGGGCGCACCCCCGCCCAGGAGGCGGCGGCCGAAGCGGGCGTCGCCGACGTGACCGGCGCGCACAGTGTCGGCGTACCGGACGGCGGGCCGTCCATGCCCCTCATGGGCTGGTCGACCACCGGCGGCGACCTGCGCATCCCGCACTTCTTCGGCATGCACGCCCTCCAGATCCTCCCCTTCGTCCTGCTCGCGCTCCTCCTCCTGGCCCCGCGCTTCGCCCGCTTGCGCGACGGGCGCGTACGGCTGCGCCTGGTACTGGTGGCCTCGGGGACCTACGCCGCCGTGCTCGCCCTGCTCACCTGGCAGGCGCTGCGCGGTCAGCCGCTGATCCACCCGGACGGTGCGACCCTCGGCGCCGCCGCGGCGATCCTGCTCGGCTGCGCCGTCGGCGTACTCGCGGCGCTGCGCACACCTCGCGTGCCCGCGGTCACGAACCGGCAGTCCGACAAGCACCTGCAGCCCGACAAGCACATGGAGTCGGTGGCATGACCGGCTTCCGGTCCGGTGACGGTCCGACCAGCCGGAGCGCCGAAGAGTGATCCCGTCCCCCACGGGCGCGCCGGCGCGTGTCGGTCGCGCCCGGTTTCCCCGGACTGCGGCACGGTGGTCGCGGCCGTCCGTACGCGACGGCCCGAGGCATACGGGAAGGGCTGCGCATGGCCGAGAACGAAAGCTCCCGCACCAGCCGCCGCGCGGTGCTGCTGGCCGCCGGCTCGGCCGCCGTCACCGCGCTGGCCTCCGCCTGCGGCATTTCCGCCATGGTGCTCCGCGAGCCGCGCCAGCAGGCGGCAGAGCGCCCGGGCCGGCCTCCGGGCGCCCCCACCCCGGGCTGCGTCCTGACCACGGAGCAGGGCGCGGGACCGTACTACCTGGACCTCGACCGGGTCCGGTCGGACATCACCGACGGCCGCGAAGGCGTGCCCCTGCGCCTGGAACTGACAGTGGTGCGGGTCTCCGACGGCTGCCGCCCGCTGAAGGGCGCCGAGGTCGACGTGTGGCAGGCCGACGCCCAGGGCGAGTACTCAAGCGGCTCGGACCTGTACCTGCGCGGCACGCAGGTCACCGACAGCGCCGGCCGCTGCGTGTTCCGTACGATCGTGCCCGGCTGGTACGCGGGGCTGGCGCCGCACATCCACTTCAAGGTGCGCCCGGACACCCGTACCGAGACCACCTCGCAGCTCTTCTTCCCCGAGGACCTGCTGCGGCGCGTCTACGCCGCGCAGCCCTACGCGCGCCGCCCGGTGCCCGAGCACCCCAACGGCCGGGACGACCGCTACGAGGAGTCCGGAGCCGCCATGACCCTGGCCCCCGTACGCGACGGGGCGGGCTACCGAGCCGCCTACACGGTGGGAATCGCCTGAGCCGTGCAGCGGCCCCGGCCCCGGTTCCGGCCCCGAGCGCGGCGGACCGTGCGCCGCGGCGGAACTCGGAAGGCCCCGCACCGGTCACGGGATGCCGTTGGTTAATCCGGGGCCTGGCGTGACGTCGGCCTTCAAGACCCTGTTGTGGTCTTGGAGGCCGACGTTGTCGTTTGGGGAGGGTGTCGATGTCGATGCAGCCGAGGGAGCCGGGGGCGTCCCGGTGGAGACGGTGCGAGTGGCACGGGCGGCTTTCCCGAAGGGCAGTCTGGCGATCCGGTTGCGGGATGAGCTGGGGATGCTGTTCACCGACGGGCAGTTCGCGGGTCTGTTTCCCGTTCGGGGCAGGCCGGCGTGGTCGCCGGGCCGGCTGGCGCTGGTGTCGGTGTTGCAGTTCGCCGAGGGGCTGCCGGATCGGCAGGCGGCCCTGGCGGTGCGGGCCCAGATCGACTGAAAAAAAGTACGCCTTGGGCCTGGAGCTGACCGATCCGGGTTTCGACTACTCCGTGCTCAGCGAGTTCCGGGCCCGGCTGGTCGAGGCGGATGCCGGGCAGCAGGTCTTCGACGGGTAGCCGGCGTTGCTGGCGCGCCCCCGGCCGGCCCGATCGCCCCGACGACCGCCAAGGCGCGCGCGGGGTCCTTGCCCGTAAGCGTCGCCTCCGGCGTGCCGCTGAGCGGCAGGCCGCAGCACAGGGCCGCTCGGCCCTGTGCTGCGGCCTCCGGGGGTGCGCCGCAGGCTCCGGCGGCCCAGCCGGGAGACGAGGTCAAGGTCAAGGTCGATCTGCACGGACGCGACGCGGCGAGCAAGGCGGGAGACCCGTCCTTCACCCCCGTGAACGCCGCAGGTGCCTTCAGTGGAAGGTGTTCAGGGGTACGACGACCTCGATGCGTTTGCCGCCCCCGGGCACCGGGCTGACGACGACGCTCCGCGTGAGGCGGCAGATCAGGGGCCAGCCGTACCCCCCGGCGCCGAACGCTCCGACCTGCCGCGGCAGGGTGACGGGGAGCTCCGTACTGGCGTCCGCGACGACCAGTCGCAGGCCTTCCTCGGACAAGGAGGCACTGAACTCCACGATGCCGCCCGCGTGGCGTATCGCGTTCGTGACCAGTTCCGACGTCACCAGGAGGGCGTCGGTCATTATCTGTTCCACCGGCGCCGCGCCGCCTGGCGCGAAACCAGCGGATTCCATGAGCACCCGTACGCGGTCCCGCGCCTGCATCGCGGTCAGGGGTGCGGGGGGCGGCGGCATGCTCGCACCCTTCATCTTGATCTCTCCCCCGCTGCGGTCACCGGCATACCTCAACCGAATGCCCCGTACATTCGCCTGCAATCCCATCTGCAAAGTTCGGCATCATTCCCTCTCCCCGCATGCCGTCGCGGAGCACCGGCTCACCCGTGCACCGCCGCCGGGGAAGGGCCCGGCCCACGAGGCCGTTGAACTTGCGACCCAGCCCTGCGCCACACCCCGCCCCTCGATCCGACCGGACGGCCCGCACCGTCACGCCGTCAAGTCTGGGAGCCTACCCGTAAGGCCGAGGAGGCTGTCCAGACGGTGACACCTCTCAGTAGCCACGGGGCGGGATGGCCATGGTCCTGGCCTCCTCCTCGGTGGGAGCCGAGGCGAAGACCCGGTCGGCTCCGGTGACTTCGAGCAGCCGGGCGAAACGGGGCGGCACCTCGCCGGCCAGGATCACCGGCCGGTTCAGGGCCGGCTGGAGGATGACGCTCAGCGCGGTGGAATCGGCGAAGGTGATCCCCGAGACGTCCAGCACGTAGCGCGAGACACCGCTCGCCTCCGGCTCCATCGCCCGGCGCAGCTCACCGACGTTGTCCATGTCGAACTCGCCGGCCATCACCACGACCCGCACGTCCTGTTCGGACCGCACCTCGACGTAGCAGCGCGCGTCAGCCCTGTCCATGTGTTCCATCTTCCCTCTCCCCATGTCAGACGGACCGCGGCAGCTTGACCACGGTGACGAAGAAGTCATCGATCTGCTGGATGGCCCGGATGAACTGATCGAGGTCCACGGGCTTGGTCACGTACGCGTTGGCGTGCAGCTTGTAGCTGCGCAGGATGTCTTCCTCGGCCGCCGAAGTAGTGAGGACGACCACTGGGATGTGGCTCAGTTCCGGGTCGGTCTTGATCTGTTCGAGCACCTGACGCCCGTCGTACTTCGGGAGGTTCAGGTCAAGGAGGATCAGGTCAGGGCGCGGGGCTCCCTCGTGCTCGCCTCGGCGGTAGAGGAAGTCCAGCGCCTCCAGCCCGTCGCGCACGACGTGCAGGATGTTGCCGATCTTGTTGTCCTCGAAAGCCTCACGCGTCATGAGCTCGTCGCCCGCGTCGTCCTCGACGAGGAGGACTTCCGCGGGCTGCGCCGGGGGCCTGGGTGTGGGGGCGTTCACTTGTTCGTTCCTTCGCTCGACGCGGATTCGGACGCCGGTGCAGGTTCGGAGGTTACCGATGCGGATGCGGATACGGATGCGGGTGCGCGTGCGGAGGCTACCCATTCGGATGCGGGGGCAGGTCCGGATTCGGACGCCGGTGCCGGCTTGGCGGAAGCGGTCTCCTCGCCACCGATGACGGGGAGCGTGAAGGCCAGCCGGGCACCGCCGGTGTGGGCGCCGTCGATCCAGATGCGCCCGCCCGCGTGCTCCACGATCTTCTTGCACAGCGAAAGGCCGATGCCGGTGCCTCCGTAGGTCTCCCGCCCGTGCAGCCGCTGGAAGATGACGAAGACCTTGTCGGCGAATTCGGCCGGGATGCCGATGCCGTTGTCCGTGACCGTGAAGGTGTGGAACCCGGCGTCGGCCTCGCCCTCGCTCCGTACGGCGATCTCCACGCGGGGCGTGCGGTCGGGATGGCGGAACTTGACGGCGTTGCCGATGAGGTTCTGCCACAGCATGGTCAGCAGCGTGGGGTCGCCCATCACCTCGGGCATCCGGTCCGGCAGGACGACCTCGGCGCCGCTCTCCTCGATCGCGGCTCCCAGATTGCGCAGAGCGCGGCGGACGGTGTCGTCGAGGGCGACGGGCTCCCGGGCGTCCTGGACCCGGCCCACGCGGGAGAAGGTGAGCAAGTCGTTGATCAGCACCTGCATCCGCTTGGCACCGTCGACCGCGAAGGTGATGTACTGCGTGCCGCGCTCGTCGAGCTGGTCGCCGTACCGCTTCTCCAGCAGCTGGCAGAAGGAGGCCACCTTGCGCAGCGGCTCCTGGAGGTCGTGCGAGGCCACGTAGGCGAACTGCTCCAGCTCGGCGTTGGAGCGGCGCAGCTCCACGGTCTGCGCGTCGAGGTCCGCGGCCGTCCGGTTCAGTTCGTCCGTGTTGTGCCGGGAGGCCGCCAGCTCGTCCACCGTCCGCCGGCGCATGGCTTCCACCGCCCGGGCGAGCGACCTCAGATCGGAGGGGCCGCTCTGGGGTATCTCTTCCTCGAACGCGCCGTCGGCGACCCGCTGGGACGCCGCGCGGACCTGGGCGAGCGGCCGTACGACGCTGACGTGGAGCAGGACGGCGAGGCAGGCGCCGGTGAGCAGGAAGGCCGCGGTGAAGGCCAGGAGGATCCGGTCACGGTCCGATCGGGCCAGCCCGAAAGTGGCGCGCGCCTCGGCGTGCGTCCGAGTGAGCCGGGTCTGCTGCGCCTCCGCCTGCCGGCGTACCTCCTCGAATCTCTCCTGGCCGAGCTGGACCGCGGGGGCGAGTGACGGGGACCGCGTCGAGTCGATGCTGGGCACGGCGAAGTCCGCACGCCAGGTGTTCGCCGCCTTCTCGACGGCGTCGGTGGTTGCCCGCGCGGCCGGATCGTCCCGCAACAGCTCAGCCAGCCGCGCCGTCGAGCGGCGCTCGGCCTCCAGACCGCGCTCGTACGGTTCGAGGAGCGCCGGGTTGCCCGTCAGCAGGTAGCCGCGCACGGCCGTCTCCTGGTCCAGGAGGGCCGACTCCAGGTGCAGCGCCTCCATCCGGGCGGGGGCGATCCGGTCGACCAGACGGTCCCCCGCTTCGGTCGTACGGGAGAACAGGGCAGCGCCCACGGCGGCCGTGGCCAGGATCATGACGCCGAGCAGGCCGAGCGTGAGCCCGAACCATGCCTGCACGCTCAGTCCTGGGCGGCCGGACGGCGCGCCGGCGCCGGGCGGCGACATTCGCGGAGTCACAGTTGGTCTTTCCATTCCAGGTGGAGTACGGCTACGTCGTCGGCCAGGCCGCCGCTGTCGGCGGCCAGCCTCTCGGCGGTCTCGATCAGGGCGTCCACGAAACCTTCGGCGGGGAGTCGTTCGTACTGCCGGGCGATGTCGAGCAGTCCGTCCTCGTCCAGCCGGTCCGGGCCGGCTCCGATCCGCCCCTCGATCAGCCCGTCGGTGAAGAGCATGACGGCGCCCTCCGGCTCCACCGGGACTTGCGTCTCGGGCCAGGTGGACTCCCAGTCGGGCACCATGCCCAGGGCCGGCCCGCCGGGGGCCACTTCGAGCCGTACCCCCGCCGGGGACCGGACGAGGAAACCGGGGTGGCCCGCCCGCTGGACGATGACCCGGTTCTCACCCGGGAGCCGGGTGAGGGAGGTGAGTGTGGCGAAGATCTCGGGCCCGGAGCGCTCGGCCAGCAGGATCTTCTCCAGGAGGGTCAGCAGGTCCTGCCCCCGGGAGCCGGCCAGGACGAAAGCGCGCCAGGCGACGCGCAGACACACCCCGAGCGCGGCCTCGTCGGGCCCGTGCCCGGACACGTCGCCGACCACGGCGTGCGTGGCGCCGTCCGGCGTCTGGACGACGTCGTAGAAGTCCCCGCCCAGGAGTGACTGGGCGCGGCCGGGCCGGTAGCGGGCACAGACCGAGACGGCCGAATCCAGCAGGAGGGGCGTCGGCAGCAGCCCGCGCTCCAGGCGTGCGTTCTCCTCGGCGCGCAACCGGCCGGCCTGCAGCGCGGCCGCCGCGATCTCCGTCTGCTTGCGCTGGATCGCGTAGCGGATGGCCCGCATGAAGACATCGGCTTCCAGCCGGCCCTTCACCAGGTAGTCCTGCGCTCCCGCCGCGACCGCGGCCAGACCCGCCTCCTCCTCCGACAGTCCGGTCAGGACGACCACGGCCGTGTCCGCGGAGGCCGCCAGGACCTTGCCGAGGGCGTCGAGTCCCTGCGCGTCGGGGAGGTGCAGATCGAGCAGCACGCATTGCGGCGCCTCGGTCCGCAGCTGGAGCAGGGCCTGCGCGAGGGAGCGGGCCCGTCCGAGCCGGACGTCGGCTCCGCTGTCGGCCACCAGTTCCTCGACCAGGAGTGCGTCGCCCTCATCGTCCTCGATGAGCAGGACCCGGGGCGGAGCGCCGCTCCACAGTGCGCGGGTACGGTCTGTACCGTCTCCCTGCAGTAAAGAGGGCAGCCGTGGCCTTCCCACGCCGGCCGGTGCCGCCCCTGCCCATGTCTTCCCGTCGACGGGGAAGCCTGACTCCGGGCCCCGAACAGTCCCCATGGCTGTGTGTGTCTCCTCTCGCCAAGAGACGTGTAGGCCCGCGGGGCCGCCTGCTGCGTCGGGGCAGAGCCTAGAACGATCATTTGCCATAGGGCAACATTTTAGCTGGTGAATCGCCGCACCCGGGACAGACCGGGTCCTTCTTCGGCCGCGGGCCGGCCGAGATGCGCTAAGCGCTGTCCGACATTCCGGCAGCCGCGTCCCGTAGGGCCGGATCACCTACGCCGATCCGCGCTTCCGGATCCGCCGCGAACAGCTCTGCCGCCGCCTCGCTGAAACCCGTGAGGCCGACCAGGAGCGCATCGATGGCGTCCGGGTCCATCCGGTCCAGTACGGCGGACAGCTCCCGCAGCCGAACCGCCCGGTGCTCCTCCAGCAAAGTGCGCCCCCGTCCGGTGAGCCTCAGTTCCACCTCGCGCCGACTGGTGGGGCTGGGGCACCGCTGCAGCAAGCCCATCGCCTCCAGCCGGTCGCAGAGCCGGGTGACCGACGGCGGGCGGGAGCCGAGCACGGCCCCCAAGGACCGCAGGTTGATCCCCTCCGCCTGCTCCACGACGAGCATGGCCCGCAGCTGGGAGGGGGAGACGGCGGGCGCCAGGGCGTCCTGCCCGCGGGCGCGCAGCACTTCGAGCAGTTCCGCGGCGCCGGCCGCCACGGCGGCTGGGTGGTCCTTCGCATGAGACCCGCTGCTGGGATGGCCCATGACCCCCACTCTGCTGCCACCGCGGTACGTCAGATGTCTGTTCGGCACTGGCCCCTCTTATCGCGTCACACGTTCGATGGGTCCGAGGCGCACCGTACGTCCTGGAGCCAGGGCGACGGGCGAGCCCGCCTCTCTTCACCGCTGGGCGACACAACAGTTTCCCTGTGGCAACCATCTCGTATCCTGTGGCGCGACGCAACAAGCCGGCCCGCGTTCCCGCGGCCGGCCGACCCGCGTCCGCATCACCACCCCCGAACCGTCGCGGCGGCGCCGAGAGGCGCGCGCCGACACCGGCAGAGCGGTGTGTGACGCGATGGGCACAGAGGGGTCCGCAGGCATGTGAGACTCCCTACCGGACCTACGAGCCACCCGGCGCCGGCTCCTGCCTGTGTCCAGCCCCGACGCGACCTTCTGAGAAAGCAGGCCCCACACCCGTGCCTAGACGTGAACCGGTGGAGCGTGTGCTGCGCGCTGCCGCACCGCACGAGCTGCTCGACAAGATCCGTGCCGTGGTCGCCGAGCGATACGGAGCAGTCTCCGCCGACCTGCTGATGGCCGACTACTCCCTGAAGAAACTCCAGCACGTAGACCCGGTTCCCCACCTGCCGCAGCCCTTGTCGGCGCACGCCACCGCGCCCGGCCGAGCCTTCGGTTCGCAGGAACCCCACGTCGTCGTAGGCCCGGAACAGGACACCGTCCACCTGCCCGTCAGCGTACGCGGCGACCGGCTGGGGGTGCTCAGCATCGTCCTGCCGAAGAACGGCCTCACGCCTGAGGTGCAGGAGGAGCTGGCGGAAGTGGCCGAAGCCCTCGCCCACGAGATCGTCGTCGCCGAGCGGGACACCGACCTCTTCCTGCGCGCCCGGCGGGCGGACCGGCTCACACTCGCCGCCGAGATGCAGTGGCAGTTGCTGCCCGGACGCTCCTGCTCCCGCCCCGAGTACAGCCTCGGAGCGCAGCTGGAACCGGCGTACGCCATCTTCGGAGACAGCTTCGACTGGTCGTCATCGGCCGACCACCTCACGCTGACCGTGAACAACGGCATGGGCGAGGGCATCGAAGCGGCCCTGCTGACCAATCTGGCCGTCAACGCCCTGCGCAACGCGCGTCGCGCGGGGCTGGGCCTGGCCGACCAGGCCGCTCTGGCCGACCAGGCCGTCTACGGGCAGTACCGGGGGGAGCGCTACCTGGCGATGCTCCTGCTCGACTTCCACCTGCCGAGCGGCGACGTCCAGATCGTCGACGCGGGATCGCCCAAGATCTGGCGGCTGCGTGACGGCGCCGTGGAGGCGGTCGAACTGGAGGCGCAGTTGCCGCTGGGCATGTTCGAGGACACGGTCTACACCGTTCAGCACTTCCGCGTCGAACCGGGCGACCGGCTCTTCTTCGTCAGTGACGGCGTGTACGACGTCGCCTCACCGGCTGGGGAGCGTTACGGCGAGCGCGCACTGACCCGTGCCATCACCAATACCCGCCTCCTGCCTCCCTCCCAGGTCCCGGGCGGGATCCTGGAGGCACTCTCCGGCCACCGGGGACGGATCGAGGCCGGTGACGACGCGCTGGTCGTCTGCCTCGACTGGCACGGCCGGCCCGGGGCGGCCCGGGAGGGGTGACCCGCCCGGACGGCGGCCGCGCCACCGCACCGCCCGGCAGGCTCCGGACCACACCACCATCCGTCACACCACCCTCCGTCATGCCATCGTCCGTCACGCCAGCTGGATTCCGATCAGGCAGGTGTCGTCGTCGGTGTCGGACTTGCTGTGGGTGAGGAGGCGGTCGAGGCGCCGTTCCAGGTCGTGCGGGGACTCCAGCGTGCGCAGGAGGAGTTCCTTGACGGAATCGTTCACCGACAGGTCCCGGCGTTCCACCAGCCCGTCGGTGAACATCAGCAGGGTGTCGTTCTTCTCCAGCCGCATCTCCTGCTCCGAGTACGTGACGTCGTCGAGCACGCCGAGCAGCAGGCCGTCGGAGAGGGGCAGGGACTCGGCGCCGCCCGCGCGGATCAGGACGGGCGGCAGGTGGCCGGCCCTGGCCCAGCGCAGCATCCCGGTCTCCGGGTTGTAGAGGCCGCAGACGGCCGTGGCGGTGACCTGGTCGGTGAGGCGGTGAGCCACCTTGTTCAGCCAGCCCAGCAGTTGGCCCGGACCCGCACCGGTCACCGCGAGTCCGCGCAGCGCGTTGCGCAGGACGACCATCCCGGTCGCCGCACCGATCCCGTGCCCGGCCACGTCACCGACGCACAGCAGCACCTCCTTGGACGGCAGCAGCACCGTGTCGTACCAGTCCCCGCCGACCAGCGCCTCGGATTCGGCCGGCCGGTAGCGTACGGCGATGCGCATGCCCGGCACCTTCAGGGGATGCGGAGCCGGCGGCATGATGGCCTGCTGGAGCTGCAGGGTCAACCGGATGCGGTCGGCCGACTCGGCCTCGGTGTGGGCCAGTTGGTCGCGGGTCGCGGCCAGCGCGACCTCGGTCCAGTGCTGTGCGGAGATGTCCTGGTAGGCGCCCCGGACCGCCACGGGCACGCCGTGGGCGTCGAGGACCGGTTCGGCGACCACACGGATGTGCCGGGTGATGCGGTCGGGGCGTTGGAGACGGAAGTCGACGGACGCGTCGCGCCGGTGGTACATGACGGTGCGCAGGAAGCGCCGGATCTGGACCCTGTCGTCGGGGTGGGCGTGTGCCACCAGCTCTTCCATCGGGATGGGGGCGGCCGACGCGGGCTGCCCGTAGATGTCGAAGAGCTGGCTGTTCCAGGTGATCTCGCCGGTCACGAAGTTCTCTTCGAACCCCCCTACCCTGCCCAGGCGTTGGGCGTGCTGGAGCAGTCCCGCCAGCTGCGCCGTGCGGTCCTCGGTCCGCCAGAGCAGGAGCAGGGCCGTTCCGTGCCGGCTGATGCTGACGTCCGTCACCGCCGGCAGGGCCACCTGCCCGATCAGCGCGGTGAGGGTCGTGCGGTGGGTGCGCAGCGCCTCGCCCGTCGCATACGTCCGCTCGATCTTCTCGTACAGGCCGTCGTCCTCCACGGCCGTGGGGTAGGCCTCCAGCAGCAGAGAACCGCTGATGGCACCGCGAGGACGGCCGACCGGATCCACGAAGTGTTCGTTGACGTGATGGATCCGGAAATCGGCGAGCCGCCCATCGGCGTCCAGCGCCGGGGTGAGGACCAGGGCCGGATCGTAGAGGTTGTCGGCGAGGTCGGTGAGTTCCGCCAGGTCCGGCGAGGCGACCGGTCCGGCGGGGGACCGGTCCGGCGCCGGGGCGGGCTGGTCGTTCAGGGTGTGGGCGCACAGCTCCGCGAGGGCTTCCAACTGCCGGATGATCTGCGGCGGCTGCGGGGTGGTGCGCGTGGGCCAGCAGACCTCCAGCACGCCGTGGACGCGGCCGCCCGCCCCTGAGGGCAGCGCGATGCGGCCGCCCTCGGGCCAGGTGTGGCGGCCTACGGAGGGAATGCCGGGTTCGGTGGGGTGACAGGCCACCGGACCGTATCCGGTCAGGGCCCGCCGGGCGAAAACCGCCACGTCCGGGGGCACGTAGTGCCAGCGGGCCGCTTCAGCCTCGGGAAAGCCGGCATGCCCGGCGAGGACCAGGGAACCGTCGGTTCCGGCTCTCCACACGGCGACGGCCACCGCCCCGAGGGGGTGCAGGGCGTTGTCCAGCAACGCGCGCGCCACCGCCTGCGGTTCGTCGGCCGCGAGGACGCCGCTCTCGGCGGTCCGCAGCCGCACGGAGAGCGCCGGGGCCGCCGGGTCCGGGGCCGCCTCCTGGGCCGGGGCCGGGTCCGGGGGAGCCTTCAGCCGCTCGGCGAAGCCGGCGGAGACCTCGCTGACGCGGTCGCGCGCCGCCTGGTTGGTGATGTCCGCGGCCAGCTCCAGCCGGGAGATCCCGGCCTGCGCGGCGAGGGTTTCCAACTGTGAGTCCGCCTGGGCCGGGCCGCAGCCCAGCCGCTCCACCAGGATCCCCTTGGCCAGCTCGACCAGGGCGCGGCCGTCGGCCGCGGCCTCCGCCTCCCGTACCTCCCGGCGCAGGCGTTCCACCGTGGCGACCAGCCGGGCGACCGCCGTGGGGGAGGGGGACGGGGCCGGCGAGGACGCCGGCTGCCCATCCGGGGAGGTCCGTGCCGGCGGGCGAGGTGTCTTTTCGGTGGTCTGCGGTCGGCTGTCCGGGGTGGTCACTGCGTTCCCCATTCCTCGCTGTGGTGGTTCCTGTGGGCATGCGCCCTCGGGGCCGGCGGGCCGGCCCCGGCGCTACGGGGCCGCCCAGCGGCGGACTCGGGTGATGAGGTCGACGGCGTCCACCGGCTTGGTGACGTAGTCGCTGGCGCCCGAGGCGACACTCTTCTCCCGGTCACCGGGCATCGCCTTGGCCGTGACGGCGATGATCGGGAGGTGGGCGTAGGCGGGCATACGGCGAATCTCGGCAGTAGCGGCGTACCCGTCCATTTCCGGCATCATCACATCCATCAGGATGAGATCGATGCCGGGGTGCCGGAGCAGGGCATCGATACCGCGGCGGCCGTCCACCGCGTGGAGGACGTTGATGCCGTGCAGCTCCAGGATGCCGCTGATGGCGAACAGGTTGCGCGCGTCGTCATCGACCACCAGAACCGTACGGCCGGCCAGTCCCGCGTCGGTGTGCGGGAAGGCCTGCGGACGGTTCTGCTCGCCCCGCACCGGGGCGAGCGCGTTGCCGGGCTGCTCCGCGCGAAGGTGCAGGGCGATGCGCTCGCGGAGCTCGTCGAGACTGGTCAGCAGTTCCAGCGGCTGCGTCGCGGTGCGCTCGGTCAGGGTGCGTTCCACCGCGGCGGCCAGGCGGCGGTTGTTGTGGGCCAGTACGGGGAGGGTGGTGAGGGCCGAGTCTCCGTCCAGGGCGGCCAGGAAGCGCAGGGCCTCGTCGTCGGGCATGCCGAGATCGAGGACGACGCAGTGCAAGGGCTGCGACGCCAGGGTGGCTGCGGCGTCCCGGGCGCTGACCGCGGTGACGATGTCGATGCCGTAGCGCTGCCGGTTCGCCTCCTCACCGGCCGACAGCTCCGCGACGGCGCTCTGGGCGACCAGCGACAGGAGCCCCTTCGCGTGCTCCTCGATGACGAGCAAGCGGCGTTCCGGCGCGAGGCCGTGAGCGGGAGCCCCGGCGGCGCCCGGCAGGGCGGGCGCGGCGGGCAGGGCGAGGAGCCCGGTCCCGGACACCGGCGCCGCTCCGGCGGTACCTTCAGGCGCGGACCCTGCAGGAGCGGACCCTTCTGGGGCGGAGGCAGGGGCGGAGGCAGGGGCGGCGACGGGGGCGGCCGACCGCTCCGCGGCCGGGGCCACCGGCAGATAGAGCGTGAAGGCGGAACCGCTGCCCAGGGCGCTCCGCGCCGTCAGCGCCCCGCCGAGCTGCTGGGCGATCTCCCGGCTGATGGACAGCCCGAGCCCGGTGCCGCCGTACCTGCGGCTGGTGGTGCCGTCCGCCTGCTGGAAGGCCCCGAAAATCACCTCCAGCTGCTGTTCCGCGATGCCGATACCGGTGTCCGTGACGCGGAAGGCCACCACGGGGCCGCCGCTCTTGAGCCCGGCCGGGCGCTCGGACGGCTCGACGAGCTCGATGCGCAGCTCGACGTGGCCCCGCTCGGTGAACTTGACCGCGTTGGACAGCAGGTTGCGCAGCACTTGGCACAGCCGGGTGTCGTCGGTGAGGAGGGTGCTGGGAACGCCGGGGCCGGTGATGATCGTGAAGTCGAGGTTCTTCTGGGTGGTCATCGGACGGAAGGTGACCTCGACGTATTCGAGCAGCTGCCGCAACGGCACGTCTTCGGGGTTGACGTCCATCTTCCCGGCCTCGACCTTCGAGAGGTCGAGGATGTCGTTGATGAGCTGGAGCAGGTCCGAGCCGGCCGAGTGGATGATGCCCGCGTACTCGACCTGCTTGGGGGTGAGATTGCGGCCGGGGTTCTGCGTCAGCAACTGCGCCAGGATCAGAAGGCTGTTGAGCGGCGTACGCAGCTCGTGGCTCATGTTGGCCAGGAACTCCGACTTGTAGCGGGAAGCGAGTGACAGCTGGCGGGCGCGGTCCTCCAGTTCCTGCCGGGCCTGCTCGATCTCCAGGTTCTTCGTCTCGATGTCCCGGTTCTGGGCGGCGAGGAGGGCCGCCTTCTCCTCCAGTTCGGTGTTGGAGCGCTGGAGCTCCTCCTGCTGGGACTGGAGTTCCGCGGAGCGGGTCTGGAGCTCCGCGGTCAGCCGCTGGGACTCGCCGAGGAGTTCATCGGTGCGGGCGTTGGCGACGATGGTGCTGACGTTGACGCCTATGGTCTCCATCAGCTGGCCCAGGAAATCGCGGTGGACCGCGGTGAAAGCGGTGAAGGAGGCGAGTTCGATGACGCCGAGGACCTGGTCCTCGACGATGACGGGCAGGATGATCAGGCTGCCCGGAGCGGTCTCGCCCAGGCCGGAGGAGATGATGTAACCGGCCGGTACGTCATCGCTGGAGATGGTACGGCGGCTGCGCGCCGCCTGGCCCACGAGGGACTCGCCGAGGCGGTACCGACGGGGTCCGGAGGCGTCCTCGGCGACGCCGTACGAGCCGACCCGCGTCAGGACGACGCCCCCGGGGCCCTCCTCGGCCAGGTAGAAAGCCCCGTACTGGGAGCCGACCAGAGGGGTCAGCTCGTCCATGACGAGCTCCGCGACCACCGCAAGGTCCCGGTGGCCCTGCATCAGCCCGGAGATCCTCGCGAGATTGGACTTCAGCCAGTCCTGCTCCTGGTTGGCGATCGTCGTCTCGCGCAGCGAGCCCACCATCGAGTTGATGTGGTCCTTGAGCTCGGCGACCTCACCCGAGGCGTCGACCGTGATGGAGCGGGTCAGGTCACCCTGCGCCACGGCGCTGGCGACTTCGGCGATCGCCCTCACCTGCCGGGTCAGGTTCCCGGCGAGCTCGTTCACGTTCTCCGTCAGCCGCTTCCAGGTCCCGGAGACTCCCTCGACCTCGGCCTGGCCGCCGAGCCGGCCCTCGCTGCCGACCTCACGGGCCACGCGGGTCACCTCGGCCGCGAAGGCCGAAAGCTGGTCGACCATCGTGTCGATGGTGTTCTTCAGCTCCAGGATCTCGCCGCGGGCGTCCACATCGATCTTCTGCGACAGGTCGCCTCGGGCCACCGCGGTCGCCACCTGCGCGATGTCGCGTACCTGGGTGGTCAGGTTTCCGGCCATGGCGTTGACGGATTCCGTGAGGTCCGCCCACGTACCGGACACTCCGGGCACGACGGCCTGGCCGCCGAGCGTGCCGTCGGTGCCCACCTCGCGGGCCACCCGGGTCACCTCCGAGGTGAACTGCGACAGCTGGTCCACCATGCCGTTGAAGACGGTCGCGATCTCGCCCAGCAGATCGTCGTCCTCGTACGGCAGCCGGGTCCTGAAATCACCGTCGCGTACGGCTGTCAGCCCTCTCAGCAGCTGACGCAGTTCCGCTTCCCCGACCGTACTGTGCGGCCGCGGGCCTCTTCCCGAACCGTGCTTCCCCGGCGCACACTGCACGGTGGACTCGGCCATCCCTGCTACCCGCCTCTGTCTTCCGCAGCTGCCCCGGCGCAGGACGGCGCAGGCCGCCGGCGCTCCGCCTTGTCCTTGCGCGTCATCGTGACGATGCTCCACTTGCCTTACGGCAAGCATTCGGAAGGCTACCTTGCACTCGTCAGGGGATGCCGATGTGTGGCCTCGGTCGAGGCCCGGACCTAGGTGTATTGATCACGGGCGAGCGGGGCTGGGGCCACGGCGGAGCGGCCGGGCGGAGGCGGCCGCCGACGAGGGCGGGGCGCGACGAGGGCGGGGCGCCGGAGCTCCTCTCCCCGGGCGGGCGGGGAGAGGAGCGCATCCGGCGCCCCGCGTCAGCTCTCAGCCGCATCACCGCGGCCGAGGCGGCCGGCCGGACGCTGCGCGCCTGTATCAGAGACGGCCCCCGGTGAGCCGCGACAGGGGGCCTCGGCGGCGCAGCCCGGCGCGGCGGCCCGCCGCGTACGAGCCGGCGGTCACGGCCACCGTGGAGGCCATGGCGCTCAGGGCGACGACCTTGCGGCCCTTCACCATCGTCCACGCCGCGGCGGCCTTGCCGAGGGTGTGCCGGGTGGCGGTGCCCACGGACTTGCGTGCGGTGTGCGCGGCGGTCTTGGTCCGCTCGGCCACGGGCGCGACCACGGACGTGAGGTGCCCGGCGCCCTCGGACGCCGCGCTCATGCCGCGGCTCGCCGGCTTCGCGGCGCCGCCACTCGGCCCCCCGGAGGACGGGCCCTTGTGCTGGGAACTGGCGGTGGGCGTGTTGGCGTTCGCACTCCTGCTGGATTCAGTCATGCCGCGCGTGTGTCCGGCCAGGGCGGAGGCAAACCGTCCGCCCCGCCCCGACCGGCCCGGGCATGGCCGCCAACTCTCCATCCGCGACGGCGAGGCGGCCTCGGCTGTCCCGCACGACACCTGCGGCCGCCTCGGCTGTCCGTCACGACACCTGAGCCGGCCTCCGCACCAGAGGCCCGACCGCACCCTTACGTTCCGGGCTTGCGGCCGTAGACGTAGACGTCCTCGCCATGCCCCAGCAGGCTCCAGTACGCCTTCGCGTCGGCGGGCCGCATGTTCACGCAACCGCCCGAACCGGGCGGGTTCCACATGCTCTTGGCGGTGGAGTGGAAGGCTATCCCGCCGTCGAAGAACTGGGAGTAGGGCATCGCGACGTCGTAGATCGTCGACCAGTGGCTGATGCTGCGGTAATAGATCCTCTTCAGGCCGGTCCGGGTCTCGGTGCCGTCCTTGCCGGTGCGCACCGGGACCGGGCCGTACTGCAGAGCGGCACCGTCCTGGATCCAGCTGAGCTGCCGCGTGAGGTCGACGCACGCGATCCGCCCCCGGTCGACCGGGCAGTTATGGGTCTTGTCGGGGGTGGTGCCGGCCTCCCGCTGCGCCAGCATGGTGCTCATGGTCTGCCAGGTCAGCGGCCCGGCGTACCCTTGCGTCGGTGTGATCCCGTGGGCCGCCTGGAAGGTCTTGATGGCACGGCAGTCGGCCCCCGACTGCCTCCCGTCCACCGGCCGCCCCAGGAACCCTTCCACCTGCCGCTGATGCGGCCCGGTGGTGAGGTTGCAGAAGCCCGAGCCGGAGCCGGCCTGCGCCGTGCCCCCTCCCGCGACCACCATCGGTACGGCCAGCGCCACCGCCCCGCCGAACACCGCCGCCGCCCGCCGCCACGCACGCATGCGCTTCGCACCCATCCGATCCTCCCCAGCTCCTGTGCGTCCTGAGGGCTCCCTACCCGCCTGGCCGGGGGGAGTTGCGGCCCGAGCGTCCGTGAACCGGTGTGCGGTTCTCCTCGTCGGGGCACCGCGCGCCGGTCGCGCACTCCAGGCGACGGCGCACTCCAAGGCGACCGCGCACGCCAGCGCGATCCTGACCCCGCTCTCGGTGTCCCGGTACACGCCTTCCACGCTGATCAGCGGCGCCGCCTCGTCGAGGACCAGGTCGAGGCCGACCCCGTACGCGAGCACCACCCGGGCGCGCGCCCGCGCCGAGCCCCCTCATACGCCTTCTCCCGCCGTGAACTGCCGGATCAGCCGTGCCACGGCGTCGGGCGCGCCGTAGTGGGCCGCGTGCGCGGCGCCCGGTACCTCGACCGCGCGGCCGTCGCCGACGAGTCCGGCCACGCGCCTGGTCCAGGCAGCGGAGGCGATGGGGTCACCGGATCCCCGTACGACGAGGGTCGGCGCGTGCACCTGGGCCAGATTCCTCTCGAATGACGCGGCGGCGTCGCGCAGGGCGTGGCGAAAGGAGAGCGTGCAGCGCAGCGGACCGGTCATCAGATAATCGGTCACGGCCACTCCGAGCAGGGAGACCGGCTCCCGCGGCGCGTCCGCCAGGAGCCGGCCGCACTGGCGCCAGCCGGACACTCCTGGTTCGAGTGCCGGGCCGACGAGCACCATGCGGCGCACCAGACGGGGGTGGCGGGCGGCGAAGGCCGCGACGACCTGGCAGCCGACCGAGTTGGCCACGAGCAGACTCGGTCCCGGGCCCAGCCGCTGGTGCCAGCCTGCCAGGGCGCCGGCGAGTTCCCCGATGCCGGGTGAGCGCGGCGCGGCGGCGCGTGACCAGGCGATGCCCGGCAGGTCCGGTACGAGCACGGTCATCCCGCCTGCGGCCAGCCGCCGTGCCAGGGGAGTGAAGTACCGTCCCGAGATCCCGAGTCCGTGCACGAGCACCACACGGGGAGTGTCCTCCCGAGGCGGCGGCCCGAACCGGCGGGTGAAGAGCCCGGCGTGTGTTGTCTGTTCCATCCCTCCACCATCCCCCCTCACCGCACGAGCCCGAAGGTTTCCGGGCTCCGGCTCACCGGCCCGTCCGGGTCACGGGCCAGTCGGCGGGGCGAGGTCACTTCACGTAGTTGTAGACGGTGGCGCGGGACACGCCCAGGATGTCGGTGAGTATCCGCACCGCGTTCTTCACGTCGAGGAAGCCCTCGTCCCGCAGCAGGCGGACCAGCTTCTTCTTCTCCGCGGAGTCGAGGCTGCGCGGCGTTTGACCTCGCTTGGCCGCGTAGTCCTCGACCAGTGCGCGGAGTTCTCCGGCGGTCCGTGCCCGCAGGCTTTCCGTGAAGGACTGCTCCTGCTCGTCGGTGCGGACCAGGTGCTGCAGGCTTCGGGCGACGGTGGCGAACAGCGAGACGTCGAGGTTCAGGCACACCGCGGCGACGTAATCCCCCTTGCTGTTCTTGATTCCGATGGAGGTGCTCTTGGCGGGGCGGCCGTCGGGGAAGGTGTTGGCGTAGTTCTGGACGACCCGGGGATGGCCGGGGTCCCGGATGCGGGCGACGCCGAGCTCGGTGGCCGGATCGCCGACGCAGCGGCCGGACAAGTTGTTCTCGATCGCACGAATCGCGTTCTGCGGGTTCCGCAGGTCGTGCAGGACGACCTCGCACAGACCGGGGAACATGCGGCCGATGGCGGTCACGATCGTCTCGGCCTCGCGCAGCAGCAGTTCGTCCTCGTTCACGCGAAGAGCCTGCTCATCGCGGTGGCGGCCTTGAGGCCCGACCCCGTCAGGATGACGACGACCGTTTCGTCCGGGCGGATGGCGCCCCGGCCGGCGAAGACCTCGATCGCGGCGGCGGCGGAAGCGGAGGTCGGCTCCGCGTACAGCCCGAGTCCCGCCAGGCGGCGGGTCGCCGCGATGATGTCGTCCTCCGGGATGGCCGCGGTGTCCCCGCCGGACCGCCGGATCGCATCCACGACCTCGGGCAGACGGACCGGCGCCTTGATCGCGGTCCCTTCCGCGATCGTGGGCCCGAACTCCACGGCCGCGCCGCCCTGAAAGGCTGCGTGGATGGGCGCGCATCGTTCGGGCTGGGCGACCAGGAGCCGGGGGAGCCGCTCGATGAGGCCGGCGGCGAGCAACTCGCCGAACCCGAGGTCGCAGCCCAGCACGATGCTGCCCGCGCCGGCCACCGTGACGACCACGTCCGGCGCGGTGAAACCCAGGTCCTCCCACAGTTCGTAGGCCAGCGTCTTGGTGCCCTGGAGGAAGAAGGGATGCCAGTTGTGGCTGGCGTAGGGAGTGGTACGGGCTTCACACAGAGCCTGCGCGGACGTCGCGGCCCGGTCGCCCGCCACGAGCGCCACCTCGGCGCCGTACGCCCGGGCTTGCAAGACCTTCGCCGGAGAGGTCGCTTCCGGAGCGAGAATGCGGGTACGGATGCCCGCGGCCGCGCAATAGGCCGCCACCGAGGAGCCACCGTTGCCGGAGCTGTCCTCCAGCACCGATTCGACCCCGGCCTGAGCGAGCAGCGAGAGCATGACGCTGCTGCCGCGGTCCTTGAAGCTGCCCGTGGGATTGAACCATTCCAGCTTGAAGCGCACGGCGTGCTCACCCCAGCGCTTTTCGATCAGCGGCGTGCAGCCCTCGCCGAGGGACACGGGGTGGGTGATGGCCCCGGGAATCGCCGCGCGGTAGCGCCACAGGGAGCGGGTGGAGGTTTCGATGCTGTCCGGCCCGATGCCCGGCCGTGGCGCGACCGTGAGCGGGGCCCCGTCATCACCTTGCCAGCGCCGTGGGTCGAGGGGATACGTCCGCCCCGAGCGCGGGTCGAGATACACGTCCGTGATCACCATGAGCACCAGTCACCTTTCCGGTCTAGACGGAAAGTCTAGCAGTGGACGGACCGTCTATGCGAGGTGATCACCGGCGTTGATGTGCGGGGCGTGGCCGTCGTGCGCGCTGGGCATGCACATTCACGGGCTGTCGAGGAGCACGGCCAACGGTGTGGCGAGCACTCGCCGTGGTGGCCGGGGCGTCACGAGAGCTCGGCGCTGCCCGACCGCTGTGAGGCCTGCGCCGGCTCCGCTGCTGACCTGCTTCCGGCGGGTGTCCCGGTGGCTGAGGCCGACGACGACGCAGGGTACGGGCCGACGGCGGACTGCGGCTGGAACGAACCCGACGGGCCGCGCCTGCGCCTCTCGTACTACCTGGTTCGCTGGCCGGGCAGCTTCGGCGGCACGGCGGCGACCGAGAAGGCCCATGAGGCTTTCGCCGAACACCCGACGGGCGGGACCGCGCTGCCCTGGCCCGGCGTCGGCGACGAGGCGGAGCGGTCTGTTTCCGAGCTCTCCGTCGACCTGCGGGCCCGCAAGGTCAACGTGATCGACGGGTGACCTACTACGGTATGTCCGCCCGCGAAAGGCTGCCCACGCTGGAAGAGCCGCTCCGTGCGGCCCTGGAACAGGTCCGTACCGACTGATCCCGGCCTGTCTGTCCGTCACACCGGTCCCCCGTGTGGCGTTGGCCGATGCCCGAGCCGGCCCAGGTGCGTGATACCGCCGGGCGCGTGTGCATGTGTCGCCCGGCCGGTGGGGTGCGCGGGGGAGTGGCATAACGCGCGGTCCGAAGCCCCGACCGCCAAGGGGCTGCGGTGGGGCGAGGGCATGGTGGGGCCCCCGGGCGGCGTTGCCGTGACCGGGGGGGAGCGGATCGGGTCCGGGGGAGGACCGGGGAGCCGGGGGAGGAGCGGCCGGACTACATCTGGGCCGGGGTGAGCACCACGAAGTCCGCGCCGGCCCCGTCGGTGCACACCGCCAGCCTTCCGACTCCCTCCGCGTCCTCGGGGCCCATCAACACCGAACCGCCGTTCGTCCTGACCCGGTCGAGCGTGGCGTCGCAATCCGCGGAGGCGAAGACCGGGTGCCAGGACGCCTTCCCGCCGGTGAGGGCGAGCTGGTCGGCGGGCATCTCCATGAAGCCGCCGTGCATCCGCTCCTGCGGCTGGCCCGCCGGGGTGATCATCGAGTACGTCCCGCCGCCGCCCGGCAGGGGCATGTCGTCGGTCGTCCAGCCGAACAGCTCCCCGTAGAACTGCTTGGCGGCGGCCGCGTCGGTGGTGTACAGCTCGGTCCAGCACAGGGCTCCCGGCTGGTCCGCGGCCTCCATGCCCTTCATCTTCCCCGGCTGCCAGACGGCGAACTGGCCCCCCTGCGGGTCGGTGTACTGCGCGAACCGGCCTTCGCCGTCGGCGTCCACGGGCTCCACCCGTACCGCGCCGCCGAGACGCCGTACGGTCTCGGTCGTCGCGGTGGCGTCCCGCGTCTGGAAGTAGAGCATCCACGCCGAACGGGCTCCCGCCTCGGTGAGCGGGCCGAGGCCGCCGACCGCCTTGCCGTCCAGCTTGAAGAAACCGTACTCCTCGGCGCCGGGGCCCATGTCCTGGAACTCCCAGTCGAACACGGCGCTGTAGAAGGCGACCGCCGCCGGGACATCGGGTGCGCCGAGGTCGAGCCAGCACGGGGAGCCGGGTACGAAGTCAGTAGTGATCACGGTGGTTCCTTGGGTCGCGGAAGATCACGGACGGTCGGGAAGGCGCGGTCGCGTACGCAAGCAGCGTGCCACCGGGCACGGGCGCGCGCTCCCCGGGCACGGCGAACCGGTGACCCGGCGGTGACCGAACATGACCGGTGACGCGCAGGTCCCGTCTCTCCCGCTCCTGAGTCCTCGGGCGCAGGGCAACCGTCGACAATCCGCAGCGTCGGTTCCAAGGGCACACGGCCGTGAGGCGGCCACCACGAGACGCGTGCCGCCCGTCTGAAGGGCCGGCGGCCTCGGGCGTGTCTTTCGGATCTTGCCGGGCCCGCGTTGTCCGGCACCGCACCTCGCTGCGTTGTCGGGGCTTCCAAGTACGTCCAGTACGAGGCAAGCTCCTCCGTCTTGCGATGCAGGGCGCCGGACAACGCGGGCTCGGCCGACAAGATCCGAAAGACACGCCCTAGGCGGCGGGGGCGGGCAGCAGGCGCCGCGAAACCCTTACAGCCACCTGTTGCGGCGCAGGGCGCGGTAGATGACCGTGCAGACGACGGCGATGAGGACCCAGACCGCGGGATACCCGTACGGGGATTTGAGTTCGGGCATGTACTCGAAGTTCATCCCGTACACGCCGACGATCATGGTCGGGACGGTGATGAGCGCCGCCCAGGCGCTGATACGGCGCATGTCCGCGTTCTGCTGGACGCCGAGCTGCGCGATGCTGGCGCTCAGCATGCCGGTGACGAGCTCGTCGAAGGTGACGATCTGCTCGGTGACCCGCTGGTGGTGGTCGGCAACGTCCCGGAGGTAGGCGATGACCTTCCGCGGGATCTGCTCGATGGAGCCGTCGCTCAGACGCTGCAGGGCCGGGGCCAGGGGCATGACGGCCCGCTTGAATTCGAGGAGTTCCCGCTTGAGCTGGTAGATCCGTGCGGCATCGACCGGACCGGGGGAGAAGACCTCGGTCTCCAGGGTGTCGACGTCCCCGGCGAAGGCGTCCGCCACGTCGAGGTAGCGGTCGACGATCATGTCCGCGACCGCGTGCAGGACGGCCGCCGGCCCCCGCCCCAGCTGCTTCGGATCCTCCTGGAGCTGTCGGCGTACGTCCTCCAGCGAGGGAGCACTGCCGTGGCGGACGGTGATCGCGAAGCCCGGGCCGGCGAAGACCATGATCTCGCCCGTGTCGACGATCTCGGTGCTCGCGGTGACCTTGTCGTGATCGACGTAGACGATGGTCTTCAGCACCAGGAAGAGCATGTCGCCGTAGCGCTCCAGTTTGGGCCGCTGGTGCGCATGGACCGCGTCCTCCACCGCCAGAGGATGCAGCCCGAACGCCTCGGCCACCTCCTGGAGCTGCTCCGCGGTGGGCTCGTACAGGCCGATCCACGCGAACCGGCCGGCCTCCGGGTCTATCCGCTCCAAGATCGCACCCAGGCCCACCTGGCCCGGAAGCCGGTGCCCGGCCTCGTAGAGAGCGCAGTCCACGACCGCCGACGGGAGAGTCGTCGCATCCTCGCCGCGCTGCTGCGCCACCCGTGCCTCCTCGTATCGTCCAACGCTAGAGCGCAACCTACCGTCCCCTCCCCACAGCCGACGATCTGATGCCGGTCCGCAGGGACGCGGAGCGCCGGTCCCGGGACGAGGTGCTGCCGGGCGGCGGGAGGTGGCGGGCCTTTCCCGGGACGAGGCGCTGCCGGCCCGCGGTGGAGGATGGTCAGTCCGGGCACGCTGAGCGGTATACCGTTCTGTTGGCCCTATGTCCCGCGTGTACGAAAGGCAGGTGAAACCACGATGTGTGGTGAACCTCCCAGTCGCATGCCGCGGGACGCTGCCCCGTCCGGACGCTGAGCGGACGGGAAGGCGGTGTCTGCGGCGTGCCTCGCGCATCCCCCACCTCTTTCTCCCCGTGCCCGCGGAAGGACTCCGTCGTGTCCGAGCGTCGCCTGCGTGCCCTGCGCGCTTTCAAGAAGCCGGCCAAGCGCCCTGCCGAACCCCGCCCCGCCCACGACCGGTCCAGCGCATCCGTCGCCGCCGAGCAGCAGCCGTCCCAGACGAACAGCGTGGTCACCGCCGCGCTCTACCGCGACGGCGTACGCACCAGCACCCACGACTCGCTCGCCGAGACCTTCGCCAAGCTCCGCGAGTCCGAAGGCGGCATGGCGTGGATCGGCCTGTACCGGCCGACCGAGGCCGAGCTGCTGTCGGTCGCCGACGAGTTCGACCTGCACCCCCTGGCGGTCGAAGACGCCCTGGAAGCCCACCAGCGGCCCAAACTGGAACGCTACGGCGACACCCTCTTCGTCGTACTGCGCGCCGCCCGGTACCTCGACGCCGACGAGGAGGTCGACTTCGGCGAACTGCACGTCTTCGTCGGACCCGACTTCGTGATCACCGTCCGCCATGGCGCCGCCCCCGACCTGGCAGTCGTACGCCGCCGCATGGAAGACAACTCCGACCTCCTCAAGCGCGGCCCCGAAGCCGTGCTGTACGCCATCCTCGACGCGGTCGTCGACGGCTACGCGCCCGTGGTGGCGGGCGTGGAGAACGATGTCGACGAGATCGAAACCGAAGTCTTCAGCGGCGACCCGCAGGTCTCCCGCCGTATCTACGAACTCTCCCGGGAAGTCGTGGAGTTCGCCCGCGCGACCCGCCCCCTGACCCGCATCCTGGAAGGCCTGAGCGCCGGATTCGAGAAGTACGGCATCGACGAGGAACTGCGCCGGTACCTGCGCGACGTCGCCGACCACGCCACCCACGTCACCGAACGCGTCGACGGCTTCCGCCTGGCCCTGCAGGACATCCTCGCCGTCAACGCCACCCTGGTCAGCCAGCAGCAGAACGAGGAAATGAAGCAACTGGCCCGGGCCAGCCACGCGCAGAACGAGGAGATCAAGAAGATCTCCTCCTGGGCGGCCATCCTCTTCGCCCCCACGCTTGTGGGCACGATCTACGGCATGAACTTCGAAACCATGCCGGAACTGAAGTGGGCTGCCGGCTACCCCTTCGCGATCCTGCTGATGGCAGTGGTCTGCGTCAGCCTGTACGTCATCTTCAAGAAGCGCGACTGGCTCTAGCCAGCACATCGACGCCATTGATCAACTTAGCGCTTGCGAACGCATGAAAGCGGCCCGCAGGGCCCCCTGGGGAGAATCTGGGGAGAATGCGCAGCCCGCCCCCGCAGGCCACTCCCCCCGCGCTCCGCGCTGCCCCGCCCGTGCCGTCAACCGCCTTCAGTGACACGTCATGTCGCCTCGCGCAGGTTGGGGAAAAGCGCAAAGGCCGTGGGTTCGAGTTTTCCGAAGGGGGCTCGTAGCCGAACTCGCGGATGGTGCGTCCAGAACGGCACCGGAGCGGGCCAGGGTTCGTCCGGGCCCGCCGAACCGAGGGCCAGGGCGAAACCCCGAACGAGTGACGGACGGCTGGGTGCCGTTCCGCAAGGGCCCGCGCCCTCAGTAGGGTCCGATCATGCCACAGCATCAAGAGCTCATACATGGGACGCTCGTCGTCACCCAGGAGGTCGCCTACATCACCCCCGCTCAGCGCCGTGATATGGGCATGACTAGTCGTGACGTGGTCGAGAACGCGCTGTACCTCATCGACCCTTCGCGGATGGCTCCTCCAGAAGCGCGACTGGCTGTAGGAGTCAGTTGATCCCTCACGCACCAACGGGGGGCGCCGGCAGCGGTAGCCCGTCAGGCATGCACGAGGCCATCCGCCATCACCAGCCGAACGCGGCGCAGCGCCTGGAGATCGCTCAGGGGATTACCCTCGACGACCAGGAGGTCCGCGCGGAGGCCGGGGAGCAGGCGCCCCGTGACCTTGCCCAGCCCGAGTGCCTCCGCCGCCTCGCAGGTGGCCAGGTCGACGATCTCCTGCGAGGTGCAGCCCAGATGGGCGAAGAACTCGAGACTGGACACGAAGTCATCGAAGACCGCCCGGCTCACGCCCGCGTCCGTGCCGGTGAGCAGCCGCACCCCGCGCTCGCGCATGCGGCGGATCCCGCCGAACATCTCCTCCGCGCGCTCATGTCCGAAACGCTCGGCGAAGCCGCGCCAGTCGGGGCTGGCCGCCGGACAGACCCCGATGCCCCGGGCGGCGATCTCCTCGACGACGTCGTCGAGGAGCCGGAAGCCATCCTGGTCGATCCACGTGCAGTGCTCGATCGTACTCACTCCGGCCTCCACCGCCGCGACGATGCCTGCGGTGCCGTGCGCATGCGCCGCCACCGGGAGGCCGGCACTCGCCGCCTCCTGCACGATGATCCGGAGCTCCTCGGCCGTGAACTGGGGCGCCCAGATCGGCGGCCCGCCCTTGGTGATGCCCCCGCCCGTGGCCATCACCTTGATGAGGTCCGTGCCCCGCTCCACGTTGCGGCGGACCAGCGCCCTGGCGGCGTCCTCGCCGGACACCTCTCCGCCCAGGAACCAGCAGTGTCCGCCGGGTCCCGTCACAGGAGTGCCGGCCGCCAGGACACGGGGTCCGGGCAACCGTCCCACCCTGACGGCGTCGCGGAACTCCGTCACCAGTCCGTTCCGGTCGCCGAGGTCCCGCACTGTGGTGACGCCGGCGTTCAGCAGACCGAGTGCCCGCTCCGCAATGCCTTTGGCCACCGTCGCATCGTCCGCCTCCCGCAGCGCCGCGACCGGATCGGGCCCCGCGTCCAGAACGAGGTGGACGTGCGCGTCGATGAGCCCCGGCAACAGCGTGCCGTCGGGGTAGTGGTGACGGAGAGTGCGCGCGGGGGCACGGGACTCCACCTCGTGGCGCGGTCCGGTGTCCGCGATGACGCCGTTTCGCACCAGCACGGCGCCGTCTGCCAGGACCTGGCCGTGCGGTCCGATCACCACGCGCCGGGCCGAGATCAGGGTGTCCATCGCGACTCCTCGTTCAGAATTGCGCTGTCAGAGTTTCGGACAGCCGGATCAGTTGCCGTACATCACTCTCCAGACTGCCGTCGCCCTCGCCGGGCAGGGCGACCGGGACGGCCTGGGAGGGCGCATCCTTTCCGGAGGCGTACGCCCGCAACGCGCTCCTCAGATGGCGCGCCGCGACCTCGGGCGTGAGTGGTGCCTCGGCGTCGGCGGTGGCCGCCTCCAGCGCCAGATAGGGACTGATCCGGACGAGCCCGTCCCGGCACTCGATGACACGCCGGTAGTAGCGCCGGTGCACCCCCCGCGGACTCAGCGCGTCCCAGCGGCGACCGCCCCCGCTGCGTCCGAGTGCGTCCTCCGGGAACGCCAGGTGCAGAGCCTCCCAGAGGGGGGCCAGCCTGTGGTAGACGCGGCCGTGGTGCCACCACAGACGGATACTGGCCCAGCGCGTCACCAGCCCCGGGTAAACCACGCCCGTTACGAAGAGGGGGATCGCGAGGTCGAGCAGGAGCTTCGCGCCGGTGATCACCGGGTGGGGCACACCGCCGCCGAGCAGGCGCACGAGCGTCAGGCACTCCCGTACCGCCGAGGCCAGCACCATGCCGGTCAGCGCGGCGGCCACCATCCGCAGCCCGGTCGCCAACGGCCGGCTCGCCAGCCGCGCGTACCGCACCGTCCAGAACAGCGCCGCCGCCAGGGCAAACGTGAGGTAGGCGCCGGCCGAGAGGTAGAAGACCGCGACACCAGGGACCCGCATGTCGGCCGTCGCGTACGTATGGCCCCGCTCGGCGTGCGGCGTCACGGCCATGGCTGCCGAGGCGATCACCGCAGTCGCGGCGAACGGCACCGCATGCCACCGCACCCGCGTCCGGGCCGCGGCCGGGTCGGACGCCGAGTGAATGAAGAAGCACCCCAGGAAGTACACGGCTCCGAGCAGGCAGAGGTTCTGCAGCAGCTTCGCGGTGCCGTTCCCGGCGAGCCCGTCAATGAGGCGGATGACTACCGGCAGGCCGAACGGGAAGGAGAGACCCGCACTGAACATGCAAAGGAAAACCGCGCCCAGCAGCCGGTCGGAAGGATCGCGTACGACCTGCCGCCCCGTCCAGAGCAGCGAGCCGTACAGAACAACGGCGAGCACCAGGGACAGCACGGTCACAACCACCCCTGCCGGTCCGCAAGCGCCGTGTGCACCCGTCGGGCCGAGATGTCACCCGGCGCGCGGGGCGTGACCCGGTCCAGGACCGACGCCCACTCGAGGATGATCGTGGCGACGAGTTCCGCCTCCCGCTCCCTTTCCTCGGCGTAGGAGGTGCGCCGGAGCGCACGGTTGATCACCTCGGTCGAAAGGTCCGGCAGCACCTCCTGCCAGACGGCGTCCTCGGACTCGTCGCTCCCGTGGTCCGCCAGGATGTGCCCGACCTCGTGGAGCACGATGTGGTCCTGGTGCGCCTGGCTGGTCTCCTTCTGGTAGAAGATGAAGTCCGCCTGCGCGCCGGCGATCCACAGACCGTACGGGCCGGGGACGGACAGCGAGTACGGGACCAGCCGGATCGGCCGTCCGCGGTGTTCACCGAGGAGCCGGCACAGCTCGGGGACCCGCAGTGGAGCAGTGATGCCGAGTTGCCTGAGGATGCTCCGACATCGTTTGCGCAACGTACGTTCGGTCACGGGCCAACTCCGTTGGTGAATCTCCTGGGGCTTGGAAATTCCATCCAATGACGTCAGACCATCATGATCCAGGATGATTCAGGCCATCGTTTCGGCCGGGACCGCCCTCGGCCTGCTCCAGGCGGTAGACCACGTCCAGCAGATCCATCACCTGTTCGCGGTGCTTCTGCGACAACTGACCCGCCCGCATGGCCATCAGCTTCACGTCACTGCCCTGCGACGCCTCGTGCAGCCGCGCCTGCGCGGCGGCGAGGGCCGAGAGCTGCTCCTCGATGCGCGCGGTGGCCGAGTCATCCACGAAATAGGCCGTGGACACCCCGAAGAAACCTGCCAGCGCCTGCAGATGACGCAGCGTCGGATTGGTCTTCTTGCTCTTCCGCAGCTGCCAGATGTAGCTCTGCGAGATCGACACCCCGGTGTCCCGGATGGCGGAGGCCACCTGCTCGTTGCTGTACTCGTGGTCGGGATCCGGTCTGACGGTCTCGAAGAGCCGGTTCAGCTTGTCGGCGAAACCGTGTTCCGGCTCCTCTGGCATGACGCCCCCCTGGTCTGGCCAGCTCTGTTCTTCCACTCAGATGAATCGGTGCAACGTCCACTATCGCCACACTGGTTGAAGAGCGTCAAGGTGCGGACTACGGTACAACTGCACCGGCCGTCAACCGACGTGAAAGAACGGTCTACCCAAGAATCGACATGGGTCGATGCCGGACCTGGGGGAAACGACGAAGGCAGCCATCGGCTCCGCACCGACCACGCGGGAGTCGTCCCTCCGGCTGCCCCCGTCCCCCGCCCCGGCGAGCCGGCGGCGTGGCGCGAGTGCTTGAGCACAACGTGAGCCAGAAGGGGGAGCAGCACATGTCAACTGCGTCTGGAACGGGGCACATCCGACGCCACAGCAGTGCCGCCGAGATACCGCTCTACGCCCGGATCCGGGCGAAACTCAGGATGGACATCGCGTCGGGCCTCTACCCCCAGGGGGAGTACCTTCCGCCCGCCGACCAGCTCGGCAAGGAGTACGGCGCCAACAAGAACACGATCCTCCGGGCGCTGCGGATGCTGCGCAGCGAAGGCGTCGTGGACTTCGGGCGCGGGCGCGGTGCTGTCGTCCTGCCGACTTCCCTCCCCGTGGGCCTCGACGACATCTCCGACCAACTCCAGCGGGTCGTCAACCTCGCAGACGTCTCGGGTATCCCGCGCGCCGCCATCATCTCCGCCATCGAACGGATGCCCAGGATGGCCGCCCGCAATGGGAGGGCGGCGCGGCGCGGGCTGCCGGCGGTGCGCGGCCGCAGGCCGGGATGGAGCCAAGGAAGCTTAAGCGGAGAGTAGCCAACAGGCCAAGAAGACCAGGCTGATCCCGCACGCCCGGACCGGCGGACCCTTCTCACGCCGGTCCCTCTTCTGCCAGGTGGCGGCCCCTGACAAGAGGTGCCGGGCAGCCCGGCCGCCCCGATCGCGGACCGTGTCGGCCACCGGTTGCTCCTTGAGCGGAGGGTGGCCACCGGCCGAGGATCTTTCCAGGCGGCCACCGAGATCCCGGGAAACGGGGTCGTCTCGTCAGCAACCCACGCGAGAATGGATGAAAACCATGGCCAACAAGGTCTACGAGGTTCCGGCGCTGTCCAAGGCCGGCGACTTCCGCAAGGACACCGGATTCCTGAAGCGCGGACCGCACGAGCCCAAGGTCCGTCTGCCCCTGGGCTGGTAGTCCGATGACAAGCCACGGCGAGGGATGGTTCGCGCTGTTTCCGGACTGTGAGGCCGCCCTCGCCGTGGCCTCCCGACTTGGGATACGCGGCGAACGCACCCTCACACACCCGTCAGGAAGACCGTTCGTGCTGGGCAGCTGGGCCACCTCCGTCCAGGCCCGAAACGACCAAGGACTCTTTGTGGCGCTCATCGGACACACTCCCGTCGGCGCACCCGAACTCACCGCGCACATCGCCGGGGTGCGCGATCCCGGCACGGTCCACCAAGTCGCCGCGCGCCTCCCCGGCGACTTCCACGTCATCGCCGAGGCACACGGCGAGATCCACGCGCACGGCACCGCCTCGGGGATGCGCCGGCTCTTCCACGCCACCGAGGACGGCATCACCGTCGCCGCCAACCGCGCCGACGTCCTGGCCCGGCTGTTCGACGCGCCCGTCGATGAGGACGTCCTCGCCCTGCGGCTGCTGGACTCCGTCCCGGACCCGCTGGGTGACGTGCCCCTGTGGCGCGGTGTGCACTCCGTCGTCCCCGGCGAACTCCTGCGCTTCGGCCGCTCGGCCCCCCGGACGGTCCGCTGGTGGCAGCCCCCGCAGACACAAGTCCCGCTGGCCGAGGGTGCGGAGGCGCTCCGCACGGCGCTGGACGAGGCCGTACGCCTGCGGGTGGACATCGCCGGGAGCGTCAGCGCCGACCTCTCCGGCGGCCTCGACTCCACCACCGTCTGCGCCCTCGCCGCAGGCGTGAGCACCGCACCATTACCCGCGCTCACCATGCCCAGCAGGGACCCGGGCGACGACGACGTGCACTGGGCCCGACTCGCCGCCGCCGAGATCGACGGCCTGGAGCACATCCTGCTCGACATCGACGAGATCCCGCTCTTCTACAGCGGTCTACTGGACGTGCGCGGACCCGTCGACGAACCCCTCCCCACCATCCTCGACCAGCCGCGCCAGCTGGTCGGCCACGACCGGCTCCTCGCCGGCGGGTCCCGCCTCCACCTCACCGGCATGGGCGGCGACCACGTCCTGTGGGGGCATCCCGCCCACCACCGTGACCTGCTGACCACCCGTCCCCTCACGGCCCTGCGCAGCATCCGCGGCTATCGTGCCCAGAACCGCTGGTCGCTGCGCGAGACCCTGGCCGTCCTCGCCGACAGCCGCCCCTACGGCCGGTGGCTCGCCGAAGTCGCCGACGACGTCACCGCCCCGCGACCCGCCCCGCACAGCCCGGACGTCTTCGGCTGGGACATCCCGCCCCGTCTGCCGGTCTGGGCCTCCGCCGACGCCGCCGCCTCCGTACGCCGGAGCCTGCGGGAGGCCGCCCGCACGGCACAGCCGCGCGGCACCACCCGCGCCCTCCACAACGAGATCCACACCCTGCACCACGGCACGCGGACCACCCGCGTCCTGCACCAGGTCGCGGAGCACAGCGGGCTGCCGCTGGCGAGCCCCTTCCTCGACGACCGTGTCGTCGAGGCGTGCTGGTCGGTCCGCTCCGAGGAGCGCGCCACGCCCTGGGAGTTCAAACCGCTGCTCAAGCGCGCGATGCGCGGCCGGATGCCCGACGCGCTGCTGCGCCGCACCACCAAGGGCGAGGCCTCGGCCGACGCCGCCAATGGGCTGCGGGAGAACCGCGAACGCCTCGCCGAGCTGTGGCGGGACTCGCTGCTCGCCAAGGCCGGACTGGTCGACGCCGAAAAGCTCCTGGACATCACGATGCGGCCCTCGTCGCCCGAACTCCGGCACGGCGGCCTCGACGCCACTCTCGCCTGCGAGATCTGGCTCCGCACCATCTGAAGGGGAACCCATGCAACTGCGTGAGGACGTGTCCGTGGTGGACACCGACTACGGCAAGGTCCTGCTCGACGGCAGAACGGGTGAGTACTGGGAGCTCAATCCAACCGGCAGCTCGGTCCTGGCGGGCCTGCTCGCCGGCACCCCGGCGAAGGACATCGCCGATGCCCTGTGCGCCCGGTTCGACGTCGATGCGGACCGGGCGCAGGCCGACGTGAGCGCCCTGCTCTCCGCCCTGCGCAACGCCCGGCTGGTCAGCCCGTGAGCTTCCATCCGGTCCCGGAGACCCACAACGGGACGTCGTTCGCTCAGCGCGCCGGAGCCCGCCTCGCCGTGGCGGTGGGCCGACCCCTGCTGCTCCTGCCGCCGGCCCGGCTGGCGCGGGTGCTCGGCGTGGTGTCCCGCGGGGCCCGCCCGGCCGGCCACGACCGGACCCACTGGGCTCGGCGGGCCGTCACCACGGTCAGCGCGGTCTGCGCCGGCCGCGAGGGCTGCCTGCCGCGCTCGGTCGCCACGGCCCTGCTGTGCCGGGCCCGCGGCGAGTGGCCCACGTGGTGCGTCGGCGTCCGCGCCGCGCCGCCCTTCGGCGCCCACGCATGGGTCGAGGCGGAGGGCCGACTGGTGGGCGAGGAACTGCCGGAGAGCTACTTCCGGAGGCTGATCACCGTGGGCTCCGGGAGCGAGGAGAGGAGCCCTTCATGACCGAACACTCGGATCCGTCCGGCGCGGCAACCAAAACCGGTCGGCGAACCGAGGGCGGGCCCGCAACCAAGGCGCACCCGGGGGAGAACCCCGCCGACGGCGCCCGCCCGGGCACCCGTGATCTGCTGCGCCTGCTGCGCGGCAGCGGCCGGACCGTGGGAGCCGCGCTCGCGCTGACCTTCGTCGGCACCGCCCTCGGACTGCTCCAGCCGCTGCTGACCATGCGTCTGATCGACCGGGTCTCCGCCGACCGGGCCGTAGCCGCGCTCGGCGTGACGCTGGCCGCTCTCTTCCTCGTCCAGGCCGCCCTCGAGGCGGCCGGTCAGTACCTGTTGGACGTGACCGGCGAGAGCGTGGTCCGGCGCCTGCGCCGCGGGCTCGTCGAACGGCTGTTGTTCGTCCGCCTCCGAGAACTCGACGGCCGGCGCGCCGGCGACCTGCTCTCCCGGGTCGGCACCGACACGACCATGCTGCGGGACATGGTCGCGGGCAGCTTCGTCCAGCTCGTGACCGTCACCATCACCGGAGTCGGCGCCGCCGGACTGATGCTGTGGATCGACCCCGTCATGTTCCTCGTGGTCGCCGGGACGCTGGTGGTCGCCGCCGTCCTCGTCGCGGGCGTGATGGCCGGCATCCGGACCAGCACCGAGCAGGCCCTCGCCGGTGTCGGTGCCATGACCGCCGACCTCGAACGCGCCCTCGGCGGCATCAGGACCGTACGGGCGGCCCGCGCCGAACACCGGGAGGCCGAGCGCATCGGCGCGGACATCGACGCCGCCTTCACCGCCGGCGTTCGCTCCGCGAAGCTCGGGTCCGTCGTGGGGCCCGCCATGGAGATCGCGGTCAACGGCTCGTTCCTCCTCGTCCTGCTCGTCGGCGCGGTCCGGGTTTCCGACGGCTCCATGTCCGTCAGCGAACTCGTCGCGTTCCTGCTGTTCGCGACCTACCTGGTCATGCCGCTCGCAGGCCTCTTCAACGCGCTCAGCCTGATCCAGCGCGGCCTCGGCTCGCTCCGCCGGATCGAGGACGTCCTGCGCCTGCCCGTCGAGCAGGACCCGGAGGACGGTACGCCCGTACCGCTTCCTGGCCCTGCCGCGTCGCCCGCGACCCCGCTCCTCGAACTGCGCCGGGTCTCCTTCGCGTACGACGACCGTCCTGTACTGCGCGACGTCTCGTTCTCCGTGCCGCGCACCGGGCTCATCGCCTTGGTGGGCCGGTCCGGCGCCGGCAAGACGACGATCGTCTCCCTCGCCGAAAAGTTCCACGAACCGGACGGCGGACACGTCCTCTTCGACGGCGCCGACGTCAGGGGCATCGATCCGCGCGACCTCCGGGCCCGTATCGCCCTGGTCGAGCAACACGCGCCCCTGCTGTACGGAACCCTGCGGGACAATCTCGTCTACGCGAAACCCGGGGCGGATGAGAGAGAAATCCGGGAAGTGCTCCGGATGGTGAATCTCGAAGAACTCGTGGAACGTCTGGCGAACGGACTGGAGACAGAAGTCGGCGATCGGGGATTCAACCTCTCCGGCGGCGAACGCCAGCGCGTTGCCATCGCCCGCGCCCTGCTCGCCCGGCCCGACCTCATACTCCTCGACGAACCCACGTCGCAACTCGACCCCATCAACGAACGGGAACTCACCGACGTCCTGCGGGACATCTCCCGGGAACGCGCCCTGCTCGTCGTCGCCCACCGCATGTCCACCGTCCGGGCGGCCGACCGGATCGTCGTCCTCGACGACGGCCGTGTCGGCGCCGAGGGCACGCACGAACAACTGCTCGCTGAGAACCCGTTCTATCGCAGGCTGACCACCGACCACCTCACGCGGCCGCTCGGCCGGCCCGCCCCAGACAGGAGCGTCGCAGCACCGTGAGCCCCACCACTCCCCGCACCCCCACCGCACCCCACGCAACCGCCGGCGACCGCGCGCCGGGCGCACCGCACTGGACACCGGCCCTGGAACGGGTCAGCCGACTCACCCCGCGCGAGCAGGAGACCTTCCTCCTGCTCGCCGAAGGGCTCTCCAACGAAACGATGGCCCAGCGGCTGCACGTGACCGAACGGACCGTGCGCGCACATGTCGCCGCGGTCATGGAGAAACTCGAACTCTCGTCACGCCTGGCCGTCTGCCTGGCTTCGTACGTGTTCTCCACGGAGCACGCGGACGCCGGGAACCGGCTTGGTCCGTAAAGAGTTCCGAAATGCCATCCGTTCGGAATCCGGGCCCACGGCGAATACTGTCGCCACGGCCAATGGAACGGACGCAAGGAGCTCGACATGATTTCCCTGGCGCCGGAAAAACCTCCGGAGCCCCCGGCGAATCAATTCGCCGGGCGGAATGACGAAAGGAAAGACATGACTGACGCATTCGACCTGGACGCCCGGATCGCCGCCCCCGCCGGCCCCACCGGTGAGCAGGCGCCCCCGCCGTCCATCTCGGGGATCGCCACCCGCACCGTCTGCACCCGAGTGACCTGCCAGGCCAGCAAGACCTGTGTCTGCACCTCGCTCTGCACGACCTTCTGCGTGGGCGGCAAGTAGCCACGGGCCAAGTCCCGACGGGTGCTGCCGTGGTCGAGACACGGCAGCACCTGTCGTCGCAGAGCGAGAGATGCACGCCGAACAGACAGGGGTCGACCACCATGCACCTCACCCACCACGGTACCGAAACCTGGGCCCGCGTGACAGACGACGGCCTCGTGAGCCGCGCGCGGACAGCCGTCCGGCAGGTTCTGAGGGAGACCACGACCACCGCTCAGGTCGAGGAGCTCGCGCTCCGCGCCGCCGAGCAGAGCGACACCGCCGGCGCCTGGTATCCGCCCAGTCTTGCCCACGGCCAGGCCGGTTCCGCGCTGCTTCACCTGTACGCCGCCCGGGCCGGGCTCGGCGACCTGGACACGGCCTCCGGCCACATACGCGAGGCGGTCCTCTCCACCCAGACCGAACCTCTCCAGCACCACGGTCTGTTCGCCGGCACCAGCGGCCTCCTCCTCGCCCTCGCGGACGTCACCCGCGACGAACCACGCTTCCGACCCAGCCTCGACCGGCTCACGGACCAGCTCGCCGAACAGGTCCGCGCCGCTCCCCCGCACCGCACCGAACGGGCCGTCAGCGACCTCGACTACGACCTCGTCACCGGCGCGGCCGGCACCCTCGCCCAGCTGAGCTCCGTCCCCGAGCCCTCCGAGCGGGTCGCCGAGGCCGCCGCCGTCCTCGCCGACTACCTCATCTGGCTCACCGGACCCGCCGAGACCGAGGGCACTCCCCAACGCTGGCTCATCATGCCCGCGTACTACCCGCCCGTCGCCGACCACCTCGTCAAGTACCCCTACGGGTACCTCAACCTCGGTGTCTCGCACGGCGTCCCCGGCATCGCCGCAGCCCTCGCCGCCGCCTGGGCGGCGGGCAACCGCCGCCCAGGCCACCTCGAGGCCGTCACCGCCCTCAGCCGCTGGATCCGCGCACAGGCGGACACCGACGCACACGGCCCCCTGTGGAGCGACGGCACGCCCGTCGACGAACACGGCCACGAGGTCTCCGCCGGATGCGTGCACGACCGGATCGCCTGGTGCTACGGCACCTTCGGCGTCGCCGGCGCCCTCCTCACGGTCGCCGAGGCCACCCGCGACGACGAACTGCGCGCCGAAGCCGTCACCGCCTTCGAGGGTGCGCTCGCCCGCCTCGGGGACCTGCGGCCACTGTCGCCGACCCTCTGCCACGGCCTCGCCGGACTGGTCGTGCTGACACTGGAGTTCGCCCCCTGGAGCGCCGCCGCCCGCGAGCGGCTGCCGGAACTGGTCGGGGACCTCCTCGACCGCCACGAGCCGGACCGCCCGCTCGGTTTCGCCGACCTGGAGGAGCCCGGCAAACCCGTCGACGACCCGGGACTCCTCACCGGTGTCACCGGCGTCGCGCTCACGCTGCTCGCCGCCACCGGCGACCGGCGGCCCGACTGGTTCCGCGCCTTCCTCGGCCGGTGACGGCCATGACCCCGTACGAGCCCGTCGGCTTCTTCCTCCTGCGCTCCCCGACCCTGCCCGCCCGCACCTGGCTCGACGTGACCGCGGACCCCGACGACACCCCGCGGGCCCTCGTCGACCTCGCCCGCCGTCCCGACGTCACGCGCGCTCTGCTCGTCGCAAGCGAGGACATGACCGACAGTCTCGACCGGATCGGCGACCTCAGCGAGAAGCGCCTGCGCCGGCTGCACTCCGGGCTGCTGCGCTACGTCACGCGCATGGCGACCCGGCCCACGCCCTTCGGGGCCTTCTCCGGTGTGGCGATGGGCGAGTTCGGCCCCGCTACCACCGCCCGGCTCGGCCGGCCCGAGGAGCACCGGCTGCGCGTGCGCGCCGACATGGGCTGGCTGCTCGGGCTGATCAAGCGCCTCGACGAATCCGACGACCTGCTCCGCAGGCTCCGGCTCGTCCTCAACCCGATGGCGGACACGGCCGGCGACCGCGTGGTCCTGCCGCAGGCCGACAAGTACGGTCGGCACGACGCCCGCACCGTGCGCATCCGGGCCACACCCGCCGTCGAGCTCGTCATGCGGACCTCCGCCACTCCCGTCCCGTACGAGCGGATCACCGCCGAACTCGTCGCCGCTTTCCCCGAGGTCACGGCCGAGACCGTCGAGGGCCTGGTCCGGCAGATGTGGGACCTCGGCTTCCTCATCAGCGACCTGAGGCCCCCGCAGACCGCGGAGCGGCCCGAACACCACGTCCTGAAGAGGCTCACCGGCATCCCCGCCGCGCAGGAGACGGCCGACCGGCTCAGCGCCGTCGCCGACCTCGCCGACCGGGCGGACGACGCCGCCTCCCTGCGCCGACTCGCCGCCGCACAGCAGGACCTCGTCCCCGGGCACGACGGCCGCTCCTACCAGGCCGACACGGCGCTGCACTTGGACGATCCCGTCCTGAACGCGTCCATCGGCGAGGCGGCGGCCGAGGCCGTCGGCGTCCTGGTGCGCCTGAGCGCCGCCCACGGCAGGGGCAACCACCTCACGCGATACCGCAAGGAGTTCACCGAACGCTATGGCGAGGGCACCCGCATCCCGGTGCTCGGTCTGCTCAGCCCCGACACCGGGCTCGACGCCCCGCCGACCTACACCAATCCGCCGCGCAGCATCGAACTGCCGGCGGCGACGCGCGAGCACACCGCCGGACTGGACGCCCTGCTCGTCGAGTTCGCCCAGCAGGCCTGGTGGGACAGGTCCTTCGAGGTCGAGCTGACCGACGCCTGGCTGGAGCGCCTCGCCCCGCGCGGGCCGGTGCCCGACCCGCCGCCCGCGATGGAGGTCTACCTGCAACTGCACGCCGCCGACCGCGCCGCCCTCGACCGGGGGGACTGGCGGGCCGTGCTGCGCTACGACAGCCTCACCTACGGTGGCCGCACCTTCGGGCGCTTCAGCGAGCTGCTGGGCAAGTCCACCTCCGAGCGGCTGCGCGGATACGCCCGCGCCGAGGAGGCGCTCTTCCCCGACGTCGCCTACGCGGAGCTCGCGTTCCTGCCCCCGTACGGCCGTGCGGCCAACATCACCCTGCGCCCTTCCGTCCGGCCGTACGAGATCCCCGTCAACACCGCGCCGTCCGTCGGCCCTGACCAGGTCCTCCCGCTCGATGACATCCTCGTCGGCGTCAGTGGGGACCGGTTCCACCTGTGGTCCCGGAAACTCGACCGGGAGGTCGTGGTCGCCCAGCACCACATGCTCAGCCCGACGATGGCGCCGAACGTGGCCCGGTTCCTGCTCGAGGCCTCCCAGGACGGCTGCATCATGCCCTCCGGCTTCCACTGGGGCCCCGCCGAAGCGGCCCCCTTCCTGCCGCGCGTCACCCGCGGGCAGATCGTCCTGCGCCCCGCGCAGTGGCGGCTCACCGCAGGACCCGCGACCACGGACACCGCGGACGCGCACGGCAGGGCCGGTCTCGCGGCACCCGCAGCCGGCCCACCGTCCGCGCACCCGCTTGACGACCTCGACGGCTGGCGCCGCCGCTGGAACGTGCCCCGCCACGTCTATCTCGTCGAATCCGACCAACGGCTGCTGCTGGACCTCGGCCACCCCGCCTGCCTCGCCGAACTCCGAGCGGAGCTGGACACGCGCGGCACCCTCGTCCTCCATGAGATGCTGCCGTCCTTCGACGGCATGTGGCTCCAGGACGCCTACGGCGAGCGCTACGCCGCCGAGGTGGTCGTGCCCGTCCTCGCCCGCGACGCGGAACGCGTCACCCGCGCTCCCGTGCCGCGGCAAGGACGCGAGGTGCCCGTGGAGCGCCACCTGCCCGGCGGCGCCTGGACGTTCCTCAAGGTCTACGCGGCCCCCGAGCGGCAGGACGAGATCATCGCCGGCCCGCTGCTCGACCTCGTCGCGGGACTGGGCCGCGAAGGACTGCTGGACCGCTGGTTCTACATCCGCTACGCCGACCCCTTCCCGCACCTGCGCCTGCGGGTCCGCGGCACCGACGCCGACCGTACCCTCACCCACGTCACCGCGTGGGGACGCGATCTCGTCGCCCGCGGACTAGCCATGGACCTCGAGCTCGCAGGCTATGCACCGGAGATCGCCCGCTACGGCGGCCCGGAGGTCTTCGACACGGCCGAGCGGCTCTTCGCGGCCAACAGCGGAGCCACCGCCCTGCTGCTGTCGCGACAGCCCGACATCAGGCCCGAGTTCCTCGCCGTCGCCGCTCTGGACACCCTTCACACCCAGTGGGGCGTGCCGCCGGGCGGCGCGCTCACCCACCACACCGGCGGCCACGACGAGGCCCACGTCCGGGACACCCGGACCCTATTCCGCGAACACCGCGCCTACCTGTGCGAACTCCTCAGCCCGTGGGAGCGCGACCCGCACGAGGAAGGGCGGGCCCACCGGCTGCTCCTCCAGGAGACGTTCGCCACGCAGGCTCCCGCCGTCGCCGAGACGGCCGCAGCCGTCCGCGAGGCGGCCCGCCGTGGCCTCCTGGTCGGCTCCGAGGACGCCATCCTCGCCAGCCTCGCGCACATGCAGATCAACCGGCTCCTCCCCATCGACCTCCAACGGGAGGCCCGCAGCCACGTCCTGTGGGCCCACGTCCGGCGCGCCGTCCGGGGCCGCACGGCCGCGAGGGAGAGGGAGGGCCGATGATCTGGCTGCGCGTGAGTACGCTGTTCTGGCGGCTCAGCCCACTGCGGGTATCCGCCTTCACCGGCGTCTCCCTCCTCCTCGCCCTCATACCGGCCGCGCAGATCGGGCTGGTCGCCGCCGCCGTGCAGGGTGTGGCCGACGCCGTCACCGGCGACCGGGACGCCGGACGGGCCGCGCTCATGGCGGGCGCCGCCCTTCTCGGGGTGGGCCTCGCCAGCCATGTCCTGGGCACCTTCCTGCAGTACCTCGACACTCTCCTGCGGCTCGAACTCACCGCTCGCATCGGCGAATGGGTGATGCGCAAGGGCACCATGCTCGACCTCCAGCAGTACGAGGACGCCGAGGTCTACGACAAGATGCAACGCGCCTTCCAGGAGAGCAGCGGAGGCCGCGTCTACCAGGTCTTCACCCAGCTCCTGGAGGTCGCGAGGGAGTTGGTCACCCTGGTGACCGTCAGCGTGGTGCTGTTCTCCTGGAGCCCCTGGATCGCCCTGGTGATCCTGCTTTCGCCCATGCCGTCCGTCGTCTCGTACATGCTCTTCAGCCACAGGGCGTACGAGATCGAGTACGACCGGACCGCCGACCGGCGACGCGTGTACTACTACCAGCACCTCACCACCACCGACCACTCCTACAAGGAGGTCCGTCTCTTCCAGCTCGGCCCGCACCTGGTGGACCTCTACACCCGGCTCATCCGCGCCTTCTTCGACGTAGACCGCCGTCTCGCCCGCCGACAGTCCGTGCTCGGCGGCGTCCTCGGTCTCCTCAGCGTCGCCGCTTCCTCCGGCGCCGTGCTCTGGGCGATCCACACCACCACCCACGCCGGACAGGTCGGCCAGCTCGCCGGCTACCTCCAAGCCGTCGGTTCGATCCAGGTCTCCGCTCACGGCATGTTGCTCGGCATCGCCGCTCTCTACAAGGACAGCCTGTTCCTCGGCAATCTCTTCGACTTCTTCGCCCTGCCTGAGCGTCAGATCAAGGGCGGCACCCGCCCGTTCCCGGACACGCTCCGCAAAGGCATCGAGTTCCGCGACGTGCGCTTCGTCTACCCCGGCACCGGCCGCGTCGTCCTGGACTGCGTCAGCTTCACCCTGCCCGCGGGTGAATGCGTCGCGCTGGTGGGGCAGAACGGCTCCGGCAAAACGACGCTGGTCAAGCTGCTCACCCGGCTCTACGAGCCGACGAGCGGCCAGATCCTCGTCGATGACGTCCCGATCGAGGAGTACGACCTCGACGACCTGCAACGCCACATCGGCGTCATCTTCCAGGACTTCATCCGCTACGAGCTGCCCGTCCGCGACAACATCGGCTTCGGCAGCGTCGAAGCCCGCGAGGACACCGCGCGCGTCGCCGAGGCGGCACGGGCCGCCGGCGCCGACGGGTTCGTCGAGGCGCTGCCCCGTGGCTACGACACGACGCTCGGCCGCCACTTCGAGGACGGCCACCAGCTGTCCGGCGGCCAGTGGCAGAAGATAGCCCTGAGTCGAGCCTTCATGCGCCGCGCTCCCGTCGTCGTCCTCGACGAGCCGACGGCCGCCATCGACGCGGAGGCGGAAGCGGAGATCTTCGGCCGGCTCAAGGACGTCGCCCGCGGCGCCACTTCCCTGGTCATCGCCCACCGCTTCGCCACGGTCCGGATGGCCGACCGGATCGTCGTCCTGGAGAACGGCAAGGTCATCGAGGACGGAGTGCACCATGACCTCCTGAGGGCCGACGGCGTGTACGCCCGGCTCTTCCGTATCCAGGCTTCGGGCTACCTGACCGAAGCCGCGTCCCCCTGAAGGCCGAGTGATGCGCGTATCCGTCCTGTACCCTGCCATGCCGACGGACCCCCGGCACGTCGCCCCCTTCGCCGCGCTCGTCCGCGACGGAGGCGCGGCCCGCCTCTGGCAGGGCCAGTCCCTCTGCGCCGACACCCAGCAGGTCTTCGCCTACCTGGCCGGCATGGGCTACCGCGTCCCGGTCGGGACCAGCGTCGCCCTCATGCCGCTGCGGCATCCGCTGGACGCGGCGATCCAGGCCCGCTCCCTGTCCGCCCTCACCGGACACCGCACGACCATCGGACTCGGTCCCGCGACCCCCGACGTCGTCGCCGGACTGCACGGAAAGCCGTACGACAGCCCACGCGATGCCTGTGTGGAATACCTGACCGAGGTGCGGCGCCTGATCGGCACCGCGGACGGAGTCGCCGGACCCGGCCTCGGCGCCTCCCTCGGTCTGCCAGGCCTGCCGCACCCGGGAGTGGAGATCGGGCTCGGTGTGCTCCGGCCGACGCTCGCGCGGGCCGCGGGCCGGGCGGCGGACGCGGCGATCAGCTGGATGACCCCGCCCGGCTACGTCCGCGACACCCTGCTGCCCGCCATGGCGAAGGGCGCGGCCGAGTCGGGCCGCCCGGTGCCCCGCATGGTCACCGTCGTGCACGCCGCCGTCGACCGTCCCGGACGCCACGCCTACCGGCTCGCCTTCGCAGCGGCCCACGTCCACCTCGCCGGGCCGCACTACTGCGACATGCTGCGCCGCGCCGGCCTTCGCGTCCACCACAGCCGCCCGGGCCTCGGCGCCCGTGCCCTCGTCGACTCCGGAGTCTTCCTCTACGGCACGCCCGGGAACATCGCCGCACAGCTGGCCGAATTCGATCGGGCAGGGGTGGACGAAGTTGTCGTCAACGTCGCGGGAGTGTATTCCGAGCATGGCCGACCGGACGCCGTACGGGACCTCCAGGAGATCCTCGCGGCCTGCCGGGAGGCGACGAACTGAACCATGAACGGGTGCGAGAGGCAGGGGCATCACCGCGTGCCGCCCTCCCGCACGCGGTGAGGAGAGGCAAGACGGTGCCCGACGACATCGCCCGATGGCTGAACGAGCACGCGAACCCCTTGAGTACCCTGACCCCCGGCGCGCCGGTGGAGGACCTGAAACCCCTGGGCGAGGCACTGCGGGGGACACGGATCGTCGGCCTGGGGGAATCCACCCACGGCACGGGCGAGTTCTTCCGGCTGAAGCACCGCATCGTGGAGTTCCTGGTCTGTGAGGAGGGGTTCACCACCCTCGCCATGGAGGCCAGCCAGTCCGCCGCCCGCGCGCTCGACGCGTACGTCCGGTACGGCGCGGGCTCCCCCGAACGGCTCGTCGCCAGGCTGGGCTTCTGGACCTGGCGCACCCGCGAGATGGTCGACCTCGTCGAGTGGCTGCGCGCCCACAACCGCGACCTGCCCGAAGGGCGCCGGATCCGCTTCGTGGGAACCGACCCCCAGCTCTGCGCCGACTCGGTCGCGGCCGTCGCCGCTTTTCTGCGCCGGACGGCGCCCGATCAGGCCGGGCGCGTGGGCGCCTTGGACGTGCTAGTGCGGGCCCGCCCGGGCTCGCTCCCAGACCCGGACAAGGCCCTGTTGCGGCGTGCCGAGGAGATCGCCCGCCTCGTCGCGGACCAGGTCGAGCGGTCGGGTACCGGCGACGACGCCGACGAGGCTCTGGAACACGCGCGGATCCTGGTCCGCGCCGCCGACCTGGTGACCCGGCCCTTCGAAGCCCCGGGCGGCGAGGACGGCGTGTACGCCGCGCGTGACCGCTACATGGCCGAGGCCGTCGCACGGCTCGTGGACGACGACCCCGAGGCGCGCGTCATGGTCTGGGCACACAACGGGCACATCGCGAAGAGCACGTACGGGGACCAGGTGCCGGCCCTCGGCAGCAGACTCCGCGAACGGTACGGCAACGCCTACTACGCGCTGGCCCTCCTCTTCGGCAAGGGCTCCTTCCTGGCCCGCCGCGGCAACGACCTTCAGCGCCCGCCGGCCCGCCACCGCATCGGCACCGGCCTCCGCTCCCTGGAGGCCAGACTCACGCACGCCGTACCCGGCGACTACTACGCGGACCTCCGCGCCGCGGGTTCCCCCGGCGACCCCGCGACCTGGCTGCACGCCCCGCACGCGCAGCGCAGCTTCGGCGCCAACGTCCAACGGTTCCTCTACCGCTTGAACACCGCCCCGCTCGTCCCGGCCGAGGACTACGACGGCATCGCGTTCGTAGCACGCTCGACCTGCTCCCACCTGCTGCCCCCGGCGGAGGACTGAGGTTCTCTCACGGCCACAGGTCGAGTGCGGCGTTCAGAGTGAGCTGCCACATCGGGTCGGCACCGGTGCCGAATGCCGCAGCGAGCCCGTACCCCACGGACGCGTCGTACGGGTCCCTGGCACGCTCGGACTCGCCCTCCGCCTCCCAGTCGACCGACACGCGCCCGTCGCCGCTCGATGTGAAGACGCCGAGCAGCCGCTCGTCCCGCAGCAGCCGGCTGGTGCCGAGGGAGTCCGGAACCAGCAGATAGCGGCACTCCCGCGCCGCTGAGACGACCTCGACCCGGTACGAGCGCCGGGTCAGGAATCCCTTGGACGGCCGCAGGTTCTCCTCTGCACCGTCGACGAGCAGAGTGAGGTGCTCGGGGTCGCGCGTCCCGATCGGCACATGGCTCTCCGGCACTTTGTTCGGGGCCCGCCGGATGTCGACCGGCGGCAGACCGTCCCCGCTCACGCCCAGCGTCCCGGCCTCGTGGTCGAGTTCGATCCGGACCGCGCCGAAGAGCGGATCGTCGGCGGGCACGTACGCGTACGGATTCATCGGGACCCTTGCCTCCTGTTCATCCTGGTGATCGTCTTCCCTCAGTCTCGTCCGGACGCGGAGGGCCGGTTCCCTTTCCGGCCAGAGGCGGGCCGGTGGGCAGGAGCGGCGCCGCGGCCTGGGCGTCGAGGAGCGCAGCGGTTGTTCCCCTGTGAACGAGCAGCCGTACCCAGCCACGAGCTGCCGCCAAGCGAATGACGGCCACCTACTCCTGCCTCACTGCCACTACGTCGCGTAGCCGGTCACGCCAGGCGGTTCGCGGTCCCGACCAGCGGCGATCCGTCTTCAGAGGCAGCCGCGGCTGGGGAGAATCTGGGGAGAACGAAGCCGCGTTGGGGAGCGGCTGGGGAGGATCGGCCGTACAAACGGGCAGCACGGTGAAAGGGACGGAAAGGCTGATCGCCGCAGATCAGAGGGCCTCTCCGCGCGCTTTCCACAGGTCAGCCGCGTGAGGGTGACGACTTCAAGAAGATCTCCTCCTGGGCGGCCATCCTCTTCGCCCCCACGCTGGTGGGCACGATCTACGGCATGAACTTCGAGACCATGCCGGAACTGAAGTGGGCTGCCGGCTACCCCTTCGCGATCCTGCTGATGGCGGTGGTCTGCGTCAGCCTCTACGTCATCATCAAGAAGCGCGGCTGGCTGTAGCTGGCAGGGCGGACTAGGTGTATTGCCCCGGGAGCTTGTGGACGGGTGATGGAGGTCTCGGCTGAGGCTTCTTGAACGTGAGGGCCTTCCGGGTTCGGTGTGGATTGCGACATCTCCACCGAACGACAGAAGGCCCTCATGCCCCACCGTAATGCACCCTGACCGAGACTGGACGGCTGCGGCTGGCCCGCTGCGTGGTCCAGGACGGCTGGACCTACCGCCGGGCCGCCGAGCGCTTCCAGGTCTCACCGACGACCGCCCAGCG
>NZ_JBSFTS010000025.1:0-97768 GCF_053591375.1 Streptomyces sp. NPDC003034
GAAGGTTTCCCCCGCGACCGCGCCGACCAGCTGGCGGCCGTCGCCTCCGGCTTGACCTCGCTGACCGCCGGGGCCTCCCGCATCTTCGAGGGCGGGCCCGTCAACCAGACCGTGGTCGAGATGGACCGGGGATTCCTCTTCCTCATGTCCGTCTCCGACGGATCCTCCCTCGCGGTACTCGCGCACCCCGAGTGCGACATCGGCCTGGTGGGCTACGAGATGGCCCTCCTCGTGGACCGCGCCGGCAGCGTCCTCACCCCGGACCTGCGCGCGGAACTGCAGGGAAGTCTTCTCACCTGACTGCCGATCTCCCGGCCGGACCGTACTGCCGGCCGGGAGACCGGGGCCCCCGCCCCCGGAACCCAGTACGCCCACCAGGCCGTCATACCGTCCCCCCACCGGCCGCCCTGTCAGACGGCACGCTGACCACTGCTGTCCAGCCCGGAGGATCAATGACCCCGCCCCCCGCCTATCCCGACGCGTACGGAGATTCGTACTCGGAAGGCGATCAGCCGCTGGTGCGTCCGTACGCGATGACCGGCGGCCGTACCCGGCCCCGCTACCAGCTCGCCATCGAGGCGCTGGTCAGCACGACGGCCGATCCGATGCACCTGTCCAGCCTGCTCCCGGAGCACCAGCGGATCTGCGCCCTGTGCCGCGAGGTCAAGTCGGTCGCGGAGGTGTCGGCACTGCTTTCGATGCCGCTCGGTGTCGCGCGTATCCTCGTCGCCGACCTGGCCGAGGCCGGCATGGTGGCCATCCACCAGCCGGGCAATGGAGAGGCCGGCGGCACGCCGGACGTAACGCTGCTCGAAAGGGTGCTCAGTGGCCTTCGGAACATCTAGCGGTGGAGCGGCTCCTCGCTCCACCACCTCGGCGAAGATCGTGGTGGCGGGCGGCTTCGGCGTGGGCAAGACCACGTTCGTGGGCGCCGTCTCCGAGATCGACCCGCTGCGCACCGAAGCCGTCATGACCTCCGCGAGCGCGGGGATCGACGACTTGACCCACACCGGGGACAAGACGACCACCACGGTCGCGATGGACTTCGGCCGCATCACCCTGGACCAGGACCTGATCCTGTACCTCTTCGGTACGCCGGGCCAGGACCGCTTCTGGTTCATGTGGGACGACCTGGTCCGCGGCGCCATCGGCGCGATCGTGCTCGTGGACACGCGCCGCCTCGCCGACTGCTTCCCCGCCGTGGACTACTTCGAGAACAGCGGCCTGCCGTTCGTCGTCGCCCTCAACGGCTTCGAGGGGCACCAGCCGTACACGCCGGAGGAGGTCCGCGAGGCCCTGCAGATCGGCCCGAACGCGCCGATCATCACCACCGACGCCCGCCACCGCGCGGACGCCAAGAGCGCGCTCATCACGCTCGTGGAGCACGCCCTCATGGCGCGTCTCAAGTAACACGGCTTCAGCTGACGCGTGGAGGGGCGGGCTGTGTCTTGCGACACGGCCCGCCCCTCGCGTTCATAACGTTTCGACAGAGAATTGGCGGCAGTTCGCCACTGCGTGCGTTCGGTTGGTGCCGCTACGTTCACAACTCCCCCCATTTTTGCCGCAGGAAGGTCTTTATGTCCGGTTTATGTTAGCCATAAGGCTCTGGGAACCGCCGATTTCGACTGTTTGGAACACAGCCTTCACCGTGCTGGAATTCAACGAACTAGCTAGTAGCACCGCCGAGAGGTTGTTGGTCGAGTGAGGCGAAGCAACGAGAGCCCCGCGGTTGAACCCGCACGGGGCAACTTCACCCCGCCGCCGCGAGCGGCCGCGTCGCACGTCGACGTGCCCGTGGACCCACCCCCGAGCAGTGGAAGCACCAGCAGGTTCTCCCCCCGCAACTGGCGCGTGCCCACCCGTCTGAACGCCATTCTCCTCGTGCCCGTCCTCGTGGGACTGGTCATGGGCGGCTTCCAGGTGAAGGGCTCCATCGACACCTGGAACGAGGCCAAGGATGCCGAGAAGATAGCCAGGGTCGTCCAGGCCTCCTCGGAGTACAGCCAGGCGCTGCTCAACGAGCGTGACCTCACCGCCGAGCCGCTCCTGAAGGGCGACCGCAACAGCGAGGTGGTCTCCACGGCCCACGCGACGACCAACGCGGCCAAGGCGAAGTTCGACCAGGCCGTCAAGGACATGCCGGCCAACCAGGGCCTGGAGCGCCGTCTGGAGCTCTTCCGCCAGGACGAGCCGAAGCTGGAGCAGGTCCGCAAGACGGCCTACGCCGTTCCGGAGACGGCCAAGAAGAACCTCCCCACCCAGGCGGGTCCCATCCCGACCGAAGAGGGCTACGTACTCGTCCAGCACTACCTGATGCAGTTCGCCAACGAACTGGGTCTGGGCACCGGCAATGTGACCTCCTACGGCCGCATGGTCTACGCGATCCAGCTGGCCAAGGCGGCCAATTCCCTCCAGCGTTCCGTCGGCACGCACCTGCTGGTGCGCCCGAGTCCGGACGAGGAGGTCCGCAAGGCACAGCTGGTCGCCTTCTCCTCCTACGCCTACCTCGAAGAGATCGCCATCGGCGAGTACGTCGCCGCCGGCACCGAGGAGGACGTGAACCGCCTCAGGGAGGTCATGGAGAAGCAGGCCGGGGCCGGAGCCGAGAAGCTCGCCCTCGCCAAGCAGCAGGCGGAGCAGTCCGGCGTCGCTTTCAAGGCACCGCCCACGTCGGCCAACGAGACGCCGCTCGCCCTCATGACCCAGGCGATAGCCAGCGGCGAGAAGAACACCAAGCTGGCGCAGAGCGGCACCACGCCCTCGAACTGGCAGGCCGCCGCCACCGCGAAGTTCGACGGCTACGACCAGATCGAGAAGGAACTCCTCGACAAGGCCGTCAAGGACACCATCGCGATCTCCGACGACGCCCGCACCGACGCCATCACCAACGGTGCCATCGTGGTCCTAGCCCTGCTGGCCGCCTTCATCCTGGCCGCCATGATGGCCCGCCAGATGAGCCGCGCCATGTCGCACCTGCGCACCGCCGCCTTCGAGGTCGCCGAGCAGCGGCTGCCGATGCTCGTCGACCAGCTCTCGCGCACCGACCCCGGCAAGGTCGACACCCGGGTCGCGCCGATCCCGATCAACTCCCAGGACGAGATCGGCGAGGTCGCCCGCGCCTTCGACCAGGTCCACCGGGAAGCCGTACGGCTCGCTGCCGAGCAGGCGCTCCTGCGAGGGAACGTCAACGCGATCTTCACGAACCTCTCCATGCGCAACCAGTCGCTGATCGAGGGCCAGTTGACCCTCATCACCGACCTGGAGAACAACGAGGCGGACCCCGACCAGCTGGAGAACCTCTTCCGCCTGGACCACCTCGCCACCCGTATGCGCCGCAACGGCGAGAACCTCCTCATCCTCGCGGGTGAGGAGCCGGGCCGCCGCTGGGACCAGCCGGTGCCCCTGGTCGACGTCCTGCGCGCCGCCTCCTCCGAGGTGGAGCAGTACGAGCGCATCGAGCTCTCCGGCGTCTCCGACGCCGAAATCCACGGCCAGGCCGTGACCGACCTCGTGCACCTGCTCGCCGAGCTGCTGGAGAACGCCACCACCTTCTCCTCCCCGCAGACCAAGGTCCGCGTCAACGCGACCCGCCTGCCCGACGGCCGCGTGATGGTCGAGATCCACGACAAGGGCATCGGCCTCACCGCCGAGGACTTCGCGGACATCAACCACAAGCTGGCCAACCCGCCCACCGTGGACGCCGCGATCTCCCAGCGCATGGGTCTGTTCGTGGTCGGCCGGCTGGCGGACCGCCACAGCATCCGCGTCCAGCTGCGCCCCTCGGGCGAGGCCGCCGGAACGACCTCGCTGGTCATGCTTCCCGAGGCCATCACCCACGGTGGCGGTGGCGAGGGCATTCCGGACGACGACTTCACGGTCTCCTCGATCATTCCGCGGCAGCAGGCCCAGCAGGCCGCCCCGCTGCGGACGGCCGCCGAGCTCGGCTTCGACGACTCCCAGTACGACCAGCGGGGCCCCGACGGCAGCAAACTCGACCCGGTCGGCCGGTCCCTCGTACGCGAGGAGCGCCGGGCGGCGCTGGAGGCCCAGACGGGCTACGCGCAGGAGCAGCAGGGCTACCCGGAGCAGAGCTATCCGGAACCCCAGCCTGAGCACGGCTACCAGCCGTACCAGGGCTACGAGCAGCAGCCCGAGCAGGGCTACGAGGCTCCGGAGGCGATCCAGGAGCAGCAGGGCTACGAGGCCTACCCGCAGCAGGGCTACGCCTATCCGGAAGCCGGATATCAGGATCAGCAGCAGCCTGCTCCGGCCTACGAGGACGGCTACGAAGCCCAGTCCCCGGAAGTCGAGTGGCCCGGTCAGAACACCTATCCGGCTGCCTACCAGCAGGATTTCGGGACCGAATCGGAATCCCCTGCCGGTCCCGAACTGGGCCCGGAACGCGTAGGCTTCAACCGTCCGGGCGCCGCTGCCGACACCGGTCACGATATGACCGGAGCGGGCCTGCCGCGACGCGGCAGCCAGCAGCAGTGGCAGCCGGCGCAGCAGGAAGCGGAGTCCGCCGGATCTCTCTTCGAGCAGCGGCCGCAGCGTCAGCGGCAGGCCGCTGAACCGGAGCGTGCCCCGGAGGATACGGAAGGCACGGCGGCCTGGCGCTCACGCAACGACGAGCGCTGGCAGCAGGCCGGCAAACTCCGTGAGCCGAAGGCGGGCGGGGTCACCCCGTCCGGACTCCCTCGGCGGGTGCCCAAGGCCAACCTGGTCGAGGGCACGGCGGAGTCGACCCCGCAGGGCGGCCCTCAGGTCTCCCGCGCCCCGGAGGACGTCCGTGGCAGGTTGAGCAACCTGCGACGCGGTGTCCAGCAGGGACGCAGCGAGGGTTCTGAGCAGTCAAGTAACAGCTATGACCAGGAGCGTTAGTGTGAGCTCGATGAGCCAGGCGGCACAGAACCTGAACTGGTTGATCACCAACTTCGTGGACAACACCCCCGGGGTGTCCCACACGGTGGTGGTCTCCGCCGACGGACTCCTTCTGGCCATGTCCGAAGGTTTCCCCCGCGACCGCGCCGACCAGCTGGCGGCCGTCGCCTCCGGCTTGACCTCGCTGACCGCCGGGGCCTCCCGCATCTTCGAGGGCGGCGCCGTCAACCAGACCGTGGTCGAGATGGACCGGGGATTCCTCTTCCTCATGTCCGTCTCCGACGGATCCTCCCTCGCGGTACTCGCGCACCCCGAGTGCGACATCGGTCTCGTAGGGTACGAGATGGCCCTCCTCGTGGACCGCGCCGGCAGCGTCCTCACCCCGGACCTGCGCGCGGAACTGCAGGGGAGCCTTCTCAACTAACAGACAGGCAGTGCGTTTCGCGCCATCGCACCATAGGGTGCGGTGGCGCGGTTCCACAGGGAGTACTGCGTACTTGGAGTCGGAGGAGGAGACGTGACAACACCCGGAGGACATCCATATGGCGGCGCGCAGCAGCCGCAGGGTGGGCACGACCAGAACCGCTTCAACTTCCCCTCTGCTCCCAGTCGGCCCGTGCCGGAGCACAGCCCGTACCAGCAGCAGCCGTACCAGCAGCAGCCGTACGGCCAGCCCCAGCAGCCGCAGCAGCCGCAGATGCCCCAGCAGCAGCCTCCGCGTCCGGTGCGGGCGCAGCAGGCACCGAAAGCCCACAACCCGCTGGTGCGTCCGTACGCGATGACCGGCGGCCGTACCCGGCCGCGTTACCAGCTCGCCATCGAGGCGCTGGTCAGTACCACGGCCGATCCCGCCCGGCTGCAAGGGCAGTTGCCCGAGCACCAGCGCATCTGCCGTCTGTGCCAGGAGATCAAATCCGTCGCGGAGATCTCGGCACTTCTCTCCATTCCTCTTGGTGTCGCCCGCATCCTCGTCGCCGACTTGGCGGAGGCGGGCCTTGTCGCCATTCATCAGCCCGGCGGCGACGAGTCTGCCGGCGGTCAGCCAGATGTGACACTGCTCGAAAGGGTGCTCAGTGGACTTCGCAAGCTCTAACGGCGGAGCGGCTCCTCGCTCCACCACCTCCGCGAAGATCGTGGTGGCGGGCGGCTTCGGCGTGGGCAAGACCACGTTCGTCGGCGCGGTCTCCGAGATCAACCCGCTGCGCACCGAAGCCGTCATGACCAGCGCCTCCGCCGGAATCGACGATCTGACCCACACCGGGGACAAGACGACGACGACCGTCGCGATGGACTTCGGCCGCATCACCCTGGACCAGGACCTGATCCTGTACCTCTTCGGTACGCCGGGCCAGGACCGCTTCTGGTTCATGTGGGACGACCTGGTCCGCGGCGCCATCGGCGCCGTGGTGCTCGTGGACACGCGCCGCCTCGCCGACTGCTTCCCCGCCGTCGACTACTTCGAGAACAGCGGCCTGCCCTTCGTCATCGCCCTCAACGGCTTCGACGGGCACCAGCCGTACACCCCGGAGGAAGTCCGCGAGGCCCTGCAGATCGGCCCGGACGCCCCGATCATCACCACCGACGCCCGCCACCGCGCGGACGCCAAGAGCGCGCTCATCACGCTCGTCGAGCACGCCCTCATGGCGCGCCTGCGCTAGCGGATCCGGCCTCCGCGAGGCCCCCGTGTCCTGGGACGCGGGGGCCTTCGCCGTGTCCGGGCCGGCTCGCGCGGCAGGCGGCGTACGGGTGTCGGGCGCCGGGAGGCGCATGACGAAGGCCCCGCGCCCTGGACGGGTGCGGGGCCTTCGTCATGCGCGGGGAGTCAGCCCTGCCAGCTGTGCGGGGCGCGGAAGCCCGGGGTGCGCTCCAGTCGGCGCCAGCGGGCCTGGGAGCCCGTGCGGTGGGCCGGGGCGGCCTCGGGGGCGGCGGCGCGCGCGAGCAGGATCGCGGTGATCGCGGCCAGCTCCTCGGGCGCGGCGTTGCCCTTCTCGACGCGCAGCAGGGTGTCGGTGCGGCTCATGTGGTGGCAGGTCTCCTTCGCTCTACTGCGGCGGGTTGCCGTGCTTGCGGGACGGCAGGTCGGCGTGCTTGTTGCGGAGCATCGCGAGGGCGCTGATGAGGACCTCGCGGGTCTCCGTGGGGTCGATGACGTCGTCGACGAGGCCGCGCTCGGCCGCGTAGTACGGGTGCATCAGCTCGGACTTGTATTCCTTGACCATCCGGGCCCGCATGGCCTCGGGGTCCTCGGCGTCCGCGATCTGCTTGCGGAAGATGACGTTGGCGGCGCCCTCGGCGCCCATCACCGCGATCTCGTTGGTGGGCCAGGCGTAGGTGAGGTCCGCGCCGATGGACTGCGAGTCCATGACGATGTAGGCGCCGCCGTAGGCCTTGCGCAGGATCAGCGAGATCCGCGGGACGGTGGCGTTGCAGTACGCGTACAGCAGCTTGGCGCCGTGCCGGATGATGCCGCCGTGCTCCTGGTCGACGCCCGGCAGGAAGCCGGGTACGTCCAGGAGCGTGACGATCGGGATGTTGAAGGCGTCGCAGAGCTGGACGAAGCGCGCGGCCTTCTCGGAGGCATGGATGTCCAGGACACCGGCGAGGTGCCCGGGCTGGTTGGCGACGATGCCGACGACCTGGCCGTCCAGCCGGCCCAGGGCGCAGATGATGTTGCGGGCCCAGCGCTCGTGGATCTCCAGGAAGTCGCCTTCGTCGACGAGCTCCTCGATGACCTTGAGCATGTCGTACGGGCGGTTGCCGTCGGCGGGCACCAGGTCCAGCAGGACCTCGGAACGGCGGTCGGCCGGGTCGCTCGTCTCGTGGACGGGCGGGTTCTCGCGGTTGTTGGAGGGCAGCATCGAGATGAGGTAGCGGACCTCGGAGATGCAGGTCTCCTCGTCGTCGTAGGCGAAGTGCGCCACGCCCGACGTCTCGGCGTGCACGTCGGCGCCGCCCAGACCGTTCTGGGTGATCTCCTCGCCGGTGACCGCGCGGACCACGTCGGGCCCGGTGATGAACATCTGCGAGGTCTCGCGGACCATGAAGACGAAGTCCGTCAGCGCCGGGGAGTACGCGGCGCCGCCGGCGCAGGGGCCGAGCATGACCGAGATCTGCGGGATGACACCGGAGGCCTTGGTGTTGCGCTGGAAGATGCCGCCGTAGCCGGCGAGGGCGGAGACGCCCTCCTGGATACGGGCGCCGGCGCCGTCGTTCAGGGAGACCAGCGGGGCGCCGGCCGCGATGGCCATGTCCATGATCTTGTGGATCTTCGTCGCGTGGGCCTCGCCCAGTGCGCCGCCGAAGATGCGGAAGTCGTGCGCGTAGACGAAGACCGTGCGGCCCTCGACCGTGCCCCAGCCGGTGATGACACCGTCGGTGTAGGGCTTCTTGCCCTCCAGGCCGAAGCCGGTCGCCCGGTGCCGGCGCAGCTGCTCGACCTCCTTGAAGGAGCCCTCGTCGAGCAGCAACGCGATGCGCTCACGAGCGGTCAGCTTGCCCTTGGCGTGCTGGGTCTCGGTCGCCCGGTCACTGGGGCCGCGCCGCGCCTGCTCGCGCAGGGAGTGCAGCTCGGCCACGCGCCCGCGGGCGTCCGTCGGCTCGCTCGGAGTCTGGTCCACAACGGTCATGTACCGACCTTACGAAGCGCGAGGCCAAAAACCTCCGTTGGTTCCACACAGTCTCGGAAGTCTTCCGCTGTCCGGCCCGTACAGAAGTGTCAGGGGATGCAGGGACTCTGCCAGAGGGCGCCTTTGTCACTTGTTCACATCTTACAAAACGGCCCGACAGACCGTCTAGATGTTGAAATTTGAACGGAACAGGTCTAGCGTCGGTCTTGTTGAAGATTCAACGAATCATTTCCACCGAGGAGGAAACCATGGGTCTCTTCACCCGCCGCAGCCAGAACGCACCGGTCCAGGAAGGCGCCACCGCCGTCGCCACGCTGGACGTGGATCCCGCGCTCGCCGCGCTCACGGGCGACTACGTGATCGACGCCGCCCACAGCAGTATCGGCTTCACCGTCCGCCACGCCATGATCACCAACGTCCGCGGTGCCTTCACCGCCTTCGAGGGCACCCTGCACCTGGACGGCACCGACCCGGCGCGCTCCACCGCCGCCATCGACGTGAAGACCGCCTCGGTCGACACCGGCATCGCCGACCGCGACGGCCACCTGCGCGGCGGTGACTTCTTCGACGCCGAGGCCTTCCCGCTGATGACCTTCCGGTCCACCGAGGCCCGTCAGCTCGGCGGCGACCGGTACCGCGTCACCGGGGAGCTCACGATCAAGGACGTCACCCGTCCGCTCTCCATCGACCTGGAGTTCAACGGCTCCGCCACCGACGTCTACGGCAACGAGCGCGTCGGCTTCGAGGGCGCCGCCGAGATCCTGCGCTCCGAATGGGGGCTGACGTGGAACGCCGCCCTGGAGGCCGGCGGTGTGATGGTCAGCGACAAGGTGAAGCTGACCTTCGACATCTCCGCCGTCAGGCAGGCCTGAGCGACGCACCGGCGGAAGCCGGAGCCAGGGCGGCGAACCGGCGGAAAGGCGGAACGGGGCGGCGGCCGGATGGCCTCAGAAGCCGCCCCCGTCGAAGCCGCCACCGAAGTCGCCGCCACCGCCGAAGTCCCCGCCGCCGAAATCGGACGGGTTGAAGTCGGCGCCGGAGACGTCCCCGCCCTCGAAGCCGCTGCCCGCGCCCCCGCCGAAGTCCGAGGCGTAGGCGGGAGTGGACATCATGGAGCCGAGCATCGTGCCCATGAGCAGGCCGGGCAGGATGCCGCCGCCGAAGTAGCCGCCGGCCCAGGGGCCGTACGCCGGGCCGGCATCGTAGTACGGGCGCGGCCCCCACTCGGTGTCCACTTGGCGGACCGCCGGGTCCAGGCCCTCGCCCAGCCGTACGGCGTCGGCCGCGCAGACCGGTACCGTACGCGCCGCGCCGCCCGGTGGGGACCAGGTGGCGTCCTCGGTGCTCGGCCCGTGCCGGGGGTCGAAGAAGCAGGGCGCGCGGCGCACCGGCAGCGGCTTGCCCTGACGGCGCGCGTCGAGGCAGGCCAGGGCGTACCGGCCGTCCTCCAGCGTCTGGGTCACGCCCTTGACCTCTTCCGGGCGCTCGACCGAGGCCATCATCTGCTTGGCCTTGTCGTAGGCGTCGAGACCCCGCTCGTAGTCCTTGCGCATGGCGTCGTCCGCGCCGGGCTCGCCGGGGTGGAAGTCGAGGCGTTCGAGCTCTTCGCCGAAGGCCGTGATGTCCTCGTCGACGACCACGGCGAGACGCGCGACGGCCTCGCGCCGGGTCTCTTCCTTCTTCTTGCGGCTGTGGCGGACCAGCGCGTACGCCCCGCCGCCGCCGACCGCGGCCAGCACGCCGAGCGTGATCAGCCCGCCGACCGGGGCGCCGGGGTCGGTGGTGTCCCAGGAGGCGGGGGCGCCGCCCCGGGCCTGACTCAGGGCCTGGTCCACGAAGTTGTCGAGCTGGGTGGCCGCGTCCACCGGGCCGCCGGTCTTCACCGCGTCGGCGAGGTTGCGTACGGCGTCCGGCGGCATGACCGCCCGGTCGGCCCGGGCGTCGAAGCCGTCGCCGAGCCGGATCGCGTAGAGCCCGGTGATGCCGGTCTGGGCCCGGACGGCGCTCAGCACGTTCTCGGCGGGGAACTCGGCGGTGGCCGGCAGCACGGCGACGAACACGGGCTTCCCGGCGTCTTTGATCTTCTGCGCGAGTGCGTCCGCCTGATGCTGCGGCAGCTGGGACTCGGCACGCGGATCGACGTAGACGGGGCCCTCCTTGAAGGCCTCCGCCACGGCAGCCGGTCCGGTGGCGGCCGCCGCCTGCGGGGCCCCCACGAGGGCCGTCGCCGACAGTGCGAGCAGCAGACCGGACAGTATGGATATGAGCCTGGTCCTCATACTCACGACGCTACCCGAAACGCCGGTTTCCTGTGTGAACAGGACATAAAGTCGTGGCCGACGCCGACGGGCCGGGACCCGCGACCGACTCGGTCCGGCTATTCGGCCGGTTCCACACCCGCGTGGAGCAGTCCGTAGGTGTAGGCGTCCTCCAAAGCCTGCCAGGACGCCGCGATCACATTCGGGGCCACGCCCACCGTGGACCATTCGCGCACGCCGTCCGTCGTGGAGATCAACACGCGCGTCGTGGACTCGGTGCCGTGCTTGCCCTCCAGGATGCGGACCTTGTAGTCGACCAGCTCGAACTTGGCCAGCTGCGGGTAGAAGCGTTCCAGCGCCACCCGCAGGGCCCGGTCCAGCGCGTTGACCGGGCCGTTGCCCTCGGAGGTCGCGACGATCCGCTCGCCCTTGGCCCACAGCTTGACCGTGGCCTCGTTGGCGTGGGTGCCGTCCGGGCGGTCCTCGACGATCGCGCGCCAGGACTCCGTACGGAAGTACCGGCGGGCGCGGCCTTCGACCTCGGCGCGGAGCAGCAGTTCGAAGGAGGCGTCGGCGGCCTCGTACGTGTAGCCGGAGAGCTCCCGCTCCTTGACGCGCTCCACGACCCGGGAGACCAGCGCGCGGTCCTCGCCGAGTTCGACGCCGAGCTCCTTGCCCTTGAGCTCGATGGAGGCGCGGCCGGCCATGTCGGAGACCAGCATCCGCATGGTGTTGCCGACCCGCTCGGGATCGATGTGCTGGTACAGGTCCGGGTCGACCTTGATCGCCGAGGCGTGCAGTCCGGCCTTGTGCGCGAAGGCGGAGACACCCACGTACGGCTGGTGCGTCGAGGGCGTGAGGTTGACGACCTCGGCGATGGCGTGCGAGATGCGGGTCATCTCGGCGAGCGCCCCCTCGGGGAGCACCTGCCGGCCGTACTTGATCTCCAGGGCGGCGACGACGGGGAAGAGGTTGGCATTGCCGACGCGCTCGCCGTAGCCGTTCGCCGTGCACTGGACGTGCGTGGCGCCCGCGTCCACGGCCGCCAGCGTGTTGGCGACGGCGCAGCCGGTGTCGTCCTGGGCGTGGATGCCCAGGCGGGCTCCGGTGTCGGCGAGGACGGTCGCGACCGTGGCCGTCACCTGCGCGGGGAGCATGCCGCCGTTGGTGTCGCAGAGGATGACCACGTCGGCGCCGGCCTCGTGGGCGGTGCGGACGACGGACTTCGCGTACGCGGGATTCGCGCGGTAGCCGTCGAAGAAGTGCTCGCAGTCGACGAAGACGCGGCGTCCCTGGGCGACGAGGTGGGAGACGGTGTCACGGACCATCTCCAGGTTCTCTTCGAGCGTGGTGCGCAGCGCGAGCTCGACGTGACGGTCGTGGGACTTGGCGACCAGCGTGATCACCGGGGCGCCGGACTCCAGCAGGGCCCGCACCTGCGGGTCCTCGGCGGCCGAGCCGCCCGACCGCCGGGTCGCGCCGAAGGCGACCAGCTGGGCGTGCTTGAAGGCGATCTCGCTGCGGGCGCGGGCGAAGAACTCCGTGTCACGCGGGTTGGCGCCGGGCCAGCCGCCCTCGATGAAGCCGACTCCGAAGTCGTCCAGGTGGCGGGCGATCGTCAGCTTGTCGGCGACCGTGAGGTTGATGCCTTCGCGCTGGGCGCCGTCGCGCAGCGTGGTGTCGAAGACATGGAAGCTGTCGTCGAGGACCTCTGTCGTCGTCATGCTGATCTGACTCCTGTCGGATGGGTGGCTCCGGATGCCCGCCAGAGGGGCAGGCCGCCGTCACTGCCCCCATCATCGCGCGCCGTCCGGTCCCGGCAGGAGTGTGGCCGGGAAACGAAAAGACCTCTCGCGGGTGCGAGAGGTCTGCGCGCGGGTCGGGGGCACGGTGCCCGCTGCCGCGGAGTTCTTCCACGGTTCAGCGGTCAGTGCGGACCGGCGCGCTGCTGCCGATAATCATGGGCTGAGCAAGCATGCCCCGCAGTCTGCCATACCGGCCGCCGACCGTGGACACGTATCTCACCATGCGGGCACCTGTCCCTCGGCCGCCGGGGGTGTCTCCGGCGGGGAGAGCGTCTCCGTGAGGAACTCCCGGACGTGCTCCAGGATGGCCGCCCGGTCCAGCGCGGGCAGGCCCACGGCCAGCTGGATGCTGAATCCGTCCAGCAGGGCCCGGATCCGGGCGGCGACGCGGTCGGCGTCCACGGTCCGGAACTCGCCGCGCGAGATCCCCTCGGCGAGCAGCGCCACCAGATCGCGGTGCCAGGCGCCCTCGATGGCCGCCTGCCGGTCGCGTTCCTCGGGGCCGGCGTTCTGGGAGCGGTTCCAGACTTCCAGCCACAGCGTCCAGTGCGGGTCCCGGGCGCCCTCGGGCACGTACAGGTCGACGTACGCGCCGAGCCGTTCGCGTACCGGGCCGCGCCGCGAGAGCAGGGCGCGGCGCTGGTCGCCGAGCGCCGCCTCGCTCCACTCCAGGGTCTGCAGCAGGAGCTCGTCCTTGCTGCCGAAGTAGTAGAGGAGGTGGCCGCTGCTCATGCCGACCTGCCGGCCCAGGCCCGCCATGGTGAGCCCTTCGAGCCCGCGCTCGGCGATCGTGGCCATGGCGGCGACGAGTACGTCCTCGCGCGGTGGCGCGTTCTTCCGCGCCGCGCGTACGCCGCCCTCCGCCATGGTCCCCACTCCTCATCGGTCCGCCGTCGGCCCGGTCAGACCTTCGGCTGCTGCTGGGTGATGCAATGGACGCCGCCGCCCCCGGCGAAAATCGTACGTGCGTCGACGAGGGTCACGGTCCGCTCGGGGAACAGTCCGCGGAAGATCTCGGCGGCCTCCTCGTCACGCGGGTCGTCGAAGGAGCACAGCACCACACCGCCGTTGCACAGGTAGTGGTTGATGTAGGAGTAGTCCACCCACTCCCCGTCCTCCTCCAGCACGGTGGGCGCCGGAATCTCCACGACCTCCAGCCGCCGGCCCCGCGCGTCGGCGGACGCGCGCAGGATGGCGGCGATGGTCTTGCAGCGCTCGTGGTCCGGGTGGGCCGGGTCGGGCTGGGTGTGGACCATGACGACGCCGGGCCGGGCGAAGGCGGCGACGATGTCGACGTGGCCCTGGGTGCCGTAGGTGCCGTAGTCGCCGGCGAGGCCGTAGGGCAGCCAGATCGCCTTGGTGGTGCCGAGGTGCGCGTGGATCTCGGCCTCGACCTGCTGGCGGCCCCAGCCGGGGTTGCGGCCCTCGCCCAGCTGCACGGTGTCGGTGAGGAGCACGGTGCCCTCACCGTCGACGTGGATGGCGCCGCCCTCGTTGACCAGCGGCGTGCTGTAGGTGGCCGTGCCGACGAGGTCCGAGATGTGGCGGGCTATCTTCTCGTCGTGATCCCAGCGGGCCCACTCCTGGGCGCCCCAGCCGTTGAAGGTCCAGTCCACGGCCGCCAGCCCGCCGGCGCCGTCGGTGACGAAGGTCGGGCCGATGTCCCGCATCCAGGCGTCGTTGAGCTCCCGCTCGACCAGCTCCACCTCCTCACCGACGACGGCGCGGGCGCCCGCCGCGTCGCCGGGCGAGACCACGAGGGTCACGGGCTCGTACGCGCGGACCGCGCGGGCGACGGCGCCCCAGGCCGCGCGGGCCTCCGCGAGCTCCCGCTCGTCGGTGAAGGTCGGGTTGGGGCTGGGCCAGGCCATCCAGGTGCGCTCGTGGGGAGCCCACTCGGGGGGCATGGAGAATCCGTCGGCGGCGGGCTTGGTCATGGCAGACGTCCTTAAGGGCGGGGGCGGTGCTGGCTGGGAGACCGTGAGGGCTGGGAGTGCGTGCGGTCTCAGAGGAAGTACAGGCGGTTGAGGCTGACCGACTCGGCGGCTTCCGAGCGCAGCGGTTCCCCGTCGAGGGAGACGAGTCCGCTGCGCGCGTCCACGTCGACCGCGCCCAGCCGGGAGTTGAGGAGCAGGTCCTGCGGGCCGATCCCGCGGGTGCCGCGTACGGCGACGCGGCGGCGGCGGGTCGGCATCTCGTCGCCGCCCAGAGCAGCGGCCGCGGCGGAGACGAAGGCGACGGAGATGTCGGCCGCGGTGGCACCGTACGAGCCGAACTGCGGGCCCAGGACGAGCGGTTCACAGGTGTCGGTGGCGGCGTTGGGATCGCCGGTGACCCCGTACGCCGGGAAGCCGGACTTGAGGACGAGCTGCGGCTTGGCGCCGAAGAACTGCGGGCGCCACAGCACGATGTCGGCGAGCTTGCCGACCTCGATGGAGCCGATCTCGTGCGCCAGCCCGTGGGCGATCGCCGGATTGATCGTCAGCTTGGCCATGTAGCGCAGCACGCGCGCGTTGTCGTCGCCCTCGCCGTCGCCGGCCAGCGGACCCAGCTCGCCCTTCATCTTGGCGGCCATGGCGAAGGTGCGGCGGATGGTCTCGCCCGCACGGCCCATGCCCTGGGCGTCGGAGGAGGTGATGCCGATCGCGCCCAGGTCGTGCAGCACGTCTTCGGCGCCCATGGTGCCCGCGCGGATCCGGTCGCGGGCCATGGCGGCGTCGCCCGGCAGGTCCGGCTTGAGGTCGTGGACCGAGACGATCATGCCGTAGTGCTCGGCGACCGCGTCCCGGCCGAAGGGCAGGGTGGGGTTGGTGGAGGAGCCGATGACATTGGGCACGCCGGCCATCTTGAGCACGTTGGGGACGTGTCCGCCGCCGCAGCCCTCGATGTGGAAGGCGTGGATGGTGCGGCCGTCCAGGACCCGGAGGGTGTCCTCGACGGAGAGGCACTCGTTGAGGCCGTCGCTGTGCAGGGCTACCTGTACGTCGTACTCCTCGGCCACCCGCAGGGCCGTGTCCAGGGCGCGGCTGTGGGCGCCCATGTCCTCGTGGACCTTGAAGCCGGAGGCGCCGCCTTCGGCGAGGGCCTCCACCAGCGGGGCGGCGTCGGAGGAGGAGCCGCGGGCGAGGAAGCCGATGTTGACGGGCCAGGCGTCGAAGGCGTTGAAGGCGTGCTTCAGCGCCCACGGCGAGTTGACGCCGACGCCCCAGACGGGGCCGAACTCCTGGCCGATGACCGTGGTGACGCCCGCGGCGAGGGAGGCCTCCATGATCCGCGGGGACAGCAGGTGGACGTGGGTGTCCACGGCGCCGGCGGTGGCGATCAGCCCCTCGCCGGACACGATGCTGGTGCCGGTGCCCACGACGACGTCGACGCCGTCGAGGGTGTCGGGGTTGCCGGCCCTGCCGATCGCGTGGATCCGCCCCTCGCGGATTCCGATGGAGACCTTCCGGATGCCGAGGACGGCGTCGATGACCAGCACGTTGCTGATGACGACGTCGCAGGTCTCGCGGACGGCGGCGGCCTTCAGGTGCAGGCCGTCGCGGGCGGTCTTGCCGAAGCCGGCCAGGAACTCGTCGCCGGGCTTCTGCGCGTCGGACTCGACGCGGACGGTGAGCCCGGAGTCGCCGAGCCGGACCCGGTCCCCGGCGCGGGGGCCGAAGACGGAGGCGTACTCGTGCGGGTCGATGTGCCGGCTGCCCGGCGCGCAGTGGTCGCTGTGCGGGGTCTGGCGGCTCATGCCGTGGTTCCTCCGGGACGGTCGGTGGGCTGTGCCTCGGCGGCGGGGTCCGCGGACGCCGGGGCTGCCGGGGCCGGGGCCGGGGCTGCGGGGGCCGGGGCCGCCGGGGCTGCGGGGGCCGGGGCCGCCGGGGCTGCCGGGGCCGGGCCTGCGGACGCCGGGGCTGCCGGGCCCTCCGGGGCCGGGTCGGCCGAGGTGCCGAGGTAGCCGCACGCGGCCGCGCGGCGCAGGGCCTCGTCCTTGGCTCCGGGCGCATCCAGCGGGCCGTCGACCAGCCCCGCGAAGCCGATCGCGATGCGGCCGCCGCCGATCGGGACCAGCCCGACCTCGCCCTCGCCGTGCGGGTCGAACCGTACGGAGGAGCCCGCCGGCACGCACAGCCGCATCCCGTAGGCCGCGGCACGGTCGAAGTCCAGGCGCGGGTTGGCCTCGAAGAAGTGGAAGTGCGAGGTCACGCTCACGGGCACGGCGGCGGTGTTGCGCACGTGCAGGTGGAGGACCGGTTCCGGCTGCGGGACACCGGGGCCGGGCACGACCGCACCGGGGGCGTCGTCGCCGAGCGACGCGGCGCCCCGGATGGGGGACGAGACCACCGCGAGGCGGGATCCGTCGTCGAAGACGGCCTCCACGTGCACCTCGGTGACCACGTCGGCGACACCGGGCAGGACGTCGCCGGGGCCCAGTACGCTCCGGGCCTCCTCGATGGCCTCCGCCAGTCGCCGGCCGTCGCGCGCGGCCTCGCAGACCGTGTCCGCGATGAGCGCAGTGGCCTCCGGGACATTGAGTTTCAGGCCACGGGCCCGCCGGGCCCGGGCCAGTTCCGCGGCGCCGCGCAGCAACAGCCGGTCGCGCTCCGTAGGGGTCAGCCGCACGCCGATCCACCACCTTTTGCGTCAATGGGTTAGAGCATCACTCTAACTCCTCATTTCGTTGCGGGGAATCATTGACCGGAGACACGGGCTTAGGTCACATTGAATGTCGCTCAAAGAGCTACGCCACCCACGCCGCCCTGCCAAGGGAGTCACCTATGCCCATCGAACAGCGCGGAGTCGACACCATCCCGGAAGAGGAGCGGACGAGCGGTCCCCGTGACCTGATCTCGATCCTCCTCGGCTCCAACCTCTGTCTCGGCGTCATCGTCTTCGGCTGGCTGCCACCGTCCTTCGGGCTGGGTCTGTGGCCGTCCGTCACCGCCATCGTGGCCGGGACCCTCGCCGGTATCGCCTTCACCGCGCCGCTCGCACTGGTTTCGCTGCGTACCGCGACCAACCTCTCCACCTCCAGCGGCGCCCAGTTCGGCGTCCGCGGCCGCCTCGTCGGCTCGGTGGTCGGCCTGCTGCTCTCCCTCGGCTACACCGCGCTGACCCTGTGGATCGGCGGTGACGTGATGGTCGCCACCCTGTCCCGGCTCACAGGGCTGCCGGACACGGGTGTGTCGCGGGCCGCGATGTACGGCCTGCTGGCCGCCGCCACCGTCGTCGCCGCCGTCTTCGGCTACCGGCTCCTGCTGCGCATGAGCAAGGTCCTCTCCGTGGGCATGGTGGTCCTGCTGGCCGTCGGCGTCCTCGCCTACTCCGGGGACTTCACCACCGCCGCCCCGCCGGACACCGCGTACCTGCTCGGCTCCTTCTGGCCGACCTGGCTGCTCGCCGCCGTCGCCGCGGGCCTCAGCGGCCCCGTCGCCTTCATCACGCTGCTCGGCGACTACACCCGCTACGTCTCTCCCCGCCGGCACAGCTCCCGCAAGGTGCTCGTGGCCACCGGGGCCGGCCTGCTCCTGGGGCTGCTGATCCCGCAGCTGTTCGGCACCTACACCGCACTCGCCGCCCGGGCCGGCGCCGACTACGCCGGCCCCCTGGTCGAGGCGGCTCCGTTCTGGTACCTGGTGCCGCTGCTCGCCGCCGCGGCGGCCGGCTCGGTGGGCAACGCGGGGCTGATGCTCTACTCCATGGGGCTGGACCTCGACGCGATCGTCCCGAAGGCGACGCGCACCAGCGCCACCGTGATCGCCGCGGCCGTCGCCACCGCCTTCGTCTTCTTCGGCTCCTTCTCGTGGGACGTGCAGTCCGCGATGACCTCCTTCGTCCTGCTGCTGACCGCGATCGGCACCCCGTGGGCCGTGATCACGCTCATCGGCTACGTACGCTGCCGCGGACAGTACGACGCCGAGGCCCTGCAGGTCTTCAACCGCCGCTCGGTGGGCGGGATCTACTGGTACCGCCGCGGCTGGAACCCGGCCGCCACCCTGTCCTGGGTGATCGGCGCCGGGGTCGGCCTGTCGGCCGTCTCCACGCCCTTCTACTCCGGCCCGCTGCTCGCCCTCACCGGGGGCGTGGACTGCTCCTTCGTCCTGTCCGGCCTGGCCGGCGGGCTGCTCTACGCGGCGCTCACCGCCCGCGCCGCCCCGTCCCCCACCCCCTCCCCGGTGGCCGCCGCCGAGGAACCCGCGGCCGCGTAGGGCGCCGCGCACCCCCCGTACGTACGAAGGCCCGCGCCGCCCGGATTCCGGGGCGCGGGCCTTCGTACGTACGGGAGACATTCCCCAGGGCAGGGGATCAGGCGAGGCGGTGCATCCAGCCGTGGGTGTCGGTGGTGCGGCCGGTCTGGAGGTCGAGCAGCGCCTTGCGGAGCTTCATGGTGACCTTGCCCGGGTCGCCGTCGCCCTGGATCCACTGGGCGCGCTCGGACTTGACGGAGCCGACGGGGGTGATGACCGCGGCGGTGCCGCAGGCGAAGACCTCGGTCAGGGTGCCGTTCTCGTTGTCGCGCTTCCAGTCCTCGGTGCTGATCCGGCCCTCCTCGGCGGTGTAGCCGAGGTCGCGGGCGATGGTGAGGAGGGAGTCGCGGGTGATGCCCGGAAGGAGCGAGCCGGTGAGTTCCGGCGTGACGATGCGCGCGCTCCCGTCCTCCTGCCCGTACACGAAGTACAGGTTCATGCCGCCCATTTCCTCGATCCAGCGGTGCTCGACGGCGTCCAGCCAGACGACCTGGTCGCAGCCGTGCTCGGCGGCCTGGGCCTGGGCGACGAGGGAGGCGGCGTAGTTGCCGCCCGTCTTGGCCGCGCCGGTGCCGCCCTTGACCGCGCGGACGTAGTCCTCGGAGAGCCAGACGGAGACGGGCTTGACCCCGCCGGGGAAGTAGGCGCCCGCGGGCGAGGCGATGACGATGAAGAGGAACTCGTTGGCCGGGCGGACGCCGAGGCCGACCTCGGAGGCGAACATGAACGGCCGCAGGTACAGGGAGGCTTCGCCGGAGTCCGGGACCCACGCGCGGTCCTGCTTGATGAGCGCGTCGCAGGCGGCGAGGAACAGGTCGGCGGGCAGCTCCGGCATGGCCATGCGGCGGGCGGAGGACTGGAAGCGCGCGGCGTTGGCCTCGGGGCGGAAGGTGGCGACGGTGCCGTCGGGCTGCTTGTAGGCCTTGAGTCCCTCGAAGATCGTCTGCGCGTAGTGCAGGGTCATGTTCGCGGGGTCCATCGACAGGGGCGCGTACGGGACCAGCTCGGCGTCGTGCCAGCCGCGGCCCTCCGTCCACTTGATCGTCACCATGTGGTCGGTGAAGTGGCGGCCGAAGCCGGGGCTGGCCAGGATCGCCTCGCGCTCCGCGTCGGACAGCGGGTTCGAGGAGGGCTTGAGCTCGATCGTGGGCATCGTCATGAGTGCTTGTCCTTCACCGGTTGTGTATGGCGGACCGCGCTCACGGCGTACTAGGACGTCCGAGCTTCCCCGTATTCCGCGGCCTCGCGTTCGATTATCGCGCGCGGGGAGTCCTCGGAGAAACGGGCGATCGCGGCCCAGGGAGATGGTGGCACCCGGGGCCGCACAGGAAAAGCCGCCAGGTCCCGATCGTGACCTGGCGGCTTCCTGGAGATGGAGCTGCCGGGTCAGCCGGCTACGCGAGCGGCGAGGGCGTCGCCGATCGCGTCGGTGGTGCGGAAGGTGCCGTCGCGCTCCGCGAGGTCGGCGCTGACCGCGTCCTCGATGCGGGCGGCTTGCGCCTCGTAGCCCAGGTGGCGCAGCAGGAGGGCGACGGACAGGATCGTGGCCGTCGGGTCGGCCTTGCCGGTGCCGGCGATGTCCGGGGCCGAGCCGTGGACGGGCTCGAACATGGACGGGAAGGTGCCGGCCGGGTTGATGTTCCCGGAGGCGGCGAGGCCGATTCCGCCGGTGACGGCGGCGGCCAGGTCGGTGAGGATGTCACCGAAGAGGTTGTCCGTGACGATGACGTCGAAGCGCTCGGGCTGGGTGACGAAGAAGATCGTCGCGGCGTCGACGTGCAGGTAGTCGGTAGTGACCTCGGGGTACTCCTGGCCGACCTTGTCGAAGATGTTCTTCCACATGTGGCCCGCGTACACGAGGACGTTGTTCTTGTGGACGAGCGTGAGCTTCTTGCGGGGGCGCGCGTTGGCGCGCTCGTACGCGTCGCGGACGACGCGCTCGACTCCGTACGCCGTGTTGACGCTGACCTCGGTGGCCACCTCGGCGGGGGTGCCGGTGCGCAGGCTGCCGCCGTTGCCGGTGTAGGGGCCTTCGGTGCCCTCGCGAACCACGACGAAGTCGATCTCCGGGCGGCCGGCCAGCGGAGTGGCCGTGTTGGGGAAGAGCTTCGACGGGCGCAGGTTGATGAAGTGGTCGAAGGCGAAGCGGAGCTTCAGCAGCAGGCCGCGCTCCAGTACGCCCGACGGGACCGACGGGTCACCGATGGCGCCCAGCAGAATCGCGTCGTGGTGCTTGAGGGCCTCAAGCTCCGCGTCCGGGAGGGTTTCACCGGTGCGGTGCCAGCGCTGGGCACCGAGGTCGTACTCCTTGGTCTCCAGCTTCACCTCCTGGGGCAGGACCGCGGTAAGGACTTTGAGTCCCTGAGCCACGACTTCCTGGCCGATGCCATCACCGGGGATCACTGCGAGATTGATGCTGGTCGACATGGCGGAACCGTACTCCCTGTCCCAGCCCTCAGACATATCGCGTCCAGCATCCGGACCAACTGACCGACTGGACCACCACTCCGGACCGGCTGGACCAACTGGACCAACTGGACCAAGGGAACGCGATACGCCCGGGACCGCCCGGCGGTGAAGAGCCTGATCAGTGGCCCGTGGAGCCGCCGTTGTCCCGGCGGTCCAGCGCGCGCTGCAACGCGGCGGCGGCGTTCTTGCGGTCGGCTTCGGCGGTGGAGGAACGGCGGACGCGGCGGACTGCGGTGCGTGCGGTCATGGTGATCGACTCCTTGAGATCACGGCGTGGCGGGGCCACGGATGAGGGGTTCCTTCAAGGCGCCGGAAGAGGCGGGGAGCGGTACGCCGCAGGGGTTGCCTGCCAGGGGCGCGCTCTCGACCGCCATTCGCCTGATCGGCGAGACGTTCGGCTCCTACAAAGCTAGGGCAGTCGGCGCTGTATGTCTCCGCAGTTACTCGGACTTCCTACTATCTGAGACGCCGAAGGCCTCGTCAGCTCCCTCACCGAGCCGCACTCTGGTTCCGCTTCCTGTCCCCATCAGCCCTGGTCGCAAGGAAGTTCCCTGATCACAGCCTTGACCACGGGAGTGGCTGCGGATTCCGGTCTGGTGCCGTATCTCACGCGCCTCACCGGCCCCTTCACGGGCCCAGACGGGTGATCCGGGCCCCGGACGGCGTGATGCGGCTCTGCCGTCGCCTACAGCACGTCCCCGTTGCGCCAGTCGAAGTCGAGTCGCCCGGCCGGGTCCGGAAGGTACCCGCCCGGCGGCGCCCAGAGGTACGTGGAGCCCTCCTCCTCGGGGAGGGCGACCGGCCCGTCGGGGGCGAGCGTCCCGATCCGCCCGCCCCACACCTGCCACCCACGGCCCGAGTAGAGCGCGGCCCCGTCCTGCGAAGCCGACAGCGCCCCGAGCACGTACGCCCTCCCGATGACACCCTCCAGCGCGTCCATGAGCCGCCCGCCGAGCCCCTCGCGCCGCCGGTCGCCCCGTACCGCCACGGCCTCCACGTACCCGGTGCGCAGCGCCCGCCCCCGGTGCGTGACCCGCCGCTGCACCACGCTCCCGTGCCCGATGAGCGCGCCGCCCGCGTCCCGGGCCAGTACGTGCATCCCGCCGAGGGCGTGCTCGAAGTCCTCGTCACCGAAGTCCCCGTCGAAGGCCGCGTCGAGGAAGCCCCGTACCTCTCGGAGTCCGTCACCGGTCAGCTCGGCCGTGTGCGCGGTCCGCATCGATGTCCCGTCCATGCCCGTCCGCTCCATGCCCGTCCGCTCCATGCCCGTCCCGTTCATGCCCGTCCCGTTCATGCCCGTCCCGTTCATTGCCCCCAGTCTGGCGGCGGCCGCGCCGACGTGGCGCGGGCGGGGGAAGTATCGGGGGAAAGGCCGGAAACAGGCGGGTGAGCCCCGGCCCGGCGTCCCGGGCGGCCAGGTCAGGGGCGCGGCAGCGGCCTTCCGGGCGCCGGAAATCGACCGGCGATCGTCCCCGCCATAGCCTCCCTGTCCGTACACAACGGACAGGAACGGATGACGGTACCCTGGCCGATCCGCTCGCGGCGTCGGCAGACTCGGCGCATGTCGCCTGATACCGAGCAGTGGACCCCTGTCCACGGCATGCCCTACCGCCCCGCCGCCTACCGGCCCGAGCGGATGCCCGGCCACGAATCGCTCGCGCGCGCCGCGCGGCTGCGGGCGCGGATGGACGAACGGCGCACCGTACGCCACTTCTCCCCCGACCCGGTGCCCGAGCAGGTCGTCCGGGACGCCATCGCGTGCGCCGCCACCGCCCCCTCCGGGGCCCACCAGCAGCCGTGGACCTTCGTCCTGGTCAAGGATCCGGGGGTGCGGGAGCAGATCCGGGCCGCCGCCGAGCAGGAGGAGGCGCTGTCCTACGACGGCCGCCTCGGCGAGGAATGGCTCGCGGCCCTGCGCCCGCTGGGCACGGACGCCGTGAAGGCCCACCTCACGGACGCCCCGGCCCTCGTCGTGGTCTTCCAGCAGCGCTACTGGCTCGGGCCGGACGGCACGAAGCGCAAGCACTACTACGTGGACGAGTCGGTCGGCATCGCCGTCGGCATGCTCCTGTCCGCCCTGCACCTGAGCGGCCTGGCGGCCTTGGTCCACACTCCGAGCCCGATGCGCTTCCTCGGCCACGTCCTCGGCCGTCCGGAGAACGAGAAGGCCTTCGCGGTCATCCCGGTCGGCTACCCGGCGGACGACTGCGAGGTCCCGGACCTGGTCCGCAAGTCGCTGGACCAGGTACTGATCGAGGTCTAGCCGCGACCAGCGCTGGCAGCCGGTGGCCGGCCGGAACCGGGACCGCCCCCGCTCCGGACTTGGGGGTACCGGAGCGGGGGCGGGGTTCAGCGGGTGCGGCGTCAGCCCATGTGGGGGTACGTGTAGTCCGTCGGCGCGACCAGCGTCTCCTTGATGGAGCGCGTCGAGGTCCAGCGCTGCAGGTTCGTCGCCGCGCCGGCCTTGTCGTTCGTACCGGAGGCGCGGCCGCCGCCGAAGGGCTGCTGGCCCACCACGGCGCCCGTGGACTTGTCGTTGATGTAGAAGTTGCCCGCCGCGAAGCGGAGCTTCTCCATCGCGTCGGCGGCCGCGTAGCGGTCCCCCGCGATGATGGAGCCGGTCAGCGCGTACGCAGAGACGGACTCCATCTGCGCCAGCATCTCCTCGTACTTGTCGTCCTCGTAGACGTGGACGGCGAGGATCGGGCCGAAGTACTCGGTCGTGAAGACCTCGTTCTCCGGGTCGGTGCAGGCGATGACGGTCGGGCGGACGAAGTAGCCCTCCGAGTCGTCGTAGGTGCCGCCCGCGACGATCTCGCAGGTCGGGTCGGCGGCGGCACGGTCGATCGCGGCCTTGTTCTTCGCGAACGACCGCTCGTCGATGACGGCGCCGATGAAGTTGCCCAGGTCGCGGACGTCGCCCATGGTGATGCCGTCGACCTCGGCCGCGAAGGCCTCCTTGAAGCCGTCGTTCCAGATCGAGGCCGGGATGTAGGCGCGCGAGGACGCCGAGCACTTCTGGCCCTGGTACTCGAAGGAGCCGCGGGTCAGGGCGGTCTTCAGGGTCGCCCGGTCCGCGGACGGGTGCGCGACGACGAAGTCCTTGCCGCCGGTCTCGCCGACCAGGCGCGGGTAGGACTTGTACTTCTCGATGTTGTTGCCGACCGTCTTCCACAGGTACTGGAAGGTCTTGGTCGAGCCGGTGAAGTGGATGCCGGCGAGCTCGGGGTGGTTCAGGGCCACCTCCGACACCGCGAGGCCGTCGCCCGTCACCAGGTTGATGACGCCCTTGGGCAGGCCGGCCTCTTCGAGGAGCTCCATCAGGAGGACCGCGGAGTGGGTCTGCGTCGGGGACGGCTTCCAGACGACCACGTTGCCCATGAGGGCGGGGGCGGTCGGCAGGTTCCCGGCGATGGCCGTGAAGTTGAACGGCGTGATCGCGTAGACGAAGCCCTCCAGCGGGCGGTGGTCGCTGCGGTTCCACACGCCGGCGGAGTTGGCGCCGGGCTGCTCGGCCAGGATCTGGCGGGCGAAGTGGACGTTGAAGCGCCAGAAGTCCACGAGCTCGCACGGGCAGTCGATCTCGGCCTGCTGCGCGGTCTTCGACTGGCCCAGCATGGTTGAGGCGGCGAGCTTCTCGCGCCACGGGCCGGCCAGCAGTTCGGCGGCGCGCAGGATGATCGCGGCGCGGTCGTCGAAGGACATCGAGCGCCAGGCCGGGGCGGCGGCCAGGGCGGCGTCGACGGCGTCCCGGGCGTCGGCCTCGGTGGCGTTGGCGAAGGTGCCGAGCACCGACTTGTGGTCGTGCGGCTGGACCACGTCGAAGCGCTCGCCCCCGCCCATCCGCTTGACGCCGTTGATCGTCATGGGGAGGTCGACCGGGTTCTCGGACAGCTGCTTGAGCTGGATTTCGAGGCGGGCGCGCTCGGGGCTGCCGGGGGCGTACGTGCGGACCGGCTCGTTGACCGGCGCGGGGACCTGGGTCACAGCATCCATGGGTCTGGTAACTCCTTGACCTAGTTCTTGGACCTAGTTCTTGGTGATCATCGAGCGGACGAAGAAGAGCAGGTTGGCCGGCTTCTCCGCGAGGCGGCGCATGAAGTAGCCGTACCAGTCCGTTCCGTACGCGGTGTAGACACGCATCCGGTGGCCCTCGGCGGCGAGCCGCAGGTGCTCCTCGCTGCGGATGCCGTACAGCATCTGGAATTCGTACTCGTCCAGTTTGCGCCCGGCCTTGCGGGCGAGCTCCTGCGCGATGGCGATCAGACGCGGGTCGTGGGACCCGATCATCGGGTAGCCCTCGCCCTCCATGAGGATCTTCAGGATCCGGACGTACGCCTTGTCGGTCTCGGCCTTGTCCTGGTAGGCGACCTCGGCCGGCTCCTTGTAGGCACCCTTCACGATGCGGACGCGGCTGCCGGCGGCGGCCAGGCGGCGGGCGTCGGCCTCGGTGCGGAAGAGGTACGCCTGGATCACGCAGCCGGTCTGCGGGAAGTCGCGGCGCAGCTCCTCGTGGATGGCGAACATCGAATCGAGGGTGGTGTGGTCCTCGGCGTCCAGCGTCACGGTGGTGCCGATGGCGGCGGCGGCCTCGACGACGGGGCGGACGTTGGCGAGCGCCAGTTCGTGCCCGCCCTCCAGCGCCTGGCCGAACATCGAGAGTTTGACCGACATCTCGACGGTCTCGCCCAGTCCCAGCACCTTCAGCCGGTCGATGAGCTGGAGGTAGGCGTCGCGGGCGGCGTGGGACTGCTCCACGGCGGTGATGTCCTCGCCCACCACGTCGAGCGTGACTTCCAGGCCCTTGCGGGTGAGGTCCTCCACGATCGGGATGACCTGGTCGACCGTCTCGCCGGGGATGAACCGGTTCACCACGGGCTTGGTCACCGGGGCGGCGGAGACGATACGGCGCATCCTGTCGCTGCGCGAAGCGGCGAGGATCAGGGGACCCAGCACGGGCACCTCCAACGGGTGGCAGAAGCAGACGAACGGTCCGCACGCCGGTGCGCCGGGGCCGTAAGGAAAACGCGAGTCGAACCACCGTGAAACCTAAGGACCGCTTTGATCCTGGGCCATCGACAGCTGTCACGCATCCGTGGAGCCGATCTCATACATCTGTCTGAAGAGCAGCTGCCGGGGTGGGAGAATGCCCGTGTGAAGGGCGATTACCAGGACCTGGTGGACGAGATCTCGGCGCTGCTCGGCGCGCCGGCGACGCTGGAGAACCGGGACTTCCGCCTCATCGCCTTCGGCGCGCACGACAGCGACGGCGAGGGCGGCGAACTCGTCCTGGACCCCGTCCGGACCCGCTCGATCCTGACCCGGCAGTCGACGGCGGCCGTCCGGTCCTGGTTCGAGGGCTTCGGCATCGCCCGGGCGACGGAGCCCGTACGGATCCCGGCGGCGCCCGAGGCCGGCGTCTTCCGGGGGCGGATCTGCCTGCCCGTGCGCTACCGGGGCATCGTGCAGGGGTACGTGTGGCTGCTCGACCAGGAGCCCGGCCCCGGGCCGCAGGTGCTGGCGGCGGCCATGGAGGTGGCCGAGCGGATGGGGGTGCTGCTCGCCGAGGAGGCGAAGGCGGGGGCCGACCTGTCGCGGGAGTTCCGTGCGGTGCTCACGGCGGGGCGGGGGTGGCAGCGGGACATGGCGGTGGCCGCTCTGCGGTCGGCCCTGGGCGCGGACGGGGACGGCCCGCACGCGGTGGTGTGCGTGACGCCGTGGTCCGGGGAGGCTCCGGCGTCGGTGCCGGGGGCGGCGGCGGTGTGCGTGCTTCCGCGGGGCGGTGAGGCCACGGAGGCGGCTGGTGAACAGGCGCTGGCGGTCCTGCTCCGGCTCCGCTCGACCGGCGCGCTCGCTCCGGCGCTCACGGCGGCGGGCCGGCTACTGCCGCGGGCGGCGGGGACGGAGGGGACAACGGGCCAGCCGGGCGCGGCGGGCGCGGCCGGGACGACGGGGGCTGCGGGCACGGCGGGCGCGGCCGGGACGACGGGCGCGGCGGGCGCGGCGGGGACGACGGGGGCGGCCGGGACCGCCGGGGTCTCCGACCCCGTCCGGGCCCTCACGGAGCTGCCGGCCGCCTGGGAACAGGCCGCCGCCGCGGCCCGCGCGGCCGCCGCCCAGCCACGCCTCGGCCCGGTCGCCGAGTGGTCGGTGATCGGCCCGTACCGGATGCTGGCGACCCTCACCGCCGACCCGGTGAGCGACCCGGCGGCCCGTGAGCTGCTGGGCCCGGCCCACCGTGAACTCGCCCGTACCGCGGAGGTCTTCCTCGACTGCGCCGGCCAGGCGGGCCGTGCGGCGGCAGCCCTGGGCATCCACCGCCAGACCCTCTACTACCGCCTGGCCCGGGTGGAGCAGCTGACGGGCCTCGACCTGGACGAGGGCGAGGACCGCCTGCTGCTGCACATGGCCCTCAAGGCCGCCCGCCTGCACCGCTGATCCGGCATCCGCGCCGCCGGAAGCTCGACCGGGCAGCACCGGGTGCTGGTCAACGGGGCGTCAGGGGGTGTGGGTACCTGCCGTACAGATCGCCAAGTCGCTGGGCGCCGAAGTGACCGGCGTGTGTTGCAGTTCGCGGAACGCGGAGCTGGTCCGGTCGCTCGGCGCGGATCACCTCATCGACTACGCCCGCGAGGACTTCACCCGCGACGACCGCCGGTACGACCTCGTGTTCGACCTGGTGGGAAACCGTTCGCTGACCGAGTGCTGCCGCGCCTTGACCCTCTCGGGGACCCTCGTGCTCTCCGGCGGGGGCGTGTCCGAGGGCGGCAGTCTGGTCGGGCCGATGGGGCTGCTCATCAGGGGCCGGGCGCTGTCGCCCTCCATGCGCCAGCGGCTGCTCGTCCTGACGGCGACGCCGAGCGGCGAGAACCTGGCGGCGCTGCGGGAGCTCGCCGAGTCCGGCACGCTCTCACCCGCCATCGACCGGACCTACCCGCTGGACGAGGCACCGGCGGCCATCCGGTACCTGGAAGTGGAGCACGCGCGCGCGAAGGTGGTCCTCAGCGTCTGAAGGCGCGTCACCAAGCCGCCGTCGAACCGCCCCCGGTCAGCCGAGGCCAGGGTGCGCCCCCTGCCCACGCCCACGCCGGGCGCCGGCCGGCGGTCGCCCGGCGGCGGGTCCCTCAGCCGCGGATCTCCTTGCCGGTCGCGGCCTCGGCGGCGCGCCGCATGCCCTCGGTGAGCTCCTCCGCGGTGGCCGCGGTTCCGGGGTCGAAGAGCCACTGGATCATCAGGCCGTTCAACAGCGCCTGATAGAAGGCCCCGAGCGTGCGCACGTCCCGCTCTTCGAGCTCGTCCTCCGGCGTCCCGGTCAGCATCGAGATGAGCCCCCGCCGCCCCTCGGCCTGCGAGGCCGCGAGCATCGTGCGCAGTTCGGGCCGCTGGTCGCGGCTCAGTGCGACCTCCAGGCTGGCCGCCCAGACCGGCCCGGATCCCTCGTGCTGGGCGAGGACGCCCTCCCAGACCGAACGGAACCGCTCCAGGGACCCGCCCTCGCCCGTCAGACCGCTCTCGAAGAGCGCGCCCCACTCCTCTATCAGGGCGATGAAGGCCTGGGTGAGCAGGGCGTCCTTCGAGCCGTAGTGGTAGCCGATGGAGGCGAGATTCGTGCCCGAGGCGCTGACGATGTCACGCGCCGTGGTGCGTACGAACCCCTTCTCGACCAGGCACTTCTTGGCCCCTTCGAGCAGATCTTCACGATGTCCCATGCCGGAACGGTAGCAAGACGCCTGTATGAGACGGAAGTTCTGCACGGCCGTCCCATACATCCGTCATAGACATCCGTTTAATACGCTTGTACATTGCCTGTCATGACCCACACCGCCTCCGCGCCCCCGCTCGCGGGCCGCCGGGAATGGACGGCCTTCGCTGTCCTCCTGCTCCCCTTGCTCCTCGTCTCGATGGACGTCTCGGTCCTCTACTTCGCCGTCCCCGCCATCAGCGTGGAGCTCGACCCGAGCGCCACCCAGCAGCTCTGGATCTTCGACAGCTACGCCTTCGCCCTGTCCGGCCTCCTGATCACGATGGGCTCGCTCGGCGACCGGATCGGCCGCCGCAAGCTGCTCCTGATCGGCGCGACCGCCTTCGGCCTCGCCTCGGTCGCCGCCGCGTACGCGGTCAGCGCCGAGATGCTGATCGCGGCCCGCGTGCTGCTGGGCATCGGCGGCGCCACCCTGATGCCCTCCACGCTGGCCCTCGTACGCAACCTCTTCCAGGACGCCGGACAGCGCGGCCGGGCCATCGCCATCTGGTCCGGCGCCATGACCGGCGGTATCGCCCTCGGCTCGGTGATGAGCGGGGTACTGCTGAACCACTTCCACTGGGGCTCGGTCTTCCTGGTCAACGTGCCCGCGATGCTGCTCCTGCTGGTCCTGGCCCCCGTGCTGGTCCCGGAGTTCAAGGATCCGGCCCCCGGCCGCTTCGACCTGCTGAGCGTCCCCCTGTCGACGGCCGCCGTACTGCCGGTCGTCTACGGGCTCAAGGAGACCGCCGCCGAGGGCTTCTCCCTCTTCCGCCTCGGCTGCCTCGCCGTCGGCCTGGTCTTCGGGTACGCCTTCGTGCGCCGCCAGCGCTCCCGTGCCGACGCGATGGTGAGCCGGGACCTCTTCCGGGGCCGCGGCTTCGGAGCGGGCATCGGGCTGAGCACCGTCGCCGCCTTCGCCATGATGGGCTCGGCCTACTTCACCACCCAGTACCTGCAGTCCGTCCTGGGCATGGGCGCCCTGGAAGCCGCCCTGTGGAGCCTGGCCCCCTCGGTCGCCATCGGCGCCGCCGCCCCGCTCAGCGCCGTCCTGGCCACCAGGACCGACCGGGCCCACGTCATCGCCGGCGGCTTCCTGCTCGCCGCCGCCGGATTCGCCGTGCTCGCCCTGGTGGACACCGACTCCCTGGGGCTGCTGCTGGCCGGCGCCGGGGTGCTGGCCTGCGGCATCGTCACCGTGATGTCCCTGGTGTCCGACATGGCGCTGGGCGCGGCCCCCGCCGAGAAGGCCGGCTCCGCCGCCTCGCTGCTGGAGACGGGCCAGGAGTTCGGCGGCGCCCTCGGCATGGCGGTCCTGGGCAGCCTGGGCACGGCGGTCTACCACGCGGACCTGGCCGGTTCCGAGCCCGCCGTACGGGAGACCCTGGGCGGAGCGGTCGCCGCCGCCCACCGGCTCGGCGGAACCGCCGGCGAGCAGGTCCTGACCGCGGCCCGCGAAGCCTTCGTCCACGGCATGCAGTACGCGGCCTGGACCGGTACGGCGGTGCTGCTCGGGGCGGCTCTGCTCGCCGCGGCTGTGATGCGGGGGACCGAAGCCGCCGCCCCGCCCGCGGCGGAGCCGGCCCGCGCGCACGGAGCCGTCTAGCACGGGTCGACGTACAACTGATCGGTGCGGGGTGTGCCGGGAAACGTGAAAGGGCCCCGGGGTCTGCGGGGCCCTTTCCGCGTCGGCGGATCGGCTCAGCCGCGCTTCGGCGGTCGGCTCAGCCGAGGCTGACCGTACGCGCCGAGACGGCGCCGATCTCGGTGGAGATGTCGGCGAGGACATTCACCGGAACGGGTGCGTCCACCGTGAGGATGACGAGCGCCTCGCCGCCCTCCTCGGCGCGGGCGACCTGCATGCCCGCGATGTTCAGACCGGCCTCGCCCAGCACTCGGCCGACGGTGCCGACCACGCCCGGGCGGTCGGTGTAGCGCAGCACGATCATGTGGTCGGCCAGGGCCAGGTCCACGTCGTACTCGCCCACACCGACGATCTTCTGGAGGTGCTTGGGGCCCGCGAGCGTGCCGGAGACCGAGACCTCCTGGCCGTCCGACAGGGTGCCGCGGACGGTCACCACGTTGCGGTGGTCGGGGGACTCCGAGCTGGTGGTGAGGCGGACCTCGACACCGCGCTCCTGCGCGAAGAGCGGGGCGTTGACGTAGGAGACCGTCTCGTCGACGACGTCCTCGAAGACGCCCTTGAGCGCGGAGAGTTCGAGCACCTTCACATCGTGCTGGGTGATCTCGCCGCACACCTCCACGTCGAGGCGGACCGCGACCTCGGCCGCGAGGGCGGTGAAGATGCGGCCGAGCTTCTCGGCGAGGGGCAGACCGGGACGCACGTCCTCGGCGATGACGCCGCCCTGGACGTTGACCGCGTCCGGCACGAGCTCACCGGCGAGCGCGAGGCGCACCGACTTGGCGACCGAGACACCGGCCTTCTCCTGGGCCTCGTCCGTGGACGCGCCGAGGTGCGGGGTGCAGACGACCTGGTCGAGCTCGAAGAGCGGGGAGTCCGTGCAGGGCTCCTTCGCGTACACGTCGAGGCCGGCGCCGGCCACGCGGCCCTCCTTGAGGGCCGTGTACAGCGCTGCCTCGTCCACGATCCCGCCGCGGGCGGCGTTGACGATGCGGACGGACGGCTTCACCTTGTGCAGGGCCTCGTCCCCGATGAGACCGAGGGTCTCGGGGGTCTTCGGCAGGTGCACGGTGATGAAGTCGGCGGCTTCCAGGAGTTCGTCCAGCGTCAGCATCTTGACGCCCATCTGGGCGGCGCGCGCGGGCTGCACGTACGGGTCGTAGGCGACGACCTTCATGCCGAAGGCCGACATGCGCTGGGCGACCAGGACGCCGATGCGGCCGAGGCCGACGACGCCGAGGGTCTTCTCGCTCAGCTCGACGCCCGTGTACTTGTTCCGCTTCCACTCACCGTTCTTCAGGGCGGTGTTGGCCTGCGGGATGTTGCGGGCGGTGGCGACGAGCAGACCGCAGGCCAGCTCGGCGGCGGTCACGATGTTCGAGGTCGGCGCGTTGACGACCATCACGCCGGCCTTGGTGGCGGCGGAGACGTCGACGTTGTCCAGACCGACCCCGGCGCGGGCGACGACCCGCAGCTTCTTGGCGGCGGCGATGGCCTCCGCGTCGACCTTCGTCGCGGAGCGGACGAGGATCGCGTCGACATCGGCGATCGCGGGCAGCAGCTCGGCCCGGTCGGCGCCGTTGCAGTGGCGGATCTCGAAGTCGGGGCCGAGCGCCTCGACCGTGGCGGGCGACAGCTCTTCGGCGATGAGTACGACAGGTTTCGAGCTCACGTGGGTCCTCACAAGTCCAGTGCGGACGGCCGTCCCGACGGCCGCAGCGTGGAGGGGTAGCCGCGTGGAAGACGCACGACACTGTGGGCCTGACGCGTATGTGTTGAGCAGTGTAGTGCCGCTGAGGCGGCGGATTTCCGCCTGTACGGAAGGATCACCCGTCCGTGGTTGGCCGGGGTGGACAAGCCGGGGCCGGGACGCACGTCCCGGCCCCCCGCCGCGTACGAGATCAGCTCTCGTCGCTGTCGACCCAGCTCATCAGCTTGCGCAGCTTCTTGCCGGTGGTCTCCAGCAGGTGCTCCTCGTCGGCCTTCTTGTACTCGTTGTACTTCGGCAGACCGGCCTTGTACTCGGCCATCCAGGTGTTGGCGAACTCCCCGCTCTGGATCTCGGCGAGGACCTTCTTCATCTCCACCTTGGTGGCGTCCGTGATGATCCGGGGGCCGGTGATGTAGTCGCCCCACTCGGCGGTCTCGGAGACCGACCAGCGCATCTTCTCCAGGCCGCCCTCGTACATGAGGTCCACGATGAGCTTGAGCTCGTGCAGGCACTCGAAGTACGCGATCTCCGGCTGGTAGCCGGCCTCGGTCAGGGTCTCGAAACCGGCCTTGACCAGGGCGGAGGCGCCACCGCACAGGACGGCCTGCTCACCGAACAGGTCGGTCTCGGTCTCCTCGGTGAAGGTGGTCTTGATGACACCGGCGCGCGTGCCGCCGATACCGGCCGCGTACGAGAGGGCGAGCGCGAAGGCGCTGCCCGAGTGGTCCTGCTCGACGGCCGCGATGCAGGGGACGCCGCGGCCTTCCTCGTACTGGCGGCGGACCAGGTGGCCCGGGCCCTTCGGCGCGACCAGGGCGACGTCCACGTTGGCCGGGGGCTTGATGAAGCCGTAGCGCACGTTGAAGCCGTGGCCGAAGAACAGCGCGTCGCCGTCCTTGAGGTGGTCCTTGATGGACTCCTCGTAGATCTCGGCCTGCAGCGGGTCCGGGGTCAGGATCATGATGACGTCGGCCCACTCGGCGGCCTCGGCCACGGGGACGACCTTCAGACCCTGCTCCTCGGCCTTGGCCTTGGACTTCGAGCCCTCCTTCAGACCGACGACGACGTCGACGCCGGAGTCACGGAGCGACAGCGCGTGGGCGTGGCCCTGGCTGCCGTAACCGATGACCGCGACCTTGCGGCCCTGGATGATGGACAGGTCGGCGTCGTTCTCGTAGAACAGCTCGGCCACTGGGATATCTCCTTGGTGCGCTGGTGTTGCACCCACCGTACGGCGGGGAACGGAATGTGAGTTTCTCGGTCTCGCCATACGAACGGCGGGACGTGCGGCGCGTGTCAGGCGCTGCGGTCGAGCGCGCGCAGGCTGCGGTCCGTGATGGACCGGCCGCCACGCCCTATGGCGATCGTGCCGGACTGCACGAGCTCCTTGATGCCGAAGGGCTCCAGCATCTTGAGCATCGCGCCGAGCTTGTCGGCGCCGCCGGTCGCCTCGATGGTGACGGCCTCCGGGGAGACGTCGACGGTCTTGGCGCGGAACAGCTGGACGATCTCGATGATCTGCGAGCGGGTGTCGTTGTCGGCGCGGACCTTCACCAGGACGAGTTCGCGCTCGATGGCGTTGTGCGCCTCCAGCTCGACGATCTTGAGCACGTTGACCAGCTTGTTGAGCTGCTTGGTCACCTGCTCCAGCGGAAGGTCTTCGACATTCACCACGATGGTGATGCGGGAGATGTCGGGGTGCTCCGTGACGCCGACCGCGAGGGAGTCGATGTTGAACCCGCGGCGGGAGAACAGCGCGGCGATCCTGGCCAGGATGCCGGGCGTGTTCTCGACCAGGACGGAGAGCGTGTGCTTGGACATGTGAGTCGTTCTCTCTCTCGGGCTCTCTCGGCTCAGTCGTCTTCGTTGTCGCCGAAGTCGGGACGGACGCCCCGGGCGGCCATGACCTCGTCGTTGGAGGTGCCGGCGGCGACCATCGGCCACACCATGGCGTCCTCGTGGACGATGAAGTCGATGACCACCGTACGGTCGTTGATCGCGTTGGCCTCGGCGATGACCTTGTCCAGGTCGGCCGGGTCCTCGCAGCGCAGGGCCACACAGCCCATGGCCTCGGACAGCTTGACGAAGTCCGGGACGCGGGTGCCCTTGCGGGGGGCGGTGGACTCGCCGAGCTGGGAGCCGACGGTGTCGTGGCCGGTCTCGTCGTTGTGCAGCACGGTGTTGGAGTACCGCTGGTTGTAGAACAGGGTCTGCCACTGGCGGACCATGCCGAGCGCGCCGTTGTTGATGATCGCGACCTTGATCGGGATGTTGTTCAGCGCGCAGGTGACCAGTTCCTGATTGGTCATCTGGAAGCAGCCGTCACCGTCGATCGCCCAGACCGTGCGCTCGGGCATGCCCACCTTGGCGCCCATGGCGGCCGGGACCGCGTAGCCCATGGTTCCGGCGCCGCCGGAGTTCAGCCAGGTGCGGGGCTCCTCGTACTTGACGAAGTGCGAGGCCCACATCTGGTGCTGGCCGACGCCGGCCGCGTAGATGGTGCCCTGCGGCGCCAGCGCGCCGATCCGCTCGATGACCTGCTGGGGCGAGAGCATGCCGTCCTCGGGCAGGTCGTAGCCCAGCGGGTAGGTGTCGCGCCAGCGGCTGAGGTCGGTCCACCAGGCGGTGTAGTCGCCGGCGTTGCCCTCGGTGTGCTCGGCCTGCACTGCCTGGATCAGGTCGGCGATGACCTCGCGGGCGTCGCCGACGATCGGGACGTCGACCGCGCGGTTCTTGCCGATCTCCGCCGGGTCGATGTCCGCGTGGATGACCTTGGCGAAGGGGGCGAAGCTGTCCAGCTTGCCGGTGACGCGGTCGTCGAAGCGGGTGCCGAGGGCGATCAGGAGGTCCGACTTCTGCAGCGCGGTGACGCCGGTGACCGAGCCGTGCATGCCGGGCATGCCGACGTGCAGCGGGTGGCTGTCGGGGAAGGAGCCGAGCGCCATCAGCGTGGTGGCGACCGGGACGCCGGTCAGCTCGGCGAGGACCTTCAGCTCGGCGGTCGCGCCGGACTTCATGACGCCGCCGCCGACGTAGAGGACCGGGCGCTTGGCCTGGCAGATGAGCTTGGCGGCCTCGCGGATCTGCTTGGCGTGCGGCTTGGTGACCGGCCGGTAGCCGGGCAGGTCCATGCTGGGCGGCCAGCTGAAGGTGGTCTTCGCCTGCAGGGCGTCCTTGGCGATGTCGACCAGGACCGGGCCCGGGCGGCCGGTGGAGGCGATGTGGAAGGCCTCGGCGATCGTCCGCGGGATGTCCTCGGCCTTGGTGACCAGGAAGTTGTGCTTGGTGATCGGCATCGTGATGCCGACGATGTCCGCCTCCTGGAAGGCGTCGGTGCCGATCGCCTTGGAGGAGACCTGGCCGGTGATCGCGACGAGCGGGACGGAGTCCATGTGCGCGTCGGCGATGGGGGTGACCAGGTTGGTGGCGCCCGGACCGGAGGTGGCCATGCACACGCCGACCTTGCCGGTGGCCTGCGCGTAGCCGGTGGCGGCGTGGCCGGCGCCCTGCTCGTGGCGGACCAGGATGTGACGGACCTTCTTGGAGTCCATCATCGGGTCGTACGCGGGGAGGATGGCGCCGCCCGGGATGCCGAAGACGGTGTCGCACCCCACCTCTTCGAGAGAGCGGATGAGGGACTGCGCACCCGTGACGTGCTCAACGGCGGCGGACTGCTGTCCGCCGGAACGGGGCCGCGGCTGCGGATGGTGGGCCCCGGTGGCCTGCTCGGTCATCGGCATTCTCTTCTCGAAGCTGAGGGTTTTACGAGGATTCGACTCTGTGCCAGTGCAACAAAAAACCCCTCGTGCCGGGAGGCAAGCGAGGGGAGCGCGTCGGGTGCGTTGAGCGGGGACATGCTGGCCCCAGCTTCAGCCGACGCGCTTTCCAAGTACGAGAATTCGGGTGCGCATGACACTGACCCTCCCTCCGGCGGGAGGGGGATGTCAAGTGGGTGGGACGGGCGTCTCATTATGTGAGCCTCTACGGATGGCCATCGAGCCACCGGGCGAACCACCGGCCAAGGCGGGTTGGGCGGCTCCGCCCGGTACTGGGAACGTACCGCGCACGAGGGCCCGGCGCAGCCTGTACTCGTCGAGCGGTCCGGAGAAGGCCATGCCCTGGCCGTGGGTGCAGCCCATGGCGCGCAGCGCCGCCACCTGCTCGGGCAGGTCCACCCCGTCGGCCACGGAGCGCATGCCCAGGTCATTTGCGATCCGCAACAGGCCTGCGGTGATCTTGTGGAGGCGGGCCGACTCGACCACCCCTTCCACCAGCCCCCGGTCCAGCTTGAGCATGTCCACCGGGAGGCGGCGCAGGGCGCTGATGGCCGCGTAGCCGCTGCCGAAGCCGTCCAGGGCGATTCCCACGCCGAGGCGGTGCAGGGCCGCCAGGCGGCGCTCCAGATCATCGAAGGGCACCCTGGGATCGGAAACGGCGAGCTCCAGGACCAGCGCTCCGGACGGCAGTCCGTGCCGGGTCAGCAGGGCCTCCACGGAGCCGAGCGGCATCGACCGGTCCAGCAACCGCTGGGCGGTCATCCGTACGGCCACCGGTACGTCGTGCCCCGCCCGGTGCCGCTCGGCGGCCTGTCCCACGGCCTCCTCCAGCAGCCAGCGCCCCAGCTCGGCGGTGCGTGAGGCGTCCGGACCCGTGGTGGCGGCGCCCTCGCTGTACTCGGCGACCCGGAGGAACTCCGCGGGGGTGAAGAGGATGCCCTGCGCGGAGCGCCAGCGGGCCTGCGCGGCCACGGCCGCGACCTCGCCGGTGGCCAGGGAGACCACGGGCTGGTGCAGCAGGGCGAACTCTCCGTCGTGCAGCGCGCTGCGCAGCCGCCCCGCCAGCTCGGCCTTCCGCACCAGCTCGGCCTGCATCTGCGGCGCGTACAGCTCGACGCGGTCCTTGCCGCCCGCCTTGGCCCGGTACATCGCGAGATCGGCGTTGCGCATCAGGTCCGATGGGGTGATGCCGGAGTCGGCGAAGGCCACGCCGATACTGGCGGCGACCCGGACCACGCTGCCCGCGATCCGGTACGGCTGGGAGAGGGTGGTGCGCAGCCGGTCGGCGATCTCGTGGACCTGGTACTCGCGGGCGCCGCGGTCGCGGCTGCCGTCGCCCACGATCAGGGCGGCGAACTCGTCGCCCCCGAGGCGCGCGGCGGTGTCCCCGGCCCGGACCGAGTCCTGGAGCCGGCGCGCGGCCTCGACGAGCAGCTCGTCGCCGGCCTGGTGGCCGATGGTGTCATTGACCGCTTTGAAGCCGTCGAGGTCGATGAAGAGCACGGCGGTGCTGTGGTCAGCGCTGCGCCGGCCGGTCAGGGCCTGGCGGACGCGGCGCGTGAAGAGGGCCCGGTTGGGCAGGTCGGTCAGCGGGTCGTGCTCGGCACTGTGCTGGAGCTGCGCCTGGAGCCGGACGCGCTCGGTGACGTCCCGGCTGTTCAGGATGAGTCCGCCCTGGTGGCGGTTGACGGTGGACTCCACATTGAGCCATTCGCCGCCGCCGGACATGAAGCGGCACTCGATCCGGGTGGTGGGCTCCTCGGCGGGGGGTGCGGCGAGGAAGCGCCGGACCTCGTGGACCACGCGGCCGAGATCGTCGGGGTGGATGAGTGTGGCGAGCTCGGTGCCGACCAGGTCCTCGGCGTCGCGTCCGTAGACCCCGGCGGCGGCGGGGCTGACGTAGCGCAGGGTGCCTTCCGGGGCGGCGATCATGATGACGTCGCTGGAGCCCTGCACGAGGGAGCGGAAGTGGTTCTCCTTCTGGGCCAGTTCCTGGGTCAGCGCGATGTTGTCGAGCAGCATGATGCCCTGCCGCACGACGAGGGCGAGCACGACGGTGCAGCCGGTGATGACGACGACTTTGTCGACACTGCGGCTTTCGATCACGTTGTAGAGGATGCCGAGGGTGCAGACGGCCGCGGCGAGGTACGGGGTGAGCGCGGGCAGCGACCGGGCGATCGGCCGGTTGCCGGACCGCGCCGCGTGCGCGTACTCCGCCGGTTCGGGGTACGGGCTTATCCGGCGGGCGCCCCACGGTGCGTACGCGAGCAGCAGGGACCCGGCGAACCAGCCCGCGTCGAGGAGCTCGCCGGAGCGGTAGGTCTCCTTCAGCAGCGGCGAGGTGAAGATGGCGTCGCAGAAGACCGTGAGCGCGAGGCCGGCGATGACCGTGTTGACGGCGGACCGGTTGGCCGCGGAGCGCCTGAAGTGCAGCACCAGCACCATGGAGACGAGGGCGATGTCTAACAGCGGATAGGCCAGGTCGAGCGCCGTTCCGGGCACGCTGCCCCCGCTGTGGGACCGGGCCGTTTTGGCCAGGGCGACGCTCCACGAGAGCGTCAGCAGCGATCCGGCGATCAGCCAGGAGTCGAGGGCCAGGCAGACCCAGCCCGCCCGGGTGACGGGCCGCTTGGCCAGCACGAGGAGCCCCACGATCGCCGGCGGTGCGAAGCAGACGAAGAAGAACTGCGCCGGGGACGGACTCGGCATCGGCTCGTGGATGACGACCTCGTACCAGCCCCACACGGCGTTCCCGCAGGCGGACATCAGGGACGAGAGAGCAAAGAGCACCCAGGCGAGCCGGTCGCGGTTCGCATGGGTGCGCGCGTACTGGTAGCAGGATGCGGCTGCGACGAGGGCCGCGGCACTGAGACCGAAGTCGCCCATGATGTCGGCCAGTTCACCGCTGCCCCAGCCGAGGCCGGCGCCTACGGCGTAAGCGCCCCACACCACCGCCAGGAGCACCTGGACGGCTACGCCCCGGCCTCCCCCCGAGGCGCAGGGCCGGTTCAGGAGCGCCGGCCCCGGGGCAGTCACCGTCCCCCCTCGCTGGCTGGTTTCCGCGCGCTCCGTCGTCGCCTGCGGCGGCTTCGCCGCATCGGATCCTTCATCCATTGGCCGTGCATCGCCCGTCGCCCCCCAAAGTGTCCGATCACTCCCCAGCGCCACACGTTCGTGGCGCAGCCCCTTCTTCGGGACGATACACCACTTTCGTCACTCAGGGACATAGATTCTCTACGCTCCGTTACCACCAAGGGAGTTGGGCCCACAGAACGCATCCGACCAACTGCGGAGCGTACACACCACAGGTCACTCCGTGGTCAACACCGTGTGCTCGACCGGCTCCCCGGCGGCGAACCGGCTGAGCTGGCGGGCCAGCAGCCGCTTCGCCCGCGGCTCGAACGCCGAGCTGCTGCCGCCCACATGGGGCGTGATCAGGACGTTCGGGGCGTGCCAGAGCGGGTGGCCCGGCGGCAGCGGTTCCGGGTCGGTGACGTCGAGCGCCGCGCGCAGCCGGCCCGATTCCACCTCCGCCAGCAGGGCGTCCGTATCGACGACGGGACCGCGCGCCACGTTCACGAGCAGGGCGCCGTCCTTCATGCGGCGCAGGAAGTCGGCGCCGGCCAGCCCCCGGGTCGCATCCGTCAGCGGCGTCACCAGGATCACCACGTCCGCGTCCGGCAGCAGCCGCGGCAGGTCGGCGAGGGCGTGCACCGGCCCCCGCCCGGTGCTCCGCTCCGAGCGGGCCACGCGCGCGATCCGCCCGCACTCGAAGGGTGCGAGGCGGTCCTCGACGGCCGCGCCGATCGACCCGTAGCCGACGATCAGGACGGACTTGTCGGCCAGTGCCTCGTAGAAGCCGGAGCGCCACTCCTCGCGGTCCTGGCCATGGACCATGCCCGGGATGCCGCGCAGGGAGGCCAGGACCAGGGTGAGGGCGAGCTCGGCGGTGCTGGCCGTGTGGACGCCGGCCGCGTTGCACAGCCGTACTCCGGGGCGCAGGTCGCCGAGGCCGCCCAGGACGTGGTCCACGCCCGAGGTCAGCGTCTGGACGACCCGCAGGGCGGGCATCGCCGCCAGCGGGCGCACCGTGACCGCCGGGGACTTCATGTACGGCGTGACGTAGAAGACGCAGTCGGCCGGGTCGGCCGGGAAGGTCTCCTCGCCGTCCCACCGGCGGTATCGGAAGGAGTCGGGAAGGCCGTCGATCTCGTCGGCGGGGAAGGGCAGCCACACGTCCGCGGTCTTTGCAGTCATGATCACGAGGCTATGCCAAGGCTTCCGGGGCGAGCCGTTAGTTTTGGGGCCGGAGCGTGAGGGGGACGCAGGGGTGGAGCGCAGGTCGATCGGAGCGAGGGCGCTGACGGTGGGTGCCATCGGGCTCGGCTGCATGCCGATGAGCTGGGCCTACGCGCCGTCGCACCGGCGGGGGGAGGAGTCGCTGGCCGCCGTGCACACGGCCCTGGACCTCGGATCGAATCTGCTCGACACGGCCGATGTGTACGGCCCTTACACCAATGAACTCCTGCTCGGCCGGGCGCTGCGCGAACGGCGGGCCGAGGCGTTCGTGTCGGCGAAGGTTGGTTTGCGGGCCGGGGACCAGCACGTGGTGGCCGACGGGCGGCCCGGGTACGTCCGGCGGGCCTGCGACGCCTCGCTGCGCCGTCTGCGGACCGATGTCATAGACCTCTACCAGCTGCACCGGGTGGATCCGGATGTTCCGGTGGAGGAGACCTGGGGGGCCATGGCGGAGCTGGTGGGCGCGGGGAAGGTGCGCGCGCTCGGGTTCTGCGCGTTGGGCGCGGGGGCCGGACCGGGGGCGGGACGGAGCGGGGACCGCGCGTACGGCACGACCCTGCGCCATCTGGAACGGGCGCAGCAGGTCTTCCCGGTGAGCGCGGTGCAGGCGGAACTGTCGGTGTGGTCGCCGCAGGCGGCCTGGCAGCTGCTGCCGTGGTGCGCGGCGCGCGGGGTGGGGCTGCTGGCGGCGATGCCGCTGGGCAGCGGGTTCCTGACCGGGACGCTCACCCCGGGGCAGGGCTTCGAGTCCGAGGACGTGCGGGCCAGGCATCCGCGGTTCACGGCGGAGGCGATGGCGGCCAACCAGGTGCTGGTGGCGGGGCTGCGGCGGGTGGCGCGGCGGCACGGGCCCGAGGTGACGGCGGCGCAAGTGGCGCTGGCGTGGGTACTGGCGCAGGGGCCGCACGTGGTGCCGGTTCCGGGGGCGGACCGGGCGCACTGGGCGGCGGAGAACGCGCGGGCGGCCGAGGTCCGGCTCACGAGCGGGGACCTGGACGAGATAGCGGGCCTCCCGGCGGCCGTGGGGGCCTGGGACTGACCCCACAACCACTCGATCGGGTGTACGACTCGTGGAACTTCCGGAACGGCCGCGACGGTTGAGACAGATGACAGGCGCGATCGGAGGACGGGAAGGGAGCGGGACGATGCGATACGGGTGGGCGGTCGGGCGGCGGTCCGGGCAGGGGTACGGGGCCGCGATTCGGTCCGGGGCGTCCGGGCCGGGGCGGTACGAAGCGCGCGTGCGGTACGAGGGGCCCGGGCGGTACGAGGGGCCGGGGCCGGACGAGGAGCCGGGGCGGTACGGTGCGCGCGGACGGTACGAGGGGCCGGGCGGGCGGCGTCGGGGCGTGCTGGCGGCGGTCGCGCTGGCCGGGTGCGGGGCCCTGCTCGCGGCGGGATGCTCGCCACCGGGCGGCGAGGGCGCGCGGGCGGGCAGTTCACCACCGGGCGCCGCGACCGAGGGGGCCGGATCCGCACCCCCCGCGGGCAGCCCGTCCGCCTCGCCGGAGGCCTCCCGCCCGCCGGCCAAGGGCGCGGTGACGGTGACCGGCGAGGTCGCCAAGGGCCTGGAGTCGCCGTGGGGGGTGGCGCCGCTGCCCGGCGGGGACCTGCTGGTCGCCTCGCGGGACAGGGCGACGATCAGCCGGATCGCGGTGGGCTCGGGCACGGTGACGCGGATCGGCGAGGTGCCCGGGGTGGCGCCCGGCGGGGAAGGCGGACTCATGGGCCTCGCCCTGTCGCCCGGCTTCGCCTCGGACCGGCTGGTCTATGTCTACTTCACCACCGAGTCCGACAACCGCATCGCCCGCTTGCGGTATGACGAGCGGAGACCCGCGGGGCAGCAACTGGGCGCTCCCGACACGGTGTTCAGAGGGATTCCCAAGGGTTTGATCCACAATGGCGGCCGGATCGCCTTCGGTCCGGACAAGATGCTCTACGCGGGCACGGGCGAGACCGGTGACACCGGGCTCGCTCAGGACAAGAAGTCGCTGGGCGGCAAGATCCTGCGGATGACTCCGGACGGAGACCCGGTGCACGGCAATCCGGAGGCCGATTCCGTCGTCTACTCCTACGGGCACCGCAATGTGCAGGGGCTCGCGTGGGACAAGGACAAGCGCCTGTGGGCGGCCGAGTTCGGCCAGAACACCTGGGACGAGTTGAATCTGATCGAGCCCGGCGCGAATTACGGCTGGCCGGAGGCCGAGGGCAAGGCGGGCAGACCGGGCCTGCGGGATCCGGTGGCCGTCTGGAAGACCGATGAGGCCTCGCCGAGCGGCATCGCCTGGGCGGAGGGCTCGGTGTGGATGGCGGCCCTGCGGGGCAACCGGCTGTGGCGGATCCCGCTGGCCGGTGCGGAGCCGGTGGCGGAGCCCGAGGCCTTCCTGGAAGGGCGGTACGGCCGGCTGCGCACGGTGGTGGCACTCGGCGGGGACAGAGTGCTGCTGGTCACGAGCGAAACGGATGGGCGTGGGTCGCCGGAAGCGGGGGACGACAGGATCCTGACACTGACGGTGCGATGACCGATACGGCCCCGGTCGGGGACGAAAGGCACGGTGGATGCGGTGTTCAACATGATCGAGGAGCTGTTCAGCCCGGGACGCAAGCACACGGACGAGGAGAGGAAGCGGCTGGAGCTGTCCCGGGCCGACGTCGATGACGCCGACCCGGGACGGGGTCCGATAGACCTCGAATCCGGCAAGGTGCTCATACGACCCGTCGAGAGCCCTCCGGCCGGTGACTGACCGGTCCGGCCGGGGAGAAGAGCCTCAGCCGGTGGGCGAGGGCGGCTGCCTCACCGCGGCCGGAGACACCCAGCTTGGCCAGGATGTTGGAGACGTGCACGCTCGCTGTCTTCGGTGAGATGAAGAGTTCCTCGGCGATCCCGCGGTTGGTGTGGCCGGCCGCGACCAGGCGCAGCACGTCCCGCTCGCGGCTCGTCAGCCCGAGCGCCTCGGCCGGGTCCGTTTCGGTGGCGGGCGGGACCTCGCGGGGGTCGAGGGCCGTCAGGGGGATCCGGGCGCGCTGCGCGAGCAGTGCCAGGTCCTCGCGCAGCCTGCGCGAACCGAGCCGGTCGGCGGTGGCGTAGGCCTCGCGGAGCAGGGCCGCCGCGGGCTCCCGGTGCTGGCCGGCGGTCAGCAGGGCCTCGGCGAGCCGGTGGCGGACGCGGGCCAGCAGGTACGGCCGTTCCAGCGGGCGGACGGCCTCTTCGACGGCGCTCCAGTCGGCGACGGCGTCCCGGGCTTCCGCCCGCAGCAGCTCGGCGCGGACGTACTCGGCGTGGGCGGCCCATACCGCCGCCGGGGTGGCCAGGGAGCGGGCGGCGGTGCGCAGCACGTCCAGGGCGCGGTCCCGGCCGGCGTCCGCGGCCGGGAGGCCCCGGGCGTCCGCCTCGGCGGACGCGGCGGCGAGCAGCAGCGGCCAGGCATAGCGGTGCTGCCCCAGCGGGAACCCGTCGGCCACCGCCGCCGTGATCTCGGAGCGGACGTCGGCGATCCGCCCCTCCCCCGCGGCCACGCCGACCGCGAGGCGGTACAGCGGGATCCGGTGCTGGGGCTGGATGCCGTGGGCGCCGAAGTGGGCCTGCGCGGCGGCGAGCTGGCTGGCGGCCTCGGTCAACTCGCCGCGGGCCAGGGCGAGGTAGGACAGCCGTGCGGAGGCGGATCCGCGCGGGGCCGCGCTCTGGCCCACGCTCAGGGTGCGCCGGGCCTGCTCCGCGGCCTCGTCCCAGCGGCCGAGGCTGTAGAGGCTCTCGGCCAAGTTGCCGCGGACCCAGGCCTCGGTGTCCAACAGCCGTGACCGGCGGACGAGTACGGCGCCCTGTTCGGCCAGTTCCACGGCCTCCCGTGACCGGCCCATGCTTTCCAACTGAGAGGTGAGGTTGATATGTGCACGTCCCGCGAGCATGTCGAGTCCGAGCTCGCCCGCACGGTCCTTGACCGCGATCATTTCGGCGATCCCGGCCTCGGGGTCACCCGAGTCGGTGAGCAGGCTGCCCACCGTGATCCGGGCGTTGAGCTCGATGTCCTCGGCGCCGAGCATCCGCGCGTACTGCACGGCGCGCTCGGCGGCGGCGAGGTTGCCCGGGCCCGGCTTGTGGAGCATCCCCCAGCCCGCGGCCCGGACGAGTACCTCGGCGTGCACCTGGGACGGGGGCAGCCCCCGGACGAGCTCCTGCGCCTTGGCGATCTCCTCCCAGCCGTCGCCGCGGCCGAGGTTGGAGACCAGCCGGGAGCGCTCCGTCCAGAACCAGGCCGACCGCAGCGGGTCGGGGCTCTCCTCCAGCAGGCGAAGCGCGGTCTTGGTTATCTTCAGGGCGCGCTCGCGCTCCCCGCCGTAGCGGGCCGCGACGGTGGCCTCCGCCAGCAGGTCGAGGCGCCTGAGCGGGGTGGTGGCCGGGTCGCAGCCGCAGGCCGGGTACACGTCGGTGTAGTCCGCCGGGCGCAGTGCCTGACGGATCTCCTCCGGCGCGCTCTCCCACAGGTCCAGCGCCCGTTCCAGCAGGCGCAGTTGCTCCGAGTAGGCGTGCCGGCGCCGCGCGGCGACGGAGGCGGCGAGCACGGCGGGCAGCGCCTTGGCCGGGTCGTTCGCGTAGTACCAGTAGGTGGCCAGGCGGATGATCCGCTCTTCGGCGCGGACCAGCGAGTCGTCCTCCTCCATGGCCTCGGCGTAGCGGCGGTTGACGCGGGAGCGCTCGCCGGGCAGCAGGTCGTCGCTGACGGCCTCGCGGACGAGCGAGTGGCGGAACCGGTAGCCGTCGCCGTCCCGGGTGGCGAGGAGGATGTTGGCGCCGACGGCGGCCCGAAGGGCCTCGATCAGCTCGTCCTCGGTCAGCCGGGCTGCCGCGCGCAAGAGCGCGTACTCGACGGTCGATCCGCCCTCGGCGGCGATCCGTACGACGCGCTGGGCCGCCTCCGGGAGGACCTCGACACGGACGAGGAGCAGGTCGCGCAAGGATTCGGTGAGGCCGGTGCGGCAGCCGCTCTCCCGGGAGGCGACGAGTTCCTCGACGAAGAAGGCGTTGCCGTCGGAGCGGTCGAAGACGGAGTCCACGAACTCCTCGTCGGGCTGCGAGGCGAGAATGCCGGCGAGCTGGCGGCGTACCTCGGCCCGGTTGAAGCGGGACAGTTCGATGCGCTGGACGGTGCGCAGCCGGTCCAGCTCGGCGAGCAGGGGGCGCAGCGGGTGCCGGCGGTGGACGTCGTCAGCGCGGTAGGTCGCGACGACGACGAGCCGGCCGCTGGCGAGGCTGCGGAAGAGATAGGACAGCAGGTGGCGGGTGGAGGTGTCCGCCCAGTGCAGGTCCTCCAGGACGAGGACGACGGTGCGGTCGGTGGCGAGCCGCTCCAGCATCCGGGCCGTCAGCTCGAAGAGCCGGGCGGTGCTCTCCTCGTCGTGCGGGCCGCGCGGGGTGTCGCCGAGTTCGGGGAGGATCCGGGCGAGCTCGTCCGCCTGGCCCGCGGCCGCGGCGGCCAACTCATCGGGAAGCAGCCGGTGCAGGGTGCGCAGAGCCGTCGAAAACGGGGCGAAGGGAAGCCCCTCCGCCCCGATCTCCACGCAGCCTCCGACGGCGACCACCGCGCCGCGGCGATCTGCCTCGCAGAGGAACTCCTCGGTGAGGCGGGTCTTGCCGACCCCGGCCTCTCCCCCGATGAGCAGCGCCTGCGGCGCCCGGGCGGCGGCGCGCGTCAGCGCGTCGGTGAGTACGGCCAGTTCATCGGCTCGGCCGACGAACACCGGGCTGACGGATCTGGTCTCCACGGTGCCGAGCATCGCACAGACGTCCTGCTGGGCGGCACTCGTTATCGCCGCGCTTCTCATCACGTGCCGGTCCACGCCGGTCTCGGCGCGGGCTACGCGGCGCGGGTGAAGCGGCTGCGGTGTCCCCTCACCGGCCTTTCGGGGTCCTGGCTTCGTGCGGAGAGGCGGCTCGCCCGCTTGGCCTCCCGGACCCGGCGGTACTCGTCGGCCTCGCGGATGAGGTCGGCGCGGCGGGCGGTGGCCATCTCGTACTCGAACATCTCGTACTCCCTGGTCGCGTTTCTCGGGCACCTCGTTCGGTGTGATCCAAGATTCGCGTCCCAGGGGGTCCCGGCACATCGGGCGCATGCCGCATCTGTACGGGCCGGGGTCCTTAGGGGCGGGACCGGAGGTCCCCGGGGGGACTAAGGCAGCGCCTTAGGCGGCGGTGGGCACGGTGGGGAGGGGGACCAGGACGTCGAAGTACATGAGGCCGAAGAGCAGTACGCCGAGGGCGCCGATCGCTACGGCGGCCCAGGCCACGGCACGGACCCAGGCCGGGAGGGTTCGGCCCGGGGCGGCGGCGAAGGCGGGGATGGCCAGCACGAAGACGGCGATGAGGAGGGCGAGGGTGGACAGGACACCGTTGACGAGGGCCGTGAGGTGCCACGCGTCGCCGTACAGAGCGGCGATCTGCTCCGTGGGCGTGGAGGTCTTGCTGCCCTCGATCTGGCCGATGAGGTTCTGCCGCTCGGCGACGACGCGGGAGACCCAGCTGCCGCTGAGGGCGACGAGCCCGAGGCCGGCGGCCACGATGGCGCCCGCTCCGGCGCCGACACCGGCGGACTGCTCCTCCTTCCCGGCCGCCTCGTCGTCGAACCCGTCGTCGGCGTCCTCGTCGGGATCGTGGTCGGCGGCGTCCGTGGCTCGGGCGTCGGCGGGCGCGGCGGCGTCCGCCGTGGCCTCGGCCTTGTCCTCCGCCTTGACCTGGGCGTCGGGCTCGGCCTTCTTGAGGTCGGCCGGGGTGTTCGTGCCGGCCGTGGCCGCGTCCGCGCGGGTGCCGGGCCCGGTGGAGGAGTCCGACTCGGGAGCGGCGGGGGCGGGGGTCTTGGTGGTGTCCATGCGGGGCACCGTAGGCGGCGTTTCTGAGAGGTTCCTGAGAATCCGCCGGGACCGGGAGGGACTTCGACGGCAGGGCCTAGGCGCGACTGGCCGGCGGCCACTCGGGGGCGAGGACCGACCAGACCTCGGTGTCCCGGCGGGTGCCCCGGTACAGGTGGTTCTGCCGCAGGACGCCCTCGCGGGTCATGCCGAGGCGCTCGGCCACGGCGAGGCTCCTCGTGTTGGCGGTGGAGGCGCGCCACTCCACGCGGTGCATGCCCCGTTCGCCGAAGGCCCAGTCGATGAGGATGCGGCAGGCCTTCGTCACGAGGCCGCGGCCGGCGGCGGAGGGCTCCAGCCAGCAGCCGACCTCGCAGTTGCCGGTGGCGGCTTCGAAGGTCCTGAAGAGGACCCCGCCGACGAGGGCACCGCCCGTGCGGATGCCGTAGAGGCGCCCGCCGTCCTCGGCGGTCCGCTGGGCGTACGTCGCGAGGTAGGCCCGAGCGGAGTCGAGGTCGGCGACGAAGTCCGGGAGGGGGATGTGCTCACCGATGTAGGCGCGGCCCCGGTCCATGTGCGCCAGGAACTCCTCGGCGTGCCAGGTCTCCAGCGGGAACAGCCGGGCATCGTCGGCGAGGTCTATCGAGAACATGCGGCGTCTTCCTTGGGGCTCGTGCGGCGGGTGGCCGGGTCACCGGGAGGCTGTCGCGGGCTCGGCGTCGTCCTCACTCGTGGTGAGGCCGGCGCCGGTCCACTGCCCCGGAAGTTTCCCATACGGGCGGTGCTCCGGGGCTTCGATGCTGATGCGCGGCAGCCGCCGGTCGAGCCAGGCGGGCAACCACCAGTTGGCGCCGCCGAGCATGTGCATCAGGGCGGGCACGAGGAGGGTGCGCAGTACGAAGGCGTCGAGGGCCACGGCAACCGCGAGCGCGATGCCGAACATCGCGATGAGCCGGTCGCCGCTGAGCACGAAGGCCAGGAAGACGGAGATCATGATGACGGCCGCAGAGTTGATCACGCGGCTGGTCTCGGTCAGGCCGACGCGGACGGCCCGCTTGTTGTCACCGGTCGCCAGCCACTCCTCGTACATCCGGCTGACCAGGAAGACCTGGTAGTCCATCGACAGTCCGAAGAGGACGGACACCATGATCACGGGCAGGAAGGGTTCGATCGGCCCGGCGCTGCCCAGGCCCAGCAGCTCGCTGCCCCAGCCCCACTGGAAGACGGCCACCACGACGCCGAAGGAGGAGGTGACGGCCGCGACGTTCATCGCGGCCGCCTTGACGGGGATCCCGATGGACCGGAAGGCAAGCAGCAGGAGCACGCAGCCGAGGCCGATGACCACCCCGACGAAGAGCGGCAGCTTCCCGATGATGACCTCGGCGAAGTCGTCGTAGCCGGCGGTCACCCCGCCGACGTGGACCTCCATGGAGTTGCCTCGCCCGACGCGCGGGACGACCTCCGCGCGGAGGGAGTCGACGAGTTCGCTGGTGGCCCGGGACTGGGGGGCGGAGTCCGGGACGACGGTCAGTACGGCGATGTCCCCGCCACGGTTGAAGACGGCCGGGCCGGTGGATGCGACGCCCTTCGTCGTACGGATCGCCTCGGCCAGCTGGTCGACGGCCAGCCGGTCGCCGGCGCCGTCGAGGCGGGCGACGACGGTGAGCGGGCCGTTCGTGCCCGGGCCGAATCCGTCCGCGAGCAGGTCATAGGCCTTGCGGGTGGTGGAGGTGGCCGGGTTGTTGCCCTGGTCGGAGGTGCCCAGGTGGAGGAAGAAGGCGGGCAGGGCCAGCACCAGCATGACGGCGGTGGCGACGGCGCCCAGCAGCTTCGGGTGCCGTTCCACGAAGGCCGACCAGCGGGCGGCGAAGCCGGTGGTGTGCTCGGGTCGCGGGCCCTCGGCGGCGAGGGTGCGGCACTCGCGGCGCGAGAGGGCCCGCATGCCGATGGCGGAGAGGAGGGCGGGCAGCAGGGTGACCGAGGCGGCGACGGTCAGGACGACGGTGACGCAGGCCGCTATCGCGACGCCGTCGAGGAAGTCCAGGCGCAGCACCAGCATGCCGAGCAGGGCGATGCAGACGGTCGCGCCGGCGAAGACGACGGCCCGGCCGGTGGTGGCGACGGAGCTCTCGGCCGCCTCCTCGACGCCGAGGCCGCGCGCCAGTCCCTTGCGGTGGCGGGTGACGATGAACAGCGCGTAGTCGATGCCGACGCCGAGACCGACGAGGGTGCCGAGCATGGGCGCGAAGTCGGCGACCGGCAGGGCGTGCCCGAGGAGGGTGATGCTGAAGTAGGCGGTGCCCACGCTGACCAGGGCCGTCGCGATGGGCAGCAGGCTCGCGGCGAGGGATCCGAAGGCCAGGAAGAGCACGAGGGCGGCGACGGCCACGCCGATGGCCTCGGCGAGGTGGGCGGTGGGCGCCTCGGTCAGACCGATGGCGCGGCCGCCGAGTTCGACCTGAAGACCGTCCGCCTCGGTGGCCGGGTTCTTCGCCGCGTCGACCACGGCCTGGGCCTGCGCCCTGGGTACGGAGTCGGCCTGCCGGTCGAAGGTCACCACGGCGTAGGCGGTGCGTCCGTCGGCGCTGATCCGGGCGGCGCTCTCGGGCGCATCGCCGTAGGGGCCGCTGACGGAGCCGACGCCGGGCAGCTCGGCGATGGCGTGGAGGGCGCGGGTCATGCGCTCCTCGACCGCGGGGGCGCGAACGCTCTGTTGCTCCGGGGCCCGCCAGACGACGGTGTCGGTGTCGCCGCCCTGTCCGAGGAAGCCCTGGCCCAGGAGGGCTTGGGCCTTGCCGGATTCGGTGCCGGGAACCTCGTAGTCCGTGGAGAACGCCGTTCCGGCGGCGGTGGCGGCCGCAGCGGTCGAGCCCAGCGCGAACAGCCAGATGAGGACGGTGAGGAGTCGGTGGCGCATGCACCACCGTGCGATCGCTGCCAACAGACGTGCTCCCTGGTGGTTCGGATCTTTACCGGGAGACAGCCCGACGCAAAGAACGCTTGGACTCGTGAAGACCAGGCCGTCGGCCCACGCGGCCGCCCGAGGGGTCCGGCCCGTATGGCCTGCACGCTCTGCACAGTCCGCACCCCAACGGTCTCAGCGTTTTGTGATCGTCGGTCCCTTTCGTGGGCATCGTCACAAGGCCGTGGGATGGTGTGGGACCCGGGTCACGGAGCCGTAAGGCCGCAGGAGGGCCGGTCGTCGTCGACGTCCTGCCGGTCGTCGGGTTCATCGACCCGGTAGCCGGGGATCGAGGGCCAGCGGACCGTGAGGACCACCGCGTCCTCCTCCGCGTACCAGGAGTGGTCCACACCGCGCCCCCACAGCACGTAGTCCCCCTGTTCGGCGAGGACCACGGTCCGGCCCGGGAACTCCAGCCGGAACCGCCCGCTGATCAGTACGAGCAGGGCGGTGCGCTTCTCCGCGGTGGCCCACCGCTCCCGCTCGTCACCCTTCGGGTGGACCCCCCATTTGATCTCCACGTCCTGGCTGTGACGGGGGTCGGCAGCGTCCTTGAAGTGACCGAGGAGCCAGCCCCGGTCGGCGGCGGCGTCAGGGGTGGCCTTGCCGGTGTAGATGGTGGAGTCGTGGTTCACGCAGGTGAGGCTAATGCAGTTGTGCGGCGGGACCGGCACTGGTGAGCTGGGCCGATGACGGATCTTGATGAACTGCTGAAGGTACGGGCCCGCTACGACGCGCAGATGCGCCGCGACGCACAGCCGGACGGCGCGGGGGTCCGCGTGGAGCGGGTGGGCGCGGTCGTGCGGCAGACCGTGCCCGGGAGCGGGCGCGGGTGGAACGGCGTGCTCTGGTCCGGCCTCGACGAGGAGACGGCGGACGCGGAGATCGCGGCGCAGGTGGCGTTCTTCGCGGAGTACGGAGCGTCCGGGTTCGAATGGAAGCTGTACGACTACGACCGTCCGGCGGACCTCGGGGAGCGGCTGCGGGCGGCCGGGTTCCTGCCGGAGCCGGCCGAGACGCTGATGGTGGCGCGGGTGGCGGACATCGCGGGCCTGCCGGTGGAGCCGCCGGAGGGCATCACCCTGCGGATGGTGACGGACGAGGCGGGTGTGGATCTGATGATGGAGGTCCACGACCGCGCCTTCGGAACCGAGCAGCCGCAGATCCGGGAGCAGGTGCTCGGCCTGCTGAGGGAGGAGCCGCAGACCATTGCGGCCGTGCTGGCGATGGCGGGCGACACCCCGGTCAGCTCGGCCCGGATGGAGATGCGGCCGGGCACGTCGTTCGCGGGACTCTGGGGCGGCGGCACGGTTCCGCAGTGGCGCGGCCGCGGGATCTACCGCCTGCTGGTCGCCCACCGGGCACGCCTGGCCGCGGCACGCGGCATTCCGTACCTCCAGGTGGACGCCTCGCAGGACAGCCGCCCGATCCTGGAACGGCTGGGCTTCAGCGCGCTGGGCGTGACGGTGCCGTACGTGTGGGCGGGGGCGTAGGGTCGGCCGGCCCGCCACGGCTGCAGCCCTCGTCCGTCCGCGCGCACCCGCCGGGCGGCCCGGCCGCCCGCGCACCCCGGCGCGTCACCGCGTCCCGGTCCGTGGGAACGGTGGCCACCGGAGGGTCGCTCCCGCGCGGTCGACCCGGCAGGATCACCGTATGGAACGCACCGGACCACCCCTGACCGGAGACGAGCGCGAGACGCTCCGGGCCTATCTCGACTACCACCGGGCCACGCTCGCCTGGAAGTGCGAGGGCCTCACCGACGAAGAGCTGCGCCGCCCCTCGATGCCTCCGTCCACGCTGTCCCTGCTGGGGCTGGTACGGCACATGGCCGAGGTCGAAAGGCACTGGTTCCGCCGCACCGTGGCGGGCGAGGAGCTGCCGCACGTGTGGTCTGACCGGCACGATTTCCAGGCGGCCTACGACGCCTCCGGCTCCAGCCGCGCCGAGGCGTTCGCCGCGTGGGAGGCGGAGGTGGCCCACGCCCGGCGCATCGAGGCCGCCGCCGAGTCGCTGGAGGCGACCTCGTACGTGGCGAGTTGGCAGGAGGAGGCTTCCCTGCGCCTGATCATGCTCCACCTGATCCACGAGTACGCCCGCCACAACGGCCACGCGGACTTCCTCCGCGAGGCGATCGACGGCGTCACGGGCGCCTGACGCGCCGAGCCCCGCGCCCCGGGCCCCGTGAGAGCGAACCCTGAGCACCCCGGACCCCCTGGCGTCAGGCCTCGGACTCGTCCGCCCGCCAGTACCCCAGGCCGTTCACCCGCTGCTTCGGCACGGCCAGGTCCTTGCGCAGGTAGGCCGTCAGCGCCCGCGTCGTCGCCGTGTCGCAGGCGAGCCAGACGTACGCCGACGCGGGGTCGGCGACCAGCTCCGGCAGTTCGGCCTTGACCCGCTCGATCAGGGCGCCACCGCCCCGGGCGACCCACCGCACGTCGCGGCGCCCCGCGTCCGCCCGTACCGGCAGCTCCGCGTCCGACGCGTGCTGCGTCTCGAACCAGATGGTCGCCGGGGTCTGCGGGTAGGCGTCCAGCAGGGAGTTGACGGCGGGCAGCGACGCCGGGTCGCCGATGACCAGCAGGCGTTCGGGAGCCGGCGCCGGAGCGGTGAAGCCGGTGCCCTGGACGGTGGCCTCGATGGTGTCGCCCGGCTTGGCGCCGCGCGCCCAGTCGCTGGCCACGCCGTCGTGCAGGGCGAATTCGAAGGAGAACGTACCGGCGGCCGGATCGGGGTCCACCAGCGTGTACGCCCGCTGGTGCGGCCGGCCCGCGCCCTCGAACCACACCCGGACCCACATGGTGGGGTGCAGGGACTCCCCCGCAGCCGCCAGCAGCCCGCCGTCCGTGAAGTGGACCCGGCGGTAGTGCTCGGTGACGCCCTGCGTCCCCGTCACCGTGAACGTGAAGTCCTTGCCCCGCAGCAGCTTGAGGACCACGCCCTCCCAGCCCTTACCGACCGCCATGCCGACCCCTCCCAGCCACACCCTTATAGTTAGGCGAGCCTAACCTAATGCACCTTGGGGAAGAGTGTGGACAGCGTGAGCAGCGGGAGCAGTGTGAGCGGGAGCAGCGGGAGTAGCGCAGAGGCCCACGGGAATCACGAGGTCTACCGCGACGCATGGGGCATCCCCCATCTTCGCGCGTCCGACAGCCGGGGCCTCGCCTACGCCCAGGGCCGCACCACCGCCCTCGACCGGGCCTGGCAGCTGGAGGTCGAGCGGCACCGCGCCCGGGGTTCCAGCGCCGCCTTCCTCGGTCCGGAGTCCGTCGCCTGGGACCGGTTCGCCCGCCAGTGCCGCCTCACCGACACCGCCATCGGCTGCTACGAGGCCCTCGACCCCGAAACCGCCGCCTGGGTCCGCGCGTACGTGGACGGCGTCAACGACGGGCTCGCCGCCGGCGCCGCCCGCGACGAGCGCTTCGCCCGCACCGGCCTCATCCCCAGCCCGTGGGAGCCGTGGGTTCCGCTCGCCGTCTGGATCGCCACGCACATCCTCTTCGCGGGCTTCGCCACCAAGCTGTGGCGCGAGCGCGTGGTCCGCGCCCTGGGCGAGGACGCGGTCACCCTCTTCGCCACCGACGGCCCCGGCACCGCCGGCAGCAACGGCTGGCTGGTGCCCGGCGACCGCACCGCGACGGGTTCGGCCATCATCGCGGGCGACCCGCACCGCTTCATCGAGGACCCGGGCGTCTACCAGCAGATACGTCTCTCCTGCCCGGAGTACGACGTCCTCGGCCTGGCCGTCCCCGGCGTCCCGGGCCTGGCCCACTTCGGGCACACCGGCACCGCCGCCTGGGCGATCACCAACGCGATGGCGGACTACCAGGACCTGTACGTCGAGCAGTTGCGCGAGACCGGCTCCGGCGTAGAGGCGCTGGGTCCGGACGGCGTCTGGGAGCCCGTCCACCGGCACACCGAGACGATCACCGTGGCCGGCTGCGACTGCGTCGAGGTGGAGGTCCTCGAAACCGCCCGCGGCCCGGTGATCGTCAGGAGGGGCCCCGCCCCGGAACCGGAGGCGCGCCCCGGCACGGACACCGTCTCCGCCGCCGCGACCACCACGGGCGAAAACCCGGGCGACCCCGCCACCGCCACGGAAATCCCCGCGGCCACCACCACGGAGGCGCTCTCCCTCCGCTACCCGCCCCGCGTCCGCCGGGACCTCGGCTTCGCCGCCCTCCCCGCCCTCCTGCGCGCCCGCACCGTCGCCGACATCGACCGCGCGCTCGACGGCTGGGCCGAGCCCGTCAACGTCGTCCACGCCGCCGACACCGAGGGCGGCCTGCTGCACCGCGTCGCGGGCGCCGTACCGCTGCGCCACCGCACCAACCGCCTGCGCCCCGTGCCCGCGTGGGATCCGCGGTACGCCTGGCAGGGCTGGGCGGACACCCCGGAGGAACCCGTGCAGGGTTTCGCCGTCATGGCGAACGCCCGCGGTATCGCCTCGCCCCTCGGCGTCGAGTTCGCACCTCCGCACCGCGCCAACCGCATCCGCGAGCTGCTCAGCGGCTCCGCGGACTGGTCGCCGCGGGCGATGGCCGGCGTACACGGGGACACCTACCTGGCCTCGGCCGCCCCGCTGCTCGCCCTGCTGCCCGCGCTCGACGGCCTGTCCCCGGCCGCGGAGGCGCTGCGCGCCCGACTGCTCGGCTGGGACCGGCACATGGCGGCCGGGAGCACCGACGCCACCGTCTTCTCCGCCTTCCGGACCGCGACCGTCCGCCGCCTCGCCGCCGACCCCGTCTTCGCCGATCTGGCGGGGGCGCCCACCGGCCCCGAGGTGTTCCACCCGTGGCTGTACCTGGTGGCCCGCATCGGCTACGCCCTCGAAGGCCTCCTCACCACCTCCCTCCTCCCGGATCTCGACCGCGTCGCGCACGTCCGCGCCGCCCTGGAGGAGACGGCGGCGAGCGGCGCACCCGACGTCCCCTGGTCGGAGGTCCACCGCCTCACGCCCTGGTCGGCGCTGCCGGACCCGGACGCGCGGTGGCCCGGCCTCGGCGGCGACCACGACTGCGTGAACGCCACCTCCTCCGTCCCCGGCTTCACCGACCTCACCGCCCGCGCGTCGGCGGCCCGTTACGTCTGGGACCTCGCCCGCCGCGAGGACAGCCTCTGGGCGGTCCCGCTGGGCGCGGACGGCGTCAGCGGCTCGCCCCACCACCGTGATCAGCTGCCCCTGTGGGCCCGATGCGAACTCGTCCCCGTCGTCACCGACTGGGCCCGCCTCACCAAGGAATCGATATGACCTCAGCCCAGGCCCCCGCCCCCGCCCCCGCCTCCGTTTCCGTCCCTGCGGGCAGACAGCCCGCCTTCACCCACACGGTGGAGGGCTTCGGCACGGTCACCATCACCCCCGTCGACCCGGCCACCGACGCTCCCTTGATCCACAGCTGGGTCACGCAGGAGAGGGCCCGCTTCTGGGGCATGGGCGAAGCCAGCCTGGAACTGGTCCGGGAGATCTACGAGGACGTGGACCGCCGCACGACCCACCACGCGTTCATGGTCAGCCGCGACGGTGAGAGGGTCGCGCTGTTCCAGACGTACGACTGCGCCGAGGACCGGGTCAGCGAGTGCTACGAGGTCCAGCCGGGGGACGTCGGCGTGCACCTGCTGATCGGCCCCGGCAACGGCGTGCGCGAGCGCGGCTTCAGCGCGGCCCTGATGACCGCCTTCATGGCCTACGTGTTCTCCGACAGCGGCGCCCGCCGTCTGGTCGCCGAGCCCGACGCCCGCAACGAGAAGGCCATCGCCCGCCTGGAACGCACCGGTTTCGTAGTCGGCCCGGAGGTCGAACTCCCGGAGATCGACCTGCCCGAGGTCTACCTCCCGGCCAAGCGGGCGCGCCTCGCCTTCCTCAGCGCGCCACTGCCCCGGCCGGCGACCGGCTGATACGACACGCTGATACGACAGGGCGCCCCGCACCGGTGCGAAAGCCGGTGCGGGGCGCCCTGTGCGGCGTACGGAAGACCTCAGGCCTCGACGCCCAGGCGCTCCAGGATGAGCTCCTTGACGCGGGCCGCGTCGGCCTGGCCGCGGGTGGTCTTCATGACCGCGCCGACCAGGGCGCCGACGGCGGCGACCTTGCCGCCGCGGATCTTGTCCGCGATGGCCGCGTTGCCCGCGATGGCCTCGTCCACGGCCGCGCCGAGCGCGCCCTCGTCCGAGACGACCTTCAGGCCGCGCTTCTCCACGACCTCGTCGGGGGTGCCCTCACCGGCGAGCACGCCTTCGAGGACCTGGCGGGCCAGCTTGTCGTTCAGCTCGCCGGCCGCGACCAGCGCCGCCACCCGGGCCACCTGGACCGGGGTGATCGGCAGCTCGTCGACGACGACGCCCTGCTCGTTGGCGTTGCGGGCCAGCTCGCCCATCCACCACTTGCGCGCGGCGGCCGAGTCGGCGCCCGCCTCGATCGTGGCGACGATGGCGTCCACGGCGCCCGCGTTGAGGATGGACTGCATGTCGTGCTCGTTGACGTCCCACTCCTCGCGGAGCCGGTTGCGGCGCACGCGCGGCATCTCGGGCAGGCCGCGGCGCAGCTCCTCGACCCAGTCGCGGGCCGGGGCGATGGGGACCAGGTCGGGCTCCGGGAAGTACCGGTAGTCCTCGGCGTTGTCCTTGATGCGGCCGGCCGTGGTGGAGCCGTCCTCCTCGTGGAAGTGCCGGGTCTCCTGCACGATCGAGCCGCCCGAGGAGAGCACCGCCGCGTGGCGCTGGATCTCGAAGCGGGCCGCGCGCTCGACGGAGCGCAGCGAGTTGACGTTCTTCGTCTCGCTGCGGGTGCCGAAGGGGGCGTCGGGGGACGGGCGCAGCGACAGGTTCACGTCGCAGCGCATCTGGCCCTTGTCCATGCGGGCCTCGGAGACGCCGAGCGCCTTGATGACCTCGCGCAGCTCGGCGACGTACGCCTTGGCGACCTCGGGGGCCCGCTCGCCGGCGCCCTCGATGGGCTTGGTGACGATCTCGATGAGCGGGATGCCGGCGCGGTTGTAGTCGAGCAGGGAGTGGGACGCGCCGTGGATGCGGCCGGTGGCCCCGCCGACGTGCAGCGACTTGCCGGTGTCCTCCTCCATGTGGGCGCGCTCGATCTCCACGCGGAAGATCTCCCCGTCCTCCAACTGGACGTCGAGGAAGCCGTTGAAGGCGATCGGCTCGTCGTACTGGGAGGTCTGGAAGTTCTTCGGCATGTCCGGATAGAAGTAGTTCTTCCGGGCGAAGCGGCACCACTCGGCGATCTCGCAGTTCAGCGCGAGGCCGATCTTGACGGCGGACTCGATGCCGATCGCGTTGACGACCGGCAGCGCGCCGGGCAGGCCGAGGCATACCGGGCAGGTCTGCGAGTTGGGCTCGGCGCCCAGCTCGGTCGAACAGCCGCAGAACATCTTGGTCTTGGTGCCGAGCTCGACATGGACCTCCAGGCCCATGACGGGGTCGTACGAGGCGAGAGCGTCCTCGTACGACAGCAGTTCGGTGAAGGTGGTCACGGTGAAACTTTCCCTCTCAGCCCAGCAGGACGTCGTCGTCGCCCAGGCGCTTCAGCTCGCGGTACAGGATCGCGAGGCCGGTGGCGATGGCGGCGGCGGACACGACGGCGTCGACCAGCTTCAGCATGTCGTTGTCGGTGCGGGCCTTCTTGGCCTGCTTGATCACGCTGAGGGCGCCGAAGGCGGTGGTGCCGATCGACAGGTAGGTGCCGGTCTTGGACTTCTTGAAGCCCTTGGCCTTGGACAGTGCACTGGTGCTCACAGGGACGGTGCCTCCTCAAGCAGCGGGTGGCCCCAGCGTTCGTTGAAGGCCGCTTCGACGGCGGCGCCGACCTTGTAGAGCCGGTCGTCCTTCATGGCGGGGGCGATGATCTGCAGTCCGACCGGGAGACCGTCTTCCGGCGCCAGGCCGCAGGGCAGTGACATGGCGGCGTTGCCGGCCAGGTTGGTCGGGATGGTGCACAGGTCCGCGAGGTACATCGCCAGCGGGTCGTCGGTGCGCTCACCGATCGCGAAGGCGGTGGTCGGGGTCGTCGGGGAGACGATCACGTCGACCTGCTCGAAGGACTTCTCGAAGTCCTTGGTGATGAGCGTGCGGACCTTCTGGGCGGAACCGTAGTACGCGTCGTAGTAGCCGGAGCTGAGCGCGTACGTGCCGAGGATGATGCGGCGCTTGACCTCGTCGCCGAAGCCCGCTTCGCGGGTGAGGGCGGTGACGTCCTCGGCGGACTTGGTGCCGTCGTCGCCGACGCGCAGGCCGTAGCGCATGGCGTCGAAGCGGGCCAGGTTGGAGGAGGCCTCCGACGGCGCGATCAGGTAGTACGCGGCCATGGCGAGGTCGAAGGACGGGCAGTCCAGCTCGACGATCTCGGCGCCGAGTTCCTTGAGGAGCTCCACCGACTCGTTGAAGCGCTGGACCACGCCGGCCTGGTAGCCCTCGCCGGCGAACTGCTTGACCACACCGACGCGCATGCCGGCGACCGAGCCGTTGCGGGCGGCCTCGACGACCGGCGGGACCGGGGCGTCGATGGAGGTGGAGTCGAGCGGGTCGTGGCCGGCGATGACCTCGTGGAGGAGCGCGGCGTCCAGGACCGTACGGGCGCAGGGCCCGCCCTGGTCGAGGCTGCTGCTGAAGGCCACCATGCCGTAGCGGGAGACACCGCCGTACGTGGGCTTCACGCCCACGGTGGCCGTGACGGCGGCGGGCTGGCGGATGGAACCGCCGGTGTCCGTGCCGATGGCGAGGGGCGCCTGGAAGGCGGCGAGCGCGGCCGCGCTGCCACCGCCGGAGCCGCCGGGGATGCGGGTGAGGTCCCAGGGGTTGCCGGTGGGACCGTAGGCGCTGTTCTCCGTCGAGGACCCCATGGCGAACTCGTCCATGTTGGTCTTGCCGAGGATGACGACGCCGGCTTCCTTCAGCTTGCGCGTCAGGGTGGCGTCGTAGGGCGGGATCCAGCCTTCGAGGATCTTCGAGCCGACGGTGGTCGGGACCCCGACGGTCGTGAAGATGTCCTTGAGGGCGAGCGGTACGCCGGCCAGCGGGCCGAGCTTCTCGCCCTTCGCCCGCTGGGCGTCGACGGCGCGCGCCTGGGCGAGCGCGCCTTCCCGGTCGACGTGGAGGAAGGCGTGCACCTTCTCGTCGGTGGCGTCGATGCGGGCCAGGTGGGCCTCGGTGACCTCGACGGCCGTGAGCTCGCCGGAGGCGATCTTCTCGGCGGTCTGGGCGGCCGTGAGCCTGATGATGTCGATCATGTTGTTAGTCCTCCCCCAGGATCTGCGGCACCTTGAAACGCTGCTGCTCCTGGGCGGGAGCGCCGGAAAGCGCCTGCTCGGGGGTGAGCGACGGACGGACCTCGTCCGCGCGCATGACGTTCGTCAGCGGCAGCGGGTGGGAGGTCGGCGGGACGTCTTGGTCGGCGACCTCGGAAACGCGGGCGACCGCGCCGATGATGTCGTCGAGCTGTCCGGCGAAGTGGTCGAGCTCTTCACCGGACAGCTCCAGGCGCGCCAGCCGAGCGAGGTGGACGACCTCCTCGCGCGTGATGCCAGGCATTCAGCGATCCTCAGGGGTTGGGTGGCTTCTTTGGGGCCAATCCTAGAGGGCTCGGGCAAGTCGCCCGCCAATGGTCATCCATCCCCGCAGCCGTGGGGAGCAAAGCTGACCAGCGCACGGGTCAAGCCGTGGCGGAAGGGCGGGGTCCGGGGCCGAGCCCGGACCCGCCGGCCCGCGGGGCTACGGGGACGGGATCTCCGACGAGGCGGCAGCAGCGGCCGCCAGCTCCGCCGAGATGTCCGCCGGGCGGCGCCAGCCGCGCTCGCCCCGGGCGAGCAGCCAGGCCGTGGCCTCCTGCGGCGGCATCGCGGCAGCCACCAGCCACCCCTGCACCGCGTCGCAGCCCAGGTCCCGCAACCGCTCCCACGTCTCGTCGTCCTCGACGCCCTCCGCCACGACGAGCAGGCCCAGCGAGTGCGCGAGGTCCACCGTGCAGCGGACGATCTCCGCGTCCTGCGCGTCGATCGCGAGGCGGCCCACGAAGGACCGGTCGATCTTCAGCTCGCTGACCGGCAGGCGGCGCAGGTGGACCAGCGAGGAGTAGCCGGTGCCGAAGTCGTCCAGCGACATCTTCACGCCGTGGCCGGTGAGGCCGGCCATGGTGTCCGCCGCCCGCTGCGGGTCCTCCAGCAGAACGTGCTCGGTGATCTCCAACTGGAGTCCGCTGGCGGGGACCCCGTGCCGGGCCAGTCTGGCGGCCACCGCCCCCGCGAAGCCCGGTGTGTGGACGTCGCGCGGCGAGACGTTGACGGCCACCGGGACCTTCAGGCCCTGGGCCCGCCATCGGGCGGCCTGGGCGAGAGCCGTCTCCAGGACGTACTCCGTCAGGTGCGGCATCAGCCCGGAGGTCTCGGCGATGGCGATGAACTCGTCCGGGGACACCCGCCCGCGCTCCGGGTGGACCCAGCGCACCAGCGCTTCCAGCCCGGCGACCTGGCCGTCGAAGCGGACCTTGGGCTGGTAGTGCAGCTCCACTTCCCCCGCGTCCAGGGCCCGGCGCAGATCTCCGAGGAGGCCGAGGCGGTCGGGGGTGTTGCTGTCCCGCTTCGACTCGTACACCTCGACACCCGTACGGTCGCGCTTGGCCTGGTACATCGCCACGTCGGCGCGCCGCAGCAGTCCCTCCGCGTCGAGCGCGTGCTCGGGGAAGACGGCGAGGCCGGCGCTGGCCTCCAGGACGAGCGTGAGGCCGTCCAGGTCGAGCGGGGAGCTCAGTTCCGCGACCAGGTGGCGGGCGACGCGCTGGGCACTGGTGGTGGAGTCGGTGACGGGGAGCAGGACGGCGAACTCGTCACCGCCGAGGCGGGCCGCCTCCGCTTCCGGCGGCAGTGCCTGGCGGAGCCGGTCGGCGATCTGGAGGAGCAGCCGGTCGCCCGCGAGGTGGCCGAGGGTGTCGTTGACGGCGCGGAAGCGGTCCAGGTCGATGAGGACGAGGGCGGCCCGGGTGCCCAGACGTTCAGCCTGGTCGAGTGCGGTCCAGGCCCGCTCCAGCAGCCACTGCCGGTTCGGCAGCCCGGTGAGCGGATCGCGCAGTTGTTCCTCGGCGCGGGCCCGGGCGATCCACAGGGTGGAGTCCAGAGCGATGAGGGGGACGGCGAAGAGCGGCAGCAGGACGGGCTGGGTGATCGCGACCGCGCAGATCAGCGGGGCGATGCCGAGCAGGGCGACGGCGACTAAGGCCTGGCGGAGCAGGGCGGTGCGGGCGACGGTGGGGAGTCCGCCGCCGCGCGGGCTCAGCGCGAACCACAGCACGACCCGGGTGACGAGCAGGTAGGCGACGGCGACGAGGATCACCTCGGGGACGGCCTCCGGCCCCCAGGTGGTGGGGTCCCACGGCCTCTCCACGGTCGGCGCCTCACCGAAGGCGGCCAGTACGAGGGATCCCGCGAGGATGCCGAGGATGTCGGCGGAGCCGTGCAGCAGCCCCTGCCGCCAGCGGTGCCGGCGCGCGGCCCCGACCAGGGAGACCACCGCCAGCGAGACGAGTCCCGCGGGCAGCCACCCGTAGAGGATGAGCACACCCAGGGTGAGCGCGGCGCCGGAGCCGGTGCCGCCCCACCAGCGGTCGCGGCCCAGGGCGACGAGGTGGCCGACGATGATGCCGGTGAGCAGGGCGAGGGCCCAGCCGGCCGTGCCGCCCGGGAAGAGCGCCTGACGGCCGTTCAGCGCGGAGGCGATGCCGGCGCCGAGCACCACGACGGAGAGGCCCACGACGACGAAGGGCAGCGTGGTGCGCCGCTCCGGTCCGCCCGTGCCCATGTCGAGCGGTCGGGTCTGCGGCGCCCTGGCACCCAGGACACCGAACCGGCCCGCCCGCATGGACGGGATGTCCCCGCCGAACTCGGGTGACGGGGCGGCGCTTTCGGTGGGTTTCATGCCCGTCCCTCTCACAGCCGGCGATGCCGATGTCACGCGATGGCCCCGCTGTCATGCCATCACGGCCGGAACCACACCGGGCAGCCGTGCACGACGGGCGCACCCCTCAACAGTAGGACGCGAGAGGCCCCCAAGGGCAGCGGTCGGCGGCGGTTGCCCGAATGCGACCCAGCCATCCTCATCAGTACGGTATCCGCCGAACGGGTGAGTCCGGACCAGGACCCCCCGATCGCCCCTCCGATGATCCGACAGGTCACCGCCCTCCGGCCAGGCTTGTACCGGCCGTTCGCCCCCGGCCGCCGCGCCTGGCGTGCGCCCGCCCGTACGTCCGCACGCCACGCATCCGTTCACCTTCGCCACTCCCCCGGAGGGGTTCTCCCACGCGGTGTTACTCCGCTTCACTCCCGCCGTCCACCGGCAGCGCGGCTTCCCGGGCCGCGTCCGGGCCCTGCTCCAGCAGGACCGCGAAACCGGTCTCGTCCAGGACGGCAAGCTTCAACTGCACGGCCTTGTCGTACTTCGAGCCGGGGTTGTCGCCGACGACGACGAAGGAGGTCTTCTTGGAAACGGAGCCGGTCACCTTGGCGCCGCGGCTCTGCAGGGCTTCCTTCGCGCCGTCCCTGGTGTGGCTCTGCAAAGTGCCGGTGACGACGACGGTGAGCCCTTCGAGCGGGCGCGGCCCCTCCTCCTTGCCGGAACCTTCCTCTTCCATCCGCACACCGGCTTCGCGCCACTTGCGCAGGATCTCCTGGTGCCAGTCGACGGCGAACCACTCCTTGAGGGAGGCGGCGATGATCGCGCCGACCCCGTCGGTCGCGGTCAGTTCCTCCTCGGTGGCTTGTTCGATGCGCTCGATCGACCGGAATTCGCGGGCGAGTGCCTCCGCCGCAACCGGTCCGACGTGACGGATCGACAGGCCGTTGATGATGCGGGCGAGCGGGCGGTTCTTGGCGGCCGCGATGTTCTCCAGCATCGCCAGGGTGTTCTTCTTCGGCTCGCCCTTCTGGTTGGCGAAGACCGTGACGATCTTCTCCTCGCCCGTCTTCGGGTCCCGCTTCGGCAGCCCGCTGTCCTGGTCGAGGACGTAGGCCTTGATGGGCAGCAGCTGCTCGACGGTGAGGCCGAAGAGGTCGCCCTCGTCCAGCAGCGGCGGCTCGGCCGGCTCCAGCGGGCTGGTCAGCGCGGCCGCCGCCACCATGCCGAAGTTCTCGATGTCCAGGCTCTGGCGGCCCGCCAGGTAGAAGAGCCGCTCGCGCAACTGGGCCGGGCACGTCTGCGCGTTGGGACACCGGACGTCGATGTCCCCCTCCTTCATCGGCCGCAGCGCCGTCCCGCACGCGGGGCACTCGGCGGGCATGACGAACTCCCGCTCGCTGCCGTCCCGCAGGTCCACCACCGGGCCGAGGATCTCCGGGATGACGTCGCCCGCCTTGCGCAGCACGACCGTGTCCCCGATGAGCACGCCCTTGGTCTTGACGACCTCCTGGTTGTGCAGCGTCGCGAACTCGACTTCGGAGCCGGCCACCGTCACCGGCTCCACCTGCGCGTACGGGGTCACGCGCCCGGTGCGGCCGACGCCGACCTTGATGTCGATGAGCTTGGTGTTGACCTCTTCGGGGGCGTACTTCCAGGCAATCGCCCACCGCGGGGCGCGGGCCGTGGAGCCGAGGCGGCCCTGGAGTCCGATCTCGTCCACCTTGACGACCACGCCGTCGATCTCGTGCTCCACCGAGTGCCGGTGCTCGCCGTAGTAGGCGATGAACTCGCGGACCTCCTGGAGCGAGGAGACGACCTTGTAGTGCGCGGCGGTGGGCAGGCCCCATCCGCGCAGCAGCTCGTAGGCCTCCGACTGGCGCTCGATCCGCAGGCCCTCCCGCGCGCCGATGCCGTGCACCACCATGTGCAGCGGGCGGGTGGCGGTGACCTTCGGGTCCTTCTGGCGCAGCGAGCCGGCCGCCGCGTTGCGCGGATTGGCGAAGGGCTTGCCCTCCGCTTCGACCAGCCGCGCGTTGAGCTCCTCGAACTTCTCCATCGGGAAGTAGACCTCGCCGCGGATCTCCACGAGGGCCGGGATCCGGTCCCCCTGGAGGCGGTCGGGGATCTCCTTGATGGTGCGGACGTTGGGCGTGATGTCCTCGCCGGTGCGGCCGTCGCCGCGGGTGGCGGCGCGGGCCAGCCGGCCGTTCTCGTAGGTGAGGTTGACGGCGAGGCCGTCCACCTTCAGCTCGCACAGGTAGTGGTAGTCGGAGGTGTTCACGTCCCGGGCCACCCGCTCGGCCCAGGCGGCCAGTTCCTCGTCGTCGAAGGCGTTGTCGAGGGAGAGCATCCGCTCCCGGTGCACGACGGAGGCGAAGTCCGTCTCGTACGCCCCGGCCACCTTCTGGGTGGGCGAGTCGGGCGTCCGCAGCTCGGGATACTCCTCCTCCAGTGCTTCCAGCGAACGCAGCAGCCGGTCGAACTCGGCATCGCTGATGACCGGCTGGTCGTTCACGTAGTACCGGAAGCGGTGCTCCTCGACCTGCTCGGCCAGCAGCATGTGCTGCTCACGCACCGCCGCCGGTACTGCCGTGTCCTGCTGTTCGGCTGCCATGCCGTGTCCTCCCGTGGCCCGTCCCGACCGTCACTCAGGGTTGTCGGCGAGCGACCTCGCCGCCCTGACGCAATGGGCCTGCACCGCACGGGCATAGGCGGGCGAAGCGCCCGCCAGACCGCACGAGGGCGTGACCACGACGGACTCCGCCAGAGTCCCCGGGGCCAGCCCCAGCCTGCGCCAAAGCTTCCTGACACCCATGACGCTACCGGCAGGGTCCGACAACGGGACGTCGGTGCCCGGCACCACTCCGGCGAAGAGTTTCATGCCGTCCTCGACGGCCTCGCCGATGGCGTCGTCCTCGCGCTCGGTGAGCAAGGAGAAATCGAACGACACGCCCGTGACGCCGGCCCGCCGCAGCAGTCCGAAGGGCACCTCGGGCGCGCAGGAGTGGACGATCACCTCCCCGCCGCCGATGGCGTCCGTGACGGAGAACAGCTCGCGCAGCGTGCCCTCGACCACCTGCCGGTCCACGGCCCGGTAGGTCCGGTAGCCGCTCGCCGACCGCACCCGCCCGAGCAGCACCGCCGTCAGCGACGGCTCGTCGAACTGCAGCACGATGTCGGCGCCGGGGATCCTCTTGCGTACGTCCGCCAGGTGCCCGCGCAGGCCCTCAGCGAGCGATGCGGCCAGGTCCCGGCAGGCGCCCGCGTCCTGGAGCACGGCCTCGCCGCCGTGCAGCTCCAGGCCGGCGGCCAGGGTCCACGGCCCGACGGCCTGGACCTTGAGCTTGCCGGTGTAGCCCTGGGTGAATTCCTCCAGGGCGTCCAGGTCCTCCCCGAGCCAGGACCGGGCCCTCTTCGAGTCCCGGCCCGGACGGTCGCTGATCCGCCACCCGCTGGGCTCGACGTGGGCGTACAGGTCCACGAGCAGCCCGAGGGTGCGGCCCAGCATGTCCGCGCCGGGCCCCCGGGCGGGCAGCTCGGGCAGGTGGGGGAACTCCTCGAAGGACCCGGTGACGGTCCTCGCGGCCTCGCGGGCATCGCCGCCCGGCAGCGAACCGACCCCGGTCGCGCCCGCGCTCATCGGCCTGGCCTGACGCTCAGGTCGTTGACCTCGGCGTCGCGGGGCAGGTCGACGGCCATCACGATGGTCGTCGCCACGGACTCGGGATCGATCCAGGCGGCGGGGTCGTACTCCTTGCCCTCCTGGGAGTGCACCTTGGCCTGCATGGGGCTGGCGGTGCGGCCGGGGTAGACGGAGGTGACCCGGATCCCGTTCTCCTTCTCCTCTTCCCGCAGGGAGTCGGCCAGGGCCTTCAGGCCGTGCTTGGAGGCGGCGTACGCGCTCCAGTCCGCGTGCGCGTGGAGCCCGGCGCCGGAGTTCACGAAGACGATGTTCGCCCGGGAGGCCCGCAGGGTCGGCAGCAGCAGCCGGGTGACCTCGGCCGGGGCGATCAGGTTCACGTTGAGCTGCTGGTGCCAGGTCTTGGGGCGCAGCTCGCCGACGGGGCCGAGGTCCACGATCCCCGCGATGTGCAGGAGCGAGTCGATCCGCTCCGGGACGGCCTGCTTCGAGAAGGCCCACGAGAGCCGGTCGGGGTCGGCGAGGTCGCCGACGAGGGCCCGTGCGCCCGGGTAGCGGTCGATGAGCTGCTTGCCGCGGCCGGCGTCGCGGGCGAGGAGGACGAGGTCGTCGCCGCGGGCGTGCAGACGGGCCGCGACAGCGGCGCCGATGCCGGACCCGGCACCGGTGATCAGGTGAGTAGCCATACCGCCCATGCTCGCACCCCGGGGTCGCGCGCACGCCCCGGCCCCGGAGGCGTGCGCGCGGGCGGTCCGGGCCGCCTCCGGCGGGGCGGGCGGCCCGGCCGTGCCGGGTCAGAGACCGGCGGCCTCGCGCAGGGCGGCGGCGGTCTTCCCGGCGTCGTAGTCGGCCGGCACGCCCTCGACCAGGAAGGCCTCCCCGGCGATGTGGGCGGTGCGCAGCGGAAGGATCTCCTGGTAGGCGGGCGAGGCGTACCAGGCGCGGGCCCGCTCGATGTCCGGGAAGCCGATCATGACGATCGTGCCGGGAAAGGGCCCCTCCAGGACCTCGACCTCCTTGCCGTGTACGAGGAAACGGCCTTCGAAGGGGTCCATGGTCGACTGGATCTCCTCGATGTAGCGCAGGATGTCCTCGTTCACGGCCTCGGGCCGTATGAGGGCGATGGCGTACGCGGTCATGGCTTTCTCCCCGTTCAATCGGCCTGCGGTTGCGGGCTGTTGAGGCGATCCTGCCAGGTCGCCGCGCGGGACGACGGCCTTGCGAGGTCATACGGGGGCGGAGAGCTGCGGACGGAAGGTGCGGCGGTAGGCGATCGGCGAGACGCCGAGGCCGGCGCGCATGTGCTGGCGCAGCGAGTTGGCGGAGCCGAAACCCGACCGGTGGGCGACCAGTTCCACGGCCAGATCGCTGGACTCCAGCAAGTGCCGGGCGATCTCCAGGCGTGAGCGGTGAGCCACTGCACCGGGGTCATGCCGACCTCGTCGCGGAACCGCCGGGTGAAGGTGCGCAGGCTCATCCGGGCGTGGGCGGCCAGCTCGGCCAGGGTGATCGGTTCGGCGAGGCGTTCCAGGGCCCAGGCGCGGGTGGCGGTGGTGGTGGCTACGGCCGGGGTGCGGGCGGGCCAGCGGGTCCTCGTGCATGCGGCGGCGGGCGGGGTGGCACATCCTCGCGGTGCAGATCGCGAAGGCCCGGGGGGCGTACGTGATCGGCACCGGGAGCGCGGGCAAGCACGACCTGCTGCGCGGCCTCGGCGCCGACGAGGTGATCGACTACCGCACCACGGACTTCGAGGACGCCGTCACGGACGTGGACGTCGTGATCGACGCCATCGGTGGGGACTACGGGCAGCGCTCCCTGCGGGTACTCAAGCCGGGCGGCCACCTGGTGACCCTGCCCGGGCCGGACGGCATCCCGGCCGACACGCAGGGGAGGCGGGCCGCCTGGGTCCTCGTGGAGCCGGACCTGAAGGGCCTGGAGGAGATCGCGGCCCTGGTCGAGCAGGGCCTGCTGAAGCCGCTGCTCGACACGGTGCTGCCGCTGGTGCAGGCCGCGAAGGCCCACCAGACCGGCGAACGCGGCCGCACCACCGGCAGGATCGTCCTGACGGTGGTCTGAGCACCCGGGCCGCTCAGACGGACGAGGCCGCGGCGCGCGTGGTGGTGGCGATCGTGGCGGAGCCGACCACGCGCGTGCCGTCGTACAGCACGATCGCCTGGCCGGGGGCCACGCCGCGGACCGGCTCGGTGAAGGAGACGCGCAGTTCGCCGTCCACGAGTTCGGCGAAGACCTCGGTCTCGCCGCCGTGGGCGCGCAGCTGGGCGGTGTAGGTGCCCGGCGCGGCGGCCGTGGAGCCGCACCAGCGGGGGCGGATCGCGGTGAGGCCGGTGACGTCGAGGGCCCGGGCGGGGCCGACGGTGACGGTGTTGTTCACCGGGGAGATGTCGAGGACGTAGCGCGGCTTGCCGTCGGCGGCGGGGTGGCCGATCCGCAGGCCCTTGCGCTGGCCGATGGTGAAGCCGAAGGCGCCCTCGTGGGTGCCGACCTTCTCGCCGGTCTCGTCCACGATGTCGCCCTCGGCCTTGCCGAGGCGGTTCGCGAGGAAGCCCTGGGTGTCGCCGTCGGCGATGAAGCAGATGTCGTGGCTGTCGGGCTTCTTCGCGACCGCCAGGCCCCGCCGCTCGGCCTCGGCGCGGATCTCTTCCTTGGTGGTGAGGGTGTCACCGAGCGGGAAGAGGGCGTGGGCGAGCTGCTTCTCGTCGAGGACGCCGAGGACGTACGACTGGTCCTTGGCCATGTCGGAGGCGCGGTGCAGCTCGCGCGAGCCGTCCTCCTTCACGACGACGGTGGCGTAGTGGCCGGTGCAGACGGCGTCGAAGCCGAGGGCGAGGGCCTTGTCCAGCAGCGCCGCGAATTTGATCTTCTCGTTGCAGCGCAGGCAGGGGTTCGGGGTGCGCCCGGCCTCGTACTCGGCGATGAAGTCCTCCACGACGTCCTCGCGGAAGCGCTCGGCGAGGTCCCAGACGTAGAAGGGGATGCCGATGACGTCGGCGGCGCGCCGGGCGTCCCGGGAGTCCTCGATGGTGCAGCAGCCGCGGGCGCCGGTCCGGAAGGACTGCGGATTGGCGGACAGCGCGAGGTGGACGCCGGTCACGTCGTGTCCGGCTTCGACCGCGCGGGCCGCGGCGACGGCGGAGTCCACGCCGCCGGACATGGCGGCCAGGACGCGAAGGGGGCGGGGGGTGCGCGGCAGGTTCTCAGTCATAGCACCGTCCAGGGTACGGGGAACCGTGCCGGGTCACCGCGCGTTATCGGGTGCAGGGGGTGGATCACATGATGCGCAAGGGCGGGAAGCGTGCGGGGGGAGCCGGTCGGGCTCCGGGGAAGAGCGGGAGCGGAGCCGCGGGCAGGACCCGCAGGGCCGTGCTGTTCGGGGGGCTCGGGATCTTCACGGTGGCGGCGATCGCCGGCCGGGAGGAGATCCGGCGGGCCTGGTGGCTGGTGCCGGGGGTGTCCAAACCGCGCAAGGAGGGCGAGCTCGACCATGCGGGGGCGCGCTGGACCGCTGCCTCGCCGGCGAACTGGCGGCTCGCGGACCGGCCGGACGACTACCGCGTGGACCGGATCGTCGTCCATGTCACACAGGGCGGCTTCGAGTCCTCGGTGGGTGCCTTCAAGAACCCCTGGCACAAGGCGTCGGCGCACTACATAGTCCGCCAGGACGGTCACATCGAGCAGATGGTCCGGGAGCTCGATGTCGCCTTCCACGCGGGAAACCGCTCGATGAACGAGCGCAGCGTCGGCATCGAGCACGTGGGGTTCGTGGACCGCCCGCAGGACTTCACGGACGCGATGTACGCGGCGTCGGCCCGGCTGGCGGCCGATGTCTGCCGCCGGTACGGCATACCGGCGGACCGCGCGCACCTGGTGGGCCACTCCGAAGTGCCGGGCGCCGACCACACGGACCCGGGCCGCCACTGGGACTGGGACCGGTATGTGGGCCTCATCCGGGAAGAGCTCCGCCGGCCCGCGTAGGCCCTGTCCGGGCGATCTCCGCGGGCCTGGAGGAACCGCTTAGCTGAGGCCGGCCGTGCGGGCGCGGTCCACCGCCGGGCCGATGGCCGCGGCGAGGGCTGCGACGTCGGCCTTGGTGGAGGTGTGGCCGAGGGAGAAGCGCAGGGTGCCGCGGGCCAGCTGGGGGTCGGTGCCGGCGGCCAGCAGGACGTGGCTGGGCTGGGCCACGCCCGCCGTGCAGGCGGAGCCGGTGGAGCACTCGATGCCCTGGGCGTCGAGCAGGAGCAGCAGGGAGTCGCCCTCGCAGCCGGGGAAGCTGAAGTGCGCGTTGGCCGGGAGCCGGTCGTCGGGGTCTCCCCCGAGGACGGCGTCCGGCGCGGCCGCGCGGACGGCGGCGATGAGTTCGTCGCGCAGGGCGCCGATCTCGGTGGCGAACCGCTCGCGCCGCTCGGCGGCGAGGACGGCGGCGACCGCGAAGGCGGCGACGGCCGGGACGTCGAGGGTGCCGGAGCGCACGTGCCGTTCCTGGCCGCCGCCGTGCAGGACCGGGACGGGGCTCTGGTCGCGGCCGAGGAGCAGCGCGCCGATTCCGTACGGCCCGCCGATCTTGTGGCCGCTGACGGTCAGGGCGGCGAGGCCGCTGTCGCCGAAGCGGACGTCGAGCTGCCCGAAGGCCTGCACGGCGTCGGAGTGCAAGGGGATGGCGAACTCGGCCGCGACGGCGGCCAGTTCACGGATCGGCATGACCGTGCCGATCTCGTTGTTGGCCCACATGACGGTGGCCAGGGCCACATCGTCCGGGTTGCGTCCGGCCGCCTCCCGGAAGGCCTCGGGGTGCACGCGCCCGTAGCGGTCCACGGGCAGGTAGTCGACCTGCGCGCCTTCGTGTTCGGCGAGCCAGTGGACCGCGTCCAGCACGGCGTGGTGCTCGACGGGGCTGCAGAGGATCCGGGTCCGGGCGGGGTCGGCGCCGCGGCGGGCCCAGTAGAGGCCCTTGACGGCGAGGTTGTCGGCCTCGGTGCCGCCGGCGGTGAAGACCACCTCGCTCGGGCGGGCGCCGATCGCCTCGGCGAGGGCCTCGCGGGCCTCCTCGACGGTACGGCGGGCCCGGCGGCCGGCAGCGTGCAGGGAGGACGCGTTTCCCGTGGCCGCGAACTGCGCGGTCATCGCGGCGGCGGCCTCCGGCAGCATCGGCGTGGTGGCGGCGTGGTCGAGGTAGGCCATGATCCCTCGATTCTACGAGCCCTTCGGGCGGGCTCGCGCCCGCCCGAGGCCCGCCGGGCGCCGTCCCCGCGGCGGACAGCGTCCCCGCGCGCATGCGGCCGGGGCCCGCGGCTCCTTCTGGACGGAGTCCGGCGGGCACCTTGGAGGTACGTCAGGTCTGGCGCGGTGCGCGGGCCAGCTGACGGGACTGGGCCACCAGGTGGTCCGCGGAGTCCCAGACCTCGGCGTCCTCCTCCAGGAAGCCGCCGGCCAGGTTGCGGGTGGTGATGGCGACCCGCAGCGGGCCCGGCGCCGGTCGGCGGCGGATGTGCGCGGTCAGTTCCACGGTCGGGGTCCAGCCCATCAGGCCGAGGTCGAAGCAGGTCGGCGGCAGCGCGTCCACCGCCAGCAGCATGGACAGCGGGTCGGCGTCACGGCCGTCGGCCAGCTCGAACCAGGCCCGCATCTCCCCCTTGCCGGAGGGCGCGCCGACGGCCCAGCCGGCGGTCGCAGGGTCCAGGCGCAGCCGCAGCCGGTCCACGATCGCGGAGCTGCCCGGGATCGGGGCCGGGCCGGCCTCGGCGCCGAGGCAGTCCTCGTACGCGGGCATGACGGGCGGCCGGGCCGTGGTGCGCACGTCGTCGGGCAGGGCCTCGAGGTCGCCGTAGGAGGCGAGGACACGGATCCGCTCGATCTCGGCGCCGTTCTCGTCGTACTGGAACAGCGAGGCCTGGCCGGTGGAGAGGGTGCGGCCGGCGCGTACGACCTGCGTGCGGATCACGGCGGGACCGGGTACGGAAGAGGTCAGGTAGTGCGCGGAGACGGTGAAGGGGTCCGGATGCGGCAGGCCCGCCGACAGGGCGCGGCCGACCAGGGCCAGCAGATAGCCGCCGTTGACGGCGTTGATGATGGTCCAGCCGGCGGACAGCTCCGCGTCGTACACGCCGGGCTCGCCGACGCGGGGGACGAGGGCGGTGTCGCGGTCGAACTCGCTGTCGCCGATGGACGCCTGGGTCGTTGCGTGTGACATGGAGCGACGGTACACCGGCACGCTACTAAGCGGTAGCTTTCTGACGGCAGCTCGACCGGGGCGCGGCCGGGCGCGACCGGGGCCCGGTCGGGGCCCGGTCGGGAGTGGCCTACGGCTCTTCGGACACCGAGGAACGGCGGTTCCAGGCCAGCGGCGCCCGCCAGTGGTAGCGCATCGCCAGCAGCCGCAGGACGAAGGTGGTCACGATGGCGAGGCCGGTGGTGAAGGCGTTCAGGACGTCGAGGCCGATGAAGACGGCGACCATCGAGGCGCCGATGACCGCGGGGACGGCGTACATCTCCCGGTCGCGCAGCAGCGACGGCACCTCGTTGACGAGGACGTCGCGCAGTACGCCGCCGCCGACGGCCGTGGCCAGCCCGAGCGCGGCGGAGGCGGTGAGGCCGAGGCCGTACTCGTACGCCTTGGTCGTGCCCGTCACGCAGAACAGCCCGAGTCCGGCCGCGTCGAAGACGTTGATGGCGCGGTTGATCCGCTGGACCTCGGGATGCAGGAAGAAGACGATCGCGGCGGCTATCAGCGGGGTGAGGAAGAAGCTGAGCTCGCCGAAGGCGGCCGGCGGGACGGCCCCGATGACGAGGTCGCGGAAGAGGCCGCCGCCGAGGGCCGTCACCAGCGCGAGGACGGCGATGCCGAAGACGTCGAAGTTCTTGCGGACGGCGAGGAGGGCGCCCGCGGTGGCGAAGACGAAGATGCCGGCGAGGTCCAGGGCATGCTGGATCCCGGGCGGGAAGAGATCGTGGAGCACCGGGTCATTCTCGCCCGCCGGGGAGCCCTTCGACGCCGAACGTCTCCCACCGGGCCGCGCGCCCCCGCGCCGGCCCCGCCGCAGCCCCGCCGCAGCCCCGCCCCGGCGCGGCCCCGCCCCGCACCGGCCCCCACACGCCGGCGGGGCCTGGATCGCTCGCGCGATCCGGCCCCGCCGGCGCTTCGGCCGCTACTGCGAAACCGTCGCCACCGCGTCCGCCGCGCCCGGCAGGGGCTGGTCGCCCGGCGCCTGGTCGGGGGCGTTCTCGGGGTGGTGGCAGGCCACCTGGTGGCCCGTCTTGAGGGCCAGCATCGGCGGCTCCTGCGTCGTGCAGATCCGCGTCGCCTTCCAGCACCGCGTGTGGAAGCGGCACCCGCTGGGCGGCGAGATCGGCGACGGTACGTCGCCCTTGAGCAGGATCCGCCTGCTCTTCGCTCCGCGCCGCCGCGGGTCGGGCACCGGCACGGCGGACATGAGCGCCGTCGTGTACGGATGCATCGGCGCCTCGTACAGCGACTTGCGGTCGGCGAGCTCGACGATCTTGCCCAGGTACATCACCGCGATGCGGTCCGAGACGTGCCGGATGACCGACAGGTCGTGCGCGATGATCACGTAGGTGAGCCCGAGCTCCTCCTGGAGGTCGTCCAGCAGGTTGACCACCTGCGCCTGGATGGACACGTCGAGCGCCGAGACCGGCTCGTCCGCGACCACCAGCTTCGGGTTCAGTGCCAGCGCCCGCGCGATGCCGATGCGCTGGCGCTGGCCGCCCGAGAACTCGTGCGGGTAGCGGTTGTAGTGCTCGGGGTTGAGGCCCACCAGCGACAGCAGCCGCTGCACCTCCGTCTTGAGCCCGCCCTGCGGGGTGACCTTCTGGAGCTTGAACGGAGCGCTGACGATGGTGCCCACCGTGTGGCGCGGGTTCAGCGAGCCGTACGGGTCCTGGAAGATCATCTGCACATCGCGGCGCAGCGGCCGCATGCCCGCCACCCCCAGGTGCGTGATGTCCTTGCCCTCGAACTCGATGGTGCCGCCGGTCGGTTCGAGCAGCCGGGTGATCAGGCGGCCCATGGTCGACTTGCCGCAGCCGGACTCGCCGACGATGCCCAGGGTCTCACCCTGCCGGACGTCGAAGTCGATGCCGTCGACGGCCCTGACCGCGCCGGCCTGCCGCCGCAGCAGCCCCTTGTGGATCGGGAAGTGCTTGACCAGCCCCGTCACCTTGAGCAGCGGCTTCGGCGTGTCACCGGCCTGCGCGGGAAGGGCGGCCGTTTCCGTCTTCTTGATGTCGGTCACAGCTTCGGCGCAATCTCTTCGGTCCAGATCCGGGTCCGCTCTTCCTGCGACATGTGGCAGGCGGACCAGTGGCGGTTGCCGTCCTGCGTGAGCTCGGGCCGTAGCGTGCGGGTCACGTTGTCCTTGGGCACGTCGGCGTACGGGCAGCGCGGGTTGAAGGCACAGCCGCTGGGGATGTTGATGAGGCTGGGGGGCGAGCCCTTGACCGGGATGAGCCGTTCGGTCTGGTCCCGGTCGATGCGCGGCATCGACCCCAGCAGGCCCCAGGTGTAGGGGTGGCGGGGCTCGTAGAAGACCTTCTCCGCCGTGCCGCGCTCGACGCACCGGCCGCCGTACATCACGAGGAGTTCGTCGGCCATTTCCGCGACCACGCCCAGGTCGTGCGTGATCATGATGACCGCGGAGCCGAATTCCTTCTGCAGGTCCCGGATGAGGTCGAGGATCTGCGCCTGGACGGTGACGTCCAGCGCCGTCGTCGGTTCGTCCGCGATGAGCAGTTCGGGGTTGTTGACGAGCGCCATCGCGATCATCGCCCGCTGGCGCATGCCGCCGGAGAACTCGTGCGGGTAGCTGTCGACCCGCTTGTGCGGCTCGGGGATGCCCACGCGGTCCAGGAGGTCGACGGCCCGTTTGCGGGCGGCCTTCTTGTCGACCTTGTTGTGGACCCGGTACGCCTCGGCGATCTGCTTGCCGACGGTGAAGTACGGATGCATCGCCGACAGCGGGTCCTGGAAGATCATCGCGATCTCCCGGCCGCGCAGCTTGCGCACCTCCTCCTCCGGCGAGGACAGCAGTTCCTTGCCGTCCAGCCAGATCTCGCCGGAGATCCGGGCCCGCTGGCGGCCGTACTGGCCGACGCGGTGCAGGCCCATGATGCCCAGCGAGGTGACCGACTTGCCGGAGCCTGACTCGCCCACGATGCCGAGGGTCTTGCCCTTCTCCAGCGTGAAGGACAGTCCGTCGACGGACTTGACCAGGCCGTCCTCGGTCGGGAAGTGCACCTTGAGGTCGCGCACTTCGAGGAAGGCCGTGGAGGGCACGGTGCCGTCGACGGGCTCGCCCAGAGCTCCGGTCGTGGTCAGGTCCGTCATGACAGCCTCACTCGGGGGTCGATCACCGCGTACAGGAGGTCAACGATGAGGTTCGCCGCGACGACGAAGAAGGCGGAGATCAGGGTGATGCCCAGAATGACCGGCAGGTCGTGGTCGCTGATGGCCCGTACGGCGTTGTAGCCGAGGCCGTGCAGCGAGAACGTGTACTCGGTGAGCACCGCGCCGCCCATGAGGGCGCCGAGGTCCAGGCCGAGGACGGTGAGGATCGGCGTCATCGTCGAGCGCATGGCGTGCTTGCCGATGACGACGGGTTCCGTCAGGCCCTTGGCGCGGGCCGTGCGGATGTAGTCCTCGTTCAGGACTTCGAGCATCGTCGCGCGGGTGAGCCGCGCGTACATCGCCGCGTAGAGGAAGGCGAGCGAGACCCACGGCAGCACCATGCCGTTGAACCACTTGCCGGGATCGTCGGCGAAGCTGGCCTCGGGGCGGCCGAACCAGCCGAGCTGGTCCGAGAAGAGGGCGATGACGAGCATGCCCGTGAAGTAGATCGGCAGGGAGACGCCGGCGAGGGCGACGCCCATCGCGGAGCGGTCCAGGACGGTGCCGCGCTTGAGGGCGGAGGTGACGCCGGTGGCGACACCGCCGACGACCCAGAGCACCACGGCGCCCGCGGCGAGCGAGAGCGTGACCGGGACCCAGTCCAGCAGCAGCGGCCACACCTCCTGCTCCGTCTTGAAGGAGTAGCCGAAGCAGGGCGCGGCGCATTGCGTGACGTCGGAGCCGTTGGCGTACGTGCGACCCGCCACCAGCCCGACGACGAACTTGCCGAACTGGACGAGGATCGGGTCGTCGAGACCCATCTTCTGCCGGATGCCCTCGATGGCGGCGGGGTCGGACTGCTTGCCGACGAAGTACAGCGCCGGATCCGTCCCGATCATCTTCGGGAAGAGGAAGAAGATTCCGAAGGTCACCAGCGAGATGACCAACAGCATGACGATGACGGCGAAGATCCGTCGGATGAGATATGCAAGCACTGCGCTCGGCCTGGCTGCGGCCCGGGGGCGCCCTCTTCTGGAGAGCGCCCCCAAGCCGTAACCGCGGCCATCACCTGCCCTTCGTGCCTAGCGGGTGTGGCACTGGAACTCTGGAACTGGAGGTGGAACGGGAACCGGTCCGGGAACCGCTACTTGACGACGCCCAGGGAGGCGTAGTCGTACCGGCCGTTGAAGGCGTCGGCGGTGTAGGCGTTCGTCAGCCGGCTGCTGCGCCAGGTGATCGTCTTGTCGTAGACGAAGGGCAGGTAGACCGCGGCCTCGGAGACCTTCTGGTTCATCTGCTTGTAGATCTCGCCGGCCTTGTCCGGGTCGGTCTCCGCGATGGCCTGGTCGAAGAGGCTGTTGATCGCCGGGTCGTTCAGCTCGGAGAAGTTGTTGTTGCCGCTCTGCCGGATGAAGCGGCCGTCGACCAGCGGCTGGGAGAATCCCTGACCGGTCGGGAAGTCGGCGCCCCAGCCCATGATGATGATGCCGTAGCCCTTGTCCTTGACGACCTTGGGCGAGCCGATGATGCCGGAGGTCTGGGCGCCGTCGAACTGGTCGACGTTGGCCTCGATGCCGACCTGCTTGAGGGCGTTCTGCAGCGAGACCGCGGTGGCGACCTCGACCGGCTTGTTGTTGCGGACCGCGATGGTGGTCTTGAAGCCTTCCGGCTTGCCGCAGGCCTTGAGGTGCTCCTTGGCCTTCTCGAGGTTCGGCTTGCCGTCGTTCTGCAGGACCCCGTACGGGTCGTACTTGGCGTCGGAGCCCTTGACGCCCAGCGGGAGCATGTTGGGGGCGATGTCGCCACCGGCCTGCGGGCCGCCGCGGGCGGTCTGCAGGGACTTCTTGTCGGCCGCGTAGATGACGGCCTTGCGGCAGTCGATGTTGTCGAACGGGGCGACGGTCTGCGGGAAGACGGCGTACCGGATGAAGCCGGTCTGGCCGTTGTCCAGGTTCCCCTTGTGGTCCTTCAGCGCGGTGGAGCGGGCCGCCTGGCCGATGCCGGTCGCGTTGAGGTCGAGGTCGAACTCGCCGTTCATCAGGCGCTTGTCCATGTCGTCCGCGTTCGCCATGAACGTGACCGAGATGGTGTCCGGGAGCGCCTTGCGGATGGTGTCCGACTCGGGCTTGTAGTGCTCGTTGCGCGAGAGCTTCATGCTCTTGTTAGGCTCGTACGAGTCGATCTTGTACGGGCCGTTGGAGAAGGGCTTGAGGCCGTACTTGGCCGCGGTGTCCTTCTCCTGCTTGACCGGGCTCGCCGCCGGCATGGCGAGCATCTGCTCGAAGTCACCGTTGGGCTGCGGGAGCTTGAAGATGATGGTCTTCGCGTCCGGCGTCTCGATCTGCTTGAGGCCGAGCTTGTCCGGGCTGGTGTCCTTGTACGGGCCCGGGTACTCAAGCTTCGGGTCGAGGACCTCCTGCAGGTAGACCGGACCGCCGGAGATGACGTCCTGGGCCCAGGTGCGCTGGATGCCGTACTTCACGTCCTGGGCGGTGACGGGGGTGCCGTCCTCCCAGGTCACGTTGTCCTTGAGGGTGTACTTGTACGTCTTGCCGCCGTCGCTGATCTCGGCCTTGGCGGTGGCCAGGTCGGGGACCAGCTCGGTGCTCTCGGTGCCCGGAGCCGGCTTGAAGCTGACCAGCTGGCGGGTGTAGTAGCGGGCGAAGTCCCACATGAAGCCGTAGTAGCCGCGCTGCGGGTCCCAGGAGTCGGCCTCCTGTGTGCCGACGAACTTGAGCTCGCCGCCCTTCTTGTCGGACGGGTTGGAGACCTTGCCGATGCCGGCGTTGAAGCTGCCGCCGGCGGCCGTCTTCTGGTCGTCGGTCTTCTCTCCGCCGCCACAGGCGGTCGCGGTCAGCATGGCCGCGAGCACGACGGCGGTGCCGGCGGCAAGTCTGCGCTTCGACGTGCGATGGGTAGTCACGATGCTCGCAACCCTCCGTTGTAGTTCCGGTGTCGTTCCGGCTCCGGGTCCCGTGCCCTGGCCGGTGAATCGTTGCCCCTGCGGTCTCGCTAGCGGGAGCCCTTCGGGTCGAGGGCGTCGCGGACGCCGTCGCCGAAGAGGTTGAAGGCCAGCACGGTGATGAAGATGGCCACGCCGGGGAAGATCATGAAGAGCGGATCGTCCTCGTAGGTCCGCACGGCCGTGGAGAGGGTCTCTCCCCAGGACGGCGTGGGCGGCTTGACGCCGACTCCGAGGAAGCTCAGGGCGGCCTCGGTCAGCACGTTGGTGGGGATCATCAGCGTCGAGTAGACGGTGATCGGCGCCACCAGGTTCGGAAGCAGTTCGCGGAAGAGGATGTACAAGCGGCCCGCACCGAGGCTGCGCGCGGCTTCGACGTACTCCCGCTCGCGCAGGGAGAGCGTCTGACCGCGGACGATGCGGCCGATGTACGGCCAGCCGAAGAATCCGATGACCAGCACCAGTACGGCGATCCGCAGGCCCGATCCCTCGAAGCCCCACAGCTCGTTGGGGATGACGGAGACCAGCGCGATGATGAACAGCAGCTGCGGGAAGGCCAGCAGCAGGTCCATGACGCGGCTGATGGCCGCGTCGACCCAGCCGCCGAAGTAGCCGGCGATGATGCCGAAGAAGGTCCCCAGGGAGACCGCCACGAAGGCGGACAGGAAGGCCACCAGAAGCGAGATGCGGGCGCCGTAGACGATCCGGCTGAAGACGTCGCGGCCGTTGACCGGCTCGACGCCCAGCAGGAAGTCCTTGCTGATGCCGCCCCAGTCACCGGCCGGCAGGCCAAGCAGCGGGTCCAGCATGTCCTCGTGCAGTTCCTCCGGCGGGTGGCCGAAGGCCTTGACGATCAGCGGCGCGAAGATCGCGACGATGACCAGCAGGAGCACGATGACACCGCCGGCGAGGGCGACCTTGTCGCGCTTGAGCCGCAGCCAGGCGATCTGCCACGGCGAGCGTCCCTCGATCGCCTTCTGCGGGAGTTCGGGGGCGGCCACGGCTGCGGGCTCGGCCGCGCTGGTGTCGTGCAGTGGTGCCGTCATCGTGCTGGGGACCCCTCTCGGCCGACGGTGGCCGGCCCATGCCCGCCGCTGTGGCGGCTTGGTTCTATCGGCGTCGCTGATGGTGCGTCGACGCGAAATGCGCCTGAAGTGCACGGGAAGAACGGGTGGTCGTGTGATTGACCGGCCTTCGGTGGGGGGAGTCTTCAACGGCGTCTCAACCGCCCGCCAGCCCTGCCGGTGATGTGATGCGCAACCGTGATCTGCGTCGCCGCCTTCCGCTATCCGAACCGCGTGCTCTGTTGAGCGGTGAAACACCGTCCGTTCGGCGCGGAACGGACATCGCGGCCAACTGCCGTTTCCGTCGCGTTTCTTGGTCGGATTCGGCTGATATGCCGAAGGCCGCACCGATGGGATCGGTGCGGCCTTCGAGACGGATGTCTCGCTATGCGGATGCTTGGGCTGGGGGTGTGTCTCCCGGGTCCGGTGGGGCTCCGGGGTCAGTACGCCGGTGCCTGGCCCTCACGGTCGTAGAAGGGGCGGCTCTGCGCGCGCAGCCACATCGCGACGGGATCGTGCTCGTCCGCCAGCGCGACCGTGCACACCGGGACACCCTCGGGGACCACGCCGACCGACTGGCGCATCATCTCCCGTACGGATTCCAGCGCGGGCGCGGAGGCGTCGTACAGGTCGAGCCCCACCGCGAGGTAGGGCGACCCGAGCGCCGGCTGCACCCACGCCCGGCGCAGCGACCGGACGGCGGGCGTACGGTGGGCGTGCTGCGTCAGCAGCCCGTAGAACTGCGGGAGTTCGATGGCGGGCTCGGACAGCCGCAGCGGCCCGGCCGGCATCCGGTCCAGGCCCGTCGCGATGCGGCGCAGGTCGGCCCAGGGGACGCCGAGACCACCGCCCTGGGCGTGCGGGTTGAGCCACAGGCCCCAGCGGTCCGGGTAGAGCGCGCGGGCGACGTCCCGGCCGGTGACGACCTCGTAGCCCCGGTTCCAGCCGCTGGCGGTCAGCTCCTGCGGGGAGGTGACGCAGGGCGCGTATCCGAGGCCCTCGACTTCCATGCCGCCGTACTGGGCGTCCGGGGCACCCGGCTGCCCCTGCCACAGCAGCATCCACAGCCGGCCCTCGGCGAGGGTGTGCAGAAGCGACTCGTAGCTCTCATAGCGCCCGGGAGTCACCTGGCGCAGCATGTGCTCGACCTGCCCGGCCGCGGCCGTGCCTGACGCACTCACCCGGTACCCCTCTTCGTCCGCCCGTCGTCCACGCGTACCCGGGCCACGCGTGCGGCCGGAGACGCCACCAGCTTAGGGGGTGGCCTGCCCATCGGACCGGAGCAGGGAGCCACGTCCGGTGCCATCGGGTCCGCCGGGCCCGCAGGCCGGGGAGGGTGCGAGCGCGAGGCCGAGGAAGCCGTCGTGGCCGGACCGCCCGCGAGACGGTGAGTCCGCGCACCGGACGGCCGGGGCGGCGGGACCTCGCGGACCGCGGGAGCACGGCAGCTGGAGCCCGGGGAACGGCCCCTACGGAAGGTAGAAGGGGCGCACGTGTTCGCGGATCCAGTCGGTCATCGGGTCCTGCGCGGCGTCCAGCAGGATCAGCTGCACGGGCCACGGCGGCGGAACCTGGGCCAGCGCCCGGCTGAGGGCGTCCATCGGGGCGTTGCGCTCCTCGGGCTCCCATCCCAGCAGCCGGACGCCGATGAACAGCTGCGGCGCCCCGCCCTCGACACTGGCGAGGCAGCGGTGGGCGGCGGCGACCACGCCGCAGGCCCGGAACTCCTCGGCCGCGGCGGCCAGGAAGTCGACCGGGTCCTCCTGCCAGTCGGGCTCGTACAGCCGGACGCGGCCGCCGGTGGCCTGCGCGTCGAGCGGGGCCCCGCCGGCGCGGCACAGCTCGGCGACGGCGGGCGGGGGCAGCGGGACGCCGACCGCGCCCTCGGGGTTGACCGCGATGCCCAGCTGCGGGGGCAGGCCGCGGGCGAACTCCGCGGCGGGGGCGACGGCGAAGTCCATGCCGGTACCGGCGCAGGCGAGGAACTGCGCCTCCGAGCTGTACACCGGGACGTACGCCGCCCCGCCGATGTCCATCGTGGGCAGGCTCAGGCTCGCGGCGTCGGGGCCGCCCCCGCCGGGCAGCGGCACCCAGACCCGGCTGCGCCCGAGCACCTCCAGGATCCGCGCCCCCGCGTCGGGCTGCCCCAGCGCCGCCCCGAGCACCTGCTCCAGCTCATTTGCCGGCCAGCCGCTGCCTTGCATCTTCCTCGCCCCTCCGTGGTCCCGTCGTATCGCGCCGAGGCTATCGGCTGCGGCGCGCCCCCCGTCCGGTCCGGGCGGCCGCTGGCCGGCCCCGGCCCCGCCCGGCTACGGGCGGCTACGGGCGGAACACGATGCGGGTCACGGCGGCGGCCGAGCGGCGGTCCAGCAGGACCACCGAGGCGCAGCCCGCCGGCGGCCGGCCGGCCTCGGCGTCGCGCAGCAGGCGGCCCACCGCCCCCCGGTGCCGGGCGAAGGCGTACGCCGACACGCGGCGGCCGCGCGCCACCTGACCGGACAGGGCCTCCTCGGGGCTGCTGTCCAGGAGCAGCAGGTGCAGCGCCCGCCCCCGGCGGCGCGCCACCGCGGCGAGCAGGCCCCGTACCCAGCTCTGCGTCCCGCAGTCGTGGACGACGACGGAGGCTCCGGAGCGCAGGGTCCGCCACAACCCCCAGTAGTGCGCGGCGCGGACCAGCGGCCGGTACAGGCCGTACGGCAGCGCCGCCGGCATCCGCCGCTCCCAGCGCTCGCGCACGTCCTGGGAGTCGATGCCTCCGCCCGCCGCCGCCCGCTTGATCAGCGTGCTCTTGCCGCCGCCCGGCAGGCCGGAGACGACCACGACGTCCCCCTCGGCGAAGGTGAGCCGCTGCGGGCCGCGGAACCCAGGTCCGCGCAGGTCGCGTACCCGGCTTTCCCCGGGGACGGCCTCGGGCGGGCGCGCACCGCACTGCGCCGGGACGCCTTCCACGGTTCCCGCCGCCGCCACTACCACTCCGAATCTCCGCACAGTGATCGCCTCCCCCGATTCGGGCCGCCAGGGCCCATGCCCACTGAGTGTAAAGAGACGGTAATCCCGCGGCCCCCGGTTGCGGTCCGCCGTCCGCCGGTCGATACCCGCCCGCCCCGGCGCCGGCGCCGGTGTGCGCCCCAGTGTCCGTCCGGGTGTCCGTACGGGTGTCCGTACGTCTTCCGGGCCCGCACGCCCCGGTCGTCACCGGGGCGTGCAATGATGTGCGCCATCTGGACCAATTGCATACCGGCCGCTTGAATCCGCGCGGGAGAGTCCCGGCACGCCGCGAGGCCGTGCCCGGGCGCCGAAGGAGCAAGTACCTCCCTTGAATCTCTCAGGCCCCGTACCGCGTGGATGAGGCAGATCTGAAAAGCGAGCCGCGCCGCCGTCCGCGGGGCGCGCGCTCCACCCAAGGTGCAAGTCGGGTTTCCCCGGTGATCGAAAGATCGGGGGAACTCCCGGCGAACCTCTCAGGTTCCGATGACAGATGGGGAGGAACGTCCTCGTCATGTCATGTCGATGCCCTGGGACCCGGGAGCCACACCCATGAGCACTGCCCCCCGTCTGACCGCCCTCGATGCGCTGCACCGTTCCCTCGGTGCGACCATGACCGATTTCGCGGGCTGGGACATGCCGCTGCGGTACGCCAGCGAGCGCGACGAGCACAACGCCGTCCGCACCAAGGCCGGCCTCTTCGACCTGTCCCACATGGGTGAGATCACCCTGACCGGCCCCGAGGCCGTCAAGGCCCTGGACTACGCGCTGGTCGGCAACATCTCCACGGTCGGGGTCGGCCGGGCCCGCTACACGCACATCTGCCAGGCGGACGGCGGCATCCTCGACGACCTGATCGTCTACCGGCTGGGCGAGACCGAGTACATGGTCGTGGCCAACGCCTCCAACGCCCAGGTCGTCCTCGACGCCCTCACCGAGCGCGCCGCCGGCTTCGACACCGAGGTCCGCGACGACCGCGATGCGTACGCCCTGCTCGCGGTGCAGGGGCCCGAGTCCCCCGGCATCCTCGCCTCGCTCACCGACGCCGACCTGGACGGCCTCAAGTACTACGCGGGCCTGCCGGGCACGGTGGCCGGGGTGCCCGCGCTGATCGCGCGTACGGGCTACACCGGCGAGGACGGCTTCGAGCTGTTCGTCGCCCCCGAGCACGCCGTGGAGCTGTGGCAGGCGCTGACCAAGGCGGGCGAGGGCGCGGGCCTGGTCCCGGCCGGCCTCTCCTGCCGTGACACGCTGCGCCTGGAGGCGGGCATGCCGCTGTACGGGCACGAGCTGAGCACCTCCCTCACCCCCTTCGACGCGGGTCTGGGCCGGGTGGTGAAGTTCGAGAAGGAGTGCGACTTCGTGGGCCGCGCCGCGCTGGAGGCCGCCGCCGAGCGCGCCGCCACCAATCCGCCGCGCAAGCTCGTGGGCCTGATCGCCGAGGGCCGCCGCGTCCCGCGCGCCGGCTTCCCCGTCGTGGCCGACGGCCAGGTCATCGGCGAGGTCACCTCCGGCGCCCCGTCCCCGACGCTGGGCAAGCCGATCGCGATGGCGTACGTGGACGCGGCGCACGCCGCGCCCGGCACCTGCGGCGTCGGCGTCGACATTCGCGGTACGCATGAGCCGTACGAGGTCGTGGCCCTGCCGTTCTACAAGCGGCAGAAGTAGTCCCCGAGCCGTTCCTGCCCACGACCGCCGCCGTACGGAATTCCCGTAGGGCACCCGTACGGCGCCGTCTCAGTACCCAAGACCGCAGTTCGTATCCACTCCCCCGCATCCAGGAGAATCAGGCCATGAGCAACCCCCAGCAGCTGCGCTACACCAAGGAGCACGAGTGGCTGTCGGACGCCGAGGGCGGCGTCGCGACGGTCGGCATCACGGAGTTCGCGGCCAACGCGCTCGGTGACGTCGTCTACGCCCAGCTCCCCGAGGTCGGCTCCACCGTGACCGAGGGCGAGACCTGCGGCGAGCTGGAGTCGACCAAGTCGGTCAGCGACCTGTACTCCCCCGTCACCGGCGAGGTCGTCGAGGCCAACCAGGACGTCGTGGACGACCCGGCGCTCGTGAACACGGCGCCGTTCGAGGGGGGCTGGCTGTTCAAGGTGCGCGTCTCGCAGGAGCCGACCGACGTGCTCACCGCCGAGGAGTACGCCGCGCTCACCCACTCCGACAACTGAAAGCCCAGGGGATCTCCATGTCCGTACTGAACACCCCGCTCCACGAGCTCGACCCGGACGTCGCCGCCGCCGTCGACGCCGAGCTCGTACGCCAGCAGTCGACCCTGGAAATGATCGCGTCGGAGAACTTCGCTCCGGTCGCCGTCATGGAGGCCCAGGGCTCCGTCCTGACCAACAAGTACGCCGAGGGCTACCCGGGCCGCCGCTACTACGGCGGCTGCGAGCACGTCGACGTGGTCGAGCAGATCGCGATCGACCGCATCAAGGCGCTCTTCGGTGCCGAGCACGCGAACGTGCAGCCCCACTCGGGTGCGCAGGCCAACGCCGCCGCGATGTTCGCGCTGCTGAAGCCGGGCGACACGATCATGGGTCTGAACCTGGCCCACGGCGGTCACCTGACCCACGGCATGAAGATCAACTTCTCCGGCAAGCTCTACAACGTGGTCCCGTACCACGTGGACGAGACCGGACAGGTGGACATGGCCGAGGTCGAGCGCCTCGCCAAGGAGTCCAAGCCGCAGCTGATCGTCGCCGGCTGGTCCGCCTACCCGCGCCAGCTGGACTTCGCCGCCTTCCGGCGGATCGCGGACGAGGTCGGCGCGTACCTGATGGTCGACATGGCGCACTTCGCCGGTCTGGTCGCCGCGGGTCTGCACCCCAACCCGGTGCCGCACGCCCATGTCGTCACCACCACCACGCACAAGACCCTCGGCGGTCCGCGCGGCGGCGTCATCCTGTCGACGCAGGAGCTGGCCAAGAAGATCAACTCCGCGGTCTTCCCGGGTCAGCAGGGCGGCCCGCTGGAGCACGTCATCGCGGCCAAGGCGGTCTCCTTCAAGATCGCGGCCTCGGAGGACTTCAAGGAGCGCCAGGTGCGCACCCTGGAGGGCGCCAGGATCATCGCCGAGCGCCTGGTGCAGCCGGACGTCACCGAGGTCGGTGTCTCGGTCCTGTCGGGCGGTACGGACGTCCACCTGGTGCTCGTGGACCTGCGCAACTCCGAGCTGGACGGCCAGCAGGCCGAGGACCGCCTCCACGAGATCGGCATCACGGTCAACCGGAACGCGATCCCCAACGACCCGCGGCCGCCGATGGTGACCTCCGGCCTGCGGATCGGTACGCCGGCCCTGGCCACGCGTGGTTTCGGCGCCGAGGACTTCACCGAGGTCGCGGAGATCATCGCGGCCGCGCTGAAGCCGGCGTTCGACGGGGAGAGCCTCAAGGCGCGCGTCCGCGCCCTCGCGGCGAAGTTCCCGCTGTACCCCTCGCTCTGAGCGATGGATCCACCCTGCCGTCGGAGTGAGCCGTGGCGCCACTTCGACGGCAGGGCCCGGGCCCGTGACGGGTGGAAGGGTTTGTTGGTGAGGCCGCCGGGCGTCCGCCTCGGTCTCCGGGACGGCGGACCGTCTCCGTCCGTACCGGGGCGACCGGTTCTCGCCCGGTGGTGCCCCTCGGGACATGCCGGGCCGGCGCTCCTGGCAGCTGCCGGGGCGGTGAGCCGGGGCCGCGCCAGAGGTCGACCCCTCCGGTGCGACCGGCCGGTGCGCCTTCCGGTCACAGCACCGGGGAGGGCCGGCCTGCTCGTACGGGCGCTCGGGCGCTCGGGCGCTTCTCATCGCCCCCGGGCCGTGTGGGATTCCTGGCGCCGGGCAGCCGAAGGGGGCGGCCCGCGGTGTCCGGCGCCGTGCGTCGTACGGCGGAGGGCTACTGGACGTACTCGGGCGCTCCCGCCAGGCGTTACGGCGCAGTGCCGGATGCCATGGGCTGGGGGCGGCCGGACGGGAGCCCTCCGCACGGCTCGGGTGTGAGCCGCCCCACATCCGGTCCGCCCGCGGCCCCTCTCCGCCTCGGCGGGCGGACGAATCGTTCATCTCCACGCGTTACGCTCATCAGCCGGACACAATCCGCGCAATCCGCCTCTCCCGCACCTCCCACCCCACGAGCAGACAAGGGAGTCCGCCACCGTGGCCATCTCGGTCTTCGATCTCTTCTCCATCGGCATCGGTCCCTCCTCCTCCCACACGGTCGGCCCGATGCGAGCGGCGCGCATGTTCGTGATGCGGCTGAAGAAGGACGGGGTCCTCGCCCAGACCGCGTCCGTCCGCGCCGAGCTTTTCGGCTCCCTCGGCGCGACCGGCCACGGCCACGGCACCCCCAAGGCGGTGCTGCTGGGCCTGGAGGGGCACTCCCCCCGCACGGTGAACGTCGAAACCGCGGACGCGGAGGTCGAGCGCATCCGCAAGAGCGGCCGCCTGCGGCTCCTGGCCACCGAGATAGGCGACGTCCACGAGATCGCCTTCGACGAGCCGAACCAGCTGATCCTCCACCGTCGGCGCTCCCTGCCGTACCACGCGAACGGCATGACGCTCTTCGCGTACGACGAGGCCGGCGCCCCGCTGCTGGAGAAGACCTACTACTCGGTCGGCGGCGGTTTCGTCGTGGACGAGGACGCGGTCGGCGAGGACCGGATCAAGCTGGACGACACCGAGCTGAAGTACCCCTTCCGTTCCGGCGACGAGATGCTCCGCCTCGCGAACGAGACCGGCCTGTCCATCTCCTCCCTGATGCTGGAGAACGAGAAGGCCTGGCGCACGGAGGAGGAGATCCGCGAGGGCCTCCTGGAGATCTGGCGCGTCATGCAGGCCTGCGTCGCGCGCGGCCTGTCCACCGAGGGCATCCTCCCCGGCGGCCTGCGCGTCAAGCGCCGGGCCGCCGCCACGGCGCGCCAGCTGCGCACCGAGGGCGACCCGATGCTGCACCGCAGCGAGTGGGCGACGATCTACGCGATGGCCGTCAACGAGGAGAACGCGGCGGGCGGCCGCGTCGTCACCGCGCCCACCAACGGCGCGGCGGGCGTCCTGCCGGCGGTGCTGCACTACTACATGAACTTCGTGCCGGGCGCGGACGAGGACGGCGTGGTCCGCTTCCTGCTCGCCGCGGGCGCGATCGGCATGCTGTTCAAGGAGAACGCCTCGATCTCCGGCGCCGAGGTCGGCTGCCAGGGCGAGGTCGGCTCGGCCTGCTCGATGGCGGCCGGCGCCCTCGCCGAGGTCCTGGGCGGCACGCCGGAGCAGGTCGAGAACGCGGCCGAGATCGGCATGGAACACAACCTGGGCCTCACCTGCGACCCGGTCGGCGGCCTCGTCCAGATCCCCTGCATCGAACGCAACGGCATGGCGGCGGTCAAGGCGGTCACGGCGGCCAAGATGGCGATGCGCGGCGACGGCTCCCACAAGGTCTCCCTGGACAAGGTCATCAAGACCATGAAGGAGACCGGCGCCGATATGAAGGTCAAGTACAAGGAAACGGCCCGCGGCGGCCTCGCGGTCAACGTCATCGAGTGCTGACGCAGCCGTATCCGTACGGACCAGCCGAAGGCCCCGCACCTCGCAGGAGCAAGGTGCGGGGCCTTCGGCATTCCGGTCGGCTGCTCAGGCACGCGACGGTGAGCCTGTCCTGGTGTGACACGGTGCGGCCGCGGGGTTGATGTCACAGCCTCCGGTGGAGCCGGTGCTCGCCCATGCCCGGGAGACGGGGCCGGCACCGGGTGTGCTGACCGGTCGGCTCGACGCTCGTCCAGTCGTGACGCGGCTCGCTGATCCAGCGCCACTTCCCCGCCTCGTCACCGCCGCGTGCCGGCTTTTCACCGGCAGCAGCATGACCGCGCCGGAGGCCTGGCTACGGCGACGGCAGAGAACCGGTCCGTAGCCGGGCCCGAACCGGTCCGGAGGTGCCGTCCCGTCGTGGCCCTGCCAGGGCAGCCCCGTACGGCCGAATGTGCCCGCCACCGCGTGTAGCCGCGTACGGTATCCCCACGGGTGTCGGCCCCCGCTGTCCGGTCCGTGGGGCGGGTCGCGGTCGGGAACCGTTCCGTCGGATCGGGCGTGAACTCTTGATGGAGAGTCGGCTGGTGGAGGGGATCTGATGAAGACGCGCACGATCGTGAGCCTGGCGGTTTCGGGATGCGTGGCGCTGGTGGCGTGCGGGTGCGGTCCGGAGAAAGCGAAGGACAACGCTGACGCGAAGCCTTCCCAGCCGTCCGCGTCCACATCGGCGAAAGCGCCGTCGGGCACGCCGTCCGCGTCCGCCGGAACCGAGAAGCCGTCGGCCACTGTGAGCGGTGACCAGCCCGCGCCCAAGACGAAGGAGCGCGCGATCCAGCGGTACGAGCAGTACCTCCACGGCCTCGGGCGTGAGGACATCGGCACGGTCTGCGAAGTGGCCGGGCCCGGCGCGAAGAAGGCGGAGGAGCAGGGTTTCGGTCCGTGCACGTCGACGTACGTGATCGTGTTCCAGATGATCTCACCCGAGCAGAAGAAGGCCCTGCAGACCGCGACGGTAGATCCGCAACGCGTCAGCGTGCGCACCCTCGACAAGATCGAAATGCCGCTCGAAGCGGTCCGGTCCTCCGCCACCTTCTCCGACGAGGACTTGGGCAGCTACACCCTGGAGTACCTCAAGAACGACTACTACATCACCGACGGAAAGTGACTGGCACGGGCCGATGGTGGTGAGCGGCCGCGCCGGGTCTGCGGCCATTCGTCTGGTTCCCGTATGCGGGGTGTGGTCGCCGGGTATCAGCACAGGGTGAAGGGGACCGGTTACAGGGAGAGTTGGTACGAGCAGCGGCTGCCTTACTGGTTGCTGGGACTGGTCGTCCTGGCCGCGGCGCTCGGTGGTCTCCTCTCCGCCCAGGCGATCGTGGACGGTTACCGGGCGACCGACGTCTACCGGCAGGCACCCGTGTGCGAGGGCGAGGGCTGCGTACAGGTTCGGATGGGCGAGGTTCGCGACCGGGACACCGGCGAGCGCTGCACGTCGAACGGTACGAGCACGGGCGCGACCGGTGGCGAGAGCTGCACCACGACCTACGCCCTGAAGGTCGCGTGGCCCGGAAGGTCGCAGTGGCTGGAGGTCGGCGCGGAGGCGTACGCGGAGGCCAGGACGGGGGAGCGAGCCCAACTGCGGTTATGGAAGGACCAGGTGGTCGGCCTGGAGGTGCTCGGACACTCCCGCACGTACGCACCGGCGTCCCAGACGGACATGGGGTCCTCGATGACACTGGCATGGCTCGCTCTCGGCGTCGCCGCCTGGGCACTCGCGAGCGGCCGGCTGATCACCCTCCTGCCCATGGGTTTCGGCTGGCTCATGGTGAGCATCACGATCCTCATGATCGGCCCCGACGTCCTGATGTGGTCGCCCGTGGTCTATTGGGGTGCCCTGACGGTGCTGGCGGCCGGCGTGACATACGGCGCGCGAGCGATCTTCCGGATCTGAGCGCGACTTCCGGAGCGGTCGGGGCGACGTGGGGCGAGGTGCGCGCCCGCCGGCCGCCATGCCGGTCCTTATTGCCGCCCACTCCCGAACGGCGCCGTCGCCACCCGGGGCGGCTGCGCGTTCCCGACCGAGTGGCACGCGCCGGCGTCATGTACGTGCTGCGGACCGGTGTCGCGTGGCGCGATGTCCCCACAGAGACCCCGCTCGCCATCACGCTCACCGGCGGCAACCGGCACGACGTCACCCAGCTCCCGCCGCTGCTGGACCCCGTCCCGCCGATGCGGGACTGCGGGGACGCCCCCGCACAAGCCGCGGCGTCCGTACGCCGACCGGGGCTACGACGCCGACAAACAGCGGTGCACCGATTGCCGGTCACACTGACGGTGACGGACGGGCCGGCATTCTGATGATGTGCAACTACGCGGTCGCGATACCAGGGCCAGGTGCTCCATCGCACGCGGGCCGGGCGGCGGTCCGGCGGGAGGAATCTCGGCGGTGGGGTAGGGGCGGGGCGTGGGTGGGCCGGCCCGAGGGGCGGGCGGAAACCCCACGCCGAGAGAGAGGTACACCCGTGGCCGTTACCGAACACCGCATCCTTCCGCTCCGGTTGGAGGACATAGCCGCCGACATCCCGATCCGCGGAGCCTTCACCTACCGCTCCGACCGCCCCTACGAGGTCTCCCTCGACCTGCGGGGGGCCGGGATGCATCTGGCCCACTGGGTGTTCTCGCGCGACCTCCTGCTCGACGGGGTGACCTGTGCCAGCGGCGAGGGCGACATACAGATCTGGCCACGACGCAAGGGCACCGAGACGCGGATCTTCCTCGCCTTCGGCAACGGCGTGGAGAACTGCGTGGTCTCCGCGCGGGCCAAGGACGTGCACGGGCTGTGCCGCCGGCTCACGGAGCTGGTGCCGCGCGGCGAGGAGCGGCGGCACTTCGACCTCGACGCGGAGCTGAGCGCGCTGCTGGCCCGCTGAGGCGTGCCGCCCGGCCGGCGAGGTCCGCACAACACGCCCCCATTATCACGGCGGGCCAGTGCAACCGCGGACCGGCGCCGGGTGTCTCTACAGGTGACAGCATTGTCCCCGTCTCTGGAGAATCGGGGGGACGTCATGAGCCACCCACGTCGTCTACGTCACCGCAGGATCGTGGCCCTGGCCACGGGAGCCCTGCTCACCGCCGCTCTCGCGCTCGCCGCACCGGCCTCCGCCGCCGGCACCACCACCGCCGCCACCGCCACCGCCACTCGGGCCCAGGCCCAGACCCAGACCCCGCTCGTCGTCAATGCCCGCTGGGGCGGACACTGCACGTACGACCGGATCGTCATCGACCTGCAGGGATACGTCCCCGGGTACACCGTCACGCCCGTCTCGCAGCTGTACTACGACGGGTCGGGCAAGCCCGTCCCGCTGGCCGGAAAGTACTTCCTGGAGATCCGCCTGCATCCCGCCGCCGCCCACACCGAGGAGGGGGAGAGCGTCTACCAGGGCCCCCGGTTGCAGAAGATCTACCTGAGCAAGCTCAAGGGAATCGCCTTCACCGGCGACTTCGAGGGGTACGTGACCTTCGGCGCGGCCTTCGACACCAAGCCGGTGTACTCCACCATGGTCCTGCACGCGCCCGAACGGCTCGTCGTGGACATCGCGCACCCGAACGTCTGCTGAGGACCTCCCGCCAAGACCGGCAGTGGCCGCCCGGCCCTGCCGGTCTTCGCCATGCCGCGACCCTGGCGGGCGGGCCGCGGCGGCGACGGCAGGCACCGGCGTGCGCGGCGCCCGCGCGCTCCGCGACCGCACCCGCGCGCCGGTCGGTTTGTTACCGGTCCGCGCGGCCGACTAGGGTCAGCGGGCCTTGGTGTTCGGGAAACCGGTGAGAAACCGGTGCGGCCCTCGCCACTGTGATCGGGAAGTCCGGCTCCACTCCTGCGGGAAAGCCACTGGGACCGTGCGGGAAACCGTACGACCCCGGGAAGGCGGAGCACCGGGCATCAGCACCCGTGAGCCAGGAGACCGGCCGGGGCGCGTTGTCCATCCACGAGGTGCTGGAGAGGTCTCCCTACTCATGCATATAGCCGAGGGGTTCCTGCCCCCCTTGCACGCGGTCGCCTGGGGCGCCGCGTCCGCTCCCTTCGTCGTCCACGGTGTCCGCGCCCTCACCCGCGAGGTGAAGGCCAATCCGGAGAGCACGCTGCTGCTCGGGGCGGCCGGCGCGTTCACCTTCGTCCTGTCCGCGCTGAAGATCCCCTCGGTGACGGGCAGTTGCTCCCACCCCACCGGCACGGGCCTCGGGGCGATCCTGTTCCGGCCGCCGATCATGGCCGTACTCGGCACGATCACCCTCCTCTTCCAGGCGCTGCTGCTCGCGCACGGCGGGCTGACCACGCTCGGCGCCAACGTCTTCTCGATGGCCGTCGCCGGGCCCTGGGCGGGCTACGGGATCTACCGGCTGCTCCGCCGTTTCGGCCTGCCGCTGATGGTGACCGTCTTCTTCGGCGCCTTCTTCGCCGATCTGGTCACCTATTGCGTCACCAGCGTCCAGCTGGCGCTGGCCTTCCCCGACCCCGGTACGGGATTCGCGGGCGCGCTCGCCAAGTTCGGCGGCATCTTCGCGGTCACGCAGATCCCGCTCGCGGTGAGCGAGGGGCTGCTGACCGTCCTCGTGATGCGGCTGCTGATGCAGTCCAGCAAGTCGGACCTGGTCCGTCTCGGGGTCGCGAAGCTCACGCAGGGCAAGACGAAGCCGGAGGCGGCGGTCTGATGACCAGGAACGCGAAGATCAATAGCCTGTTGCTGCTCCTGGTGGCGGCGTTGGCCGTGCTCCCGCTCGCCCTGGGAATGGGCGAGGGCAAGGAGGAGCCCTTCGCGGGCGCGGACGCCCAGGCGGAGGCGGCCATCAGCGAGCTGAAGCCGGATTACGAGCCCTGGTTCTCCCCTCTCTACGAGCCCCCGTCCGGGGAGATCGAGTCCGCGCTGTTCGCCCTTCAGGCGGCGATCGGCGCGGGCGTGCTCGCGTACTACTTCGGCATCCGCAAGGGCCGCCGGCAGGGCGCCGCCATCGCCGCCGCGGGCCTGGCGAGCCAGGACGGGGCCGCCCCCGCGGCCGGTGCCGGTCCGGCCGCTCCGGTGACCGGGCCCGGGTCCGCGCCGGATCCGGACGGGGCCGCCCCCGCGGGCCTGGCCGGCTCGGCCGCAGCGCCGACCTCCGCTCCGGCAACGGCAACCGCGCCCGCTGTCGGTCCCGCCGGTGCGGCGAAGGGGCCCGGGGCCTCCCCCGCATCGCCCACCGCGCCGGAGGCGTAGGGCAGTGCTCCCGATCGACGTGGCGGCGCACGGCAGTCGCTGGCGTCGCCGCCACCCTCTGGAGAAGGCCCTGCTGGGCCTGGGGCTCACGGTCACCGCGGTGTGCCTGCCGCCCTGGCCCGGCGGGCCGCTGGTCGCCGCGGCCACCCTGGCCCTGCTCCTGGGGCCCGCAGGGGTGGCCGGGCGGCAGCTGTGGCGGGCCTTCCGGATCCCGCTCGGCTTCTGCTTCACCGGGGCGGCGCCGCTGCTGTTCGCCGTGGGCGGCCCGGCCGGGCTGGTCTCGCTGGCCCCCGACGGCCCCCGGCACGCGGGTGAACTGCTGCTGCGTACCTCGGCCGCCTCGCTCGGCGTGCTGCTGTTCGCCTTCACGACGCCGGTCTCGGACGTTCTGCCCAGGCTGGTGCGGGCGGGGGTGCCGGCCCCGGTGGTGGACGTGGCCCTGGTCATGTACCGGATCGGCTTCCTGCTGCTCGACTCCCTCACGCAGATCCGCCGCGCCCAGGCGGCCCGCCTGGGGCACGCCGGCCGGGCGGCGGCGTGGCGTTCCCTGGCCGGGCTCGCGGCGACCGCCTTCGTACGGGCCTTCGACCGCGCGGCCCGGCTCCAAGTGGGCCTGGCGGGGCGCGGCTACGACGGCGCGCTGCGCGTGCTCGTACCCGAGGCGGCGCTGTCCTGGCGGTTCCTGACCGGATCCGCCGTTTTGCTGACCTCGCTGGTCGCGGTCACCCTCGCCCTGAAGGAGCTGTATCCGTGATTCCGTTGGTGGAACTGGTGGGCGCCGGCTACGCGTACGAGGACGGCCCGCCGGTGCTGTCCGGCGTGGACTTCGAAATCGTGCCGGGCCGGGCCCTGGTCCTGCTGGGCCGCAACGGCAGCGGCAAGACCACGCTGATGCGGCTGCTGAGCGGCGGCCTGCGGCCGGTCTCGGGCGCGCTGCACCTCGACGGCGCGGCGGTGACGTACGACCGGGCGGGCCTGACCCGGCTGCGGACGGCGGTGCAGCTGGTCGTGCAGGATCCGGACGACCAGCTGTTCGCGGCCTCGGTGGAACAGGACGTCTCCTTCGGGCCGTTGAACCTGGGCCTGCCGGCCGGGGAGGTACGGGCCCGGGTGGACGCGGCGCTGGCCGCGCTGGACATCACGGCGCTGCGGGAGCGCCCGACCCATCTCCTGTCCTACGGGCAGCGCAAGCGTGCGGCGATCGCGGGGGCGGTGGCGATGGCGCCGCGCGTGCTGATCCTCGACGAGCCCACGGCCGGGTTGGACCCGGACGGACAGGAGCGCCTGCTCGACGTCCTGGCGGGCCTGCGTTCGGCCGGGACCACGGTGGTGATGGCCACGCACGACGTGGACCTGGCCGTGCGCTGGGCGGACGACGCGGCGGTCCTGACCCCGGCGGGCATCCGCCTGGGCGCGGCCGCCACGCTGCTCTGCGATCCCGCGCTCCTGGCCGAAGCGGGTCTGCGCCAGGCCTGGTCCCCGGCGGTGACGGCGCTGCTGCGGGCCCACGGCCTGCTGGGCGCGCGGGCTCCCGGGCCCCGCACTCCCGAGGCCCTGTCCGCCTGGCGGCCGGTACACGGTGGACCGGCCGCAGCCGGGCCGCAAGCGGGCGGCCGGTGAAAGCCGCGCCGCAAACCTAGGATGGCCGCATGTCGCTCCCGCACGCCATCCTCACCGCCCTGCTCGAAAAGCCCTCGTCGGGGCTGGAGCTGACCCGGCGGTTCGACAAGTCGATCGGGTACTTCTGGTCCGCGACGCACCAGCAGATCTACCGCGAGCTCGGCCGGCTGGAGGAGTCCGGTCTGATCCGGGCGCTGCCCAGCGAGGTGCCCGTACGGGGCCAGAAGAAGGAGTACGAGGTCCTGCCCGCCGGAAGCGCGGAGCTCGCCCGGTGGGTCGGCGAGAGCCAGGACCCGAAGCCGATGCGCGACCCGCTGCTGCTGCGCATCCGCGCGGCGGGGGTGGTGGGGCCGCAGGGTCTGGGCCCGGAGCTGCGGCGGCATCTGGAGCTGCACCGGCGGCAGTTGGCGCAGTACGAGGCCATCGAGGAGAAGGACTTCCCGCCGGAGCGCGACGCCGTGGAGGACCGGCTGCGCCGGCTCGTCCTGCACGGCGGGATCGCCCTGGAGACCTTCTGGCTGCACTGGCTGCGGGAGGCGCTCAGCGAGGTCGAGGACATGTCCGGCCCCGTCGGGGACGTGTCCCCAGGGGCTTGACCGCTTGGCCGCTTGGCCGCGCCCTTGCCCGGCAGCGGGCGGGGCAAGGGGCGGGCGGCGGGGACTACTTGTTCACGGAGGTCTTGTTCACGGAGGACCAGAACTCGTCGAAGCTCAGCAGGCCGTCGCCGTTCACGTCCTTGGCGGCGATCACGGCGTCCGCGACCGGGCCGGTGACGAACGCGTCGCCCATGGCGGCCATGGCGCTCCGGTACTCATCGGCGGTGACGAAGCCGTCGCCGTCCTTGTCGAACCGCTCGAAGGTCGTCTTCGCGCTGTCGATGTCCGCCACTGGGTCCACCCCTTCTTGGTGCTTGTTGACCGGCTCAGGGTAGCGGCCTGCCCACCCCTGTTCCACGTCGGGTCCCATTCGAGCGGCAGATAGAAATTCCATTACTCTTCCGTACGGCGGAAGCATAGATTCCGGCCAATAATTCCGGCCTCTACTTGTCACGTTCCGGGATCACGGCATAACGTACCGACATTGCCGCCACACCGGGAGCGCAGGGCTCCCAGGGACAAGCGAGCAACAAGGGCGATCACATAGGTGACGATGACAGCTGACGCATCATTTGAAGTTTTGCCCTTCACCCGCACCTGCCGCCATATCTGGGAAGACGGCGATCATGTGCTCATCGGAGTGAGTCCTGGAAACAGCTACTTCAGCTCCGAGCGCATCACCAGTCTCGCCCAGTGGGCCACGACCCGCTTCGCGCAAGTGGACTTCGTCTACGCGGACCTCCACGTGGACCGGATGTTCGCCGCGTTCGGGTATTCCCGCGAGCATGCGGAGAAGCGGGCCGCGAAGGAGATCAAGGCGGTCCGGCGACGGATCCTCAAAGGCGTGGAGGAATCAGGCCCTCCGGATGCCGAGATCCGTGTGAGGGCGCTGTCCGAATTCCAGTCGAACCCCGTTTACCAACTACTGCACCGGCGCGTGATGCATTTTCTGGAAACAGATGATGAATTCCGCAAGAGCTGCGAGCAGATGGCTCTTCACTTTGTCGGTTCCAAGGTTCCGGAAGGTGAATCCATCACAGACGGCCAGCTACAGGTCTGCTTCGATTACATCGCGGCCGAGCTGCCGTTCTTCGTGGACACTCCGAGCATTCTCGACGTGCCCTCCTCGGTGGCGGCCTACCACGTGAAGATGCCGCTCACCGATGTCCTCTTCGCGCGGGGCGGGGGCCTGCGCGCGACGAGGAACCAGGCCTATGCCGTCGTCCGGCCCGAGGCCGCCGCCGCACCCCACCACGCACCGACCGAGAGGATCACCGATGAGCGTCGAGCAGCTTGAGGGCCGGGAGGGCCGGGTGCAGCAGCCGCTCCTCGACTTCCCTCTCTCGCGGCGCGGCGACGTGCTTCCGCAGGAGTGCGACTGGCTGCGCGCGCAGGCTCCGGTCGCCAAGGTCCGTACGCTCACCGGGGATCCGGCCTGGCTGGTGAGCAGTTACGCGCTGGCCAAGCAGGTCCTGGAGGACGAGCGCTTCAGCCTGAAGGACACCGCGAACGCCGCGGTCCCCCGCCAGTACGCGCTGACGATCCCGCCCGAAGTCGTCAACAACATGGGCAACATCAACGGCGCGGGGCTGCGCAGCGCCGTGATGAAGGCGCTCAACCCGCGCCAGAAGGGCCTCCAGGACGCGCTGCGGACCATGGCCGGCACCCTCGTCGACCAGATCGTCGCCGAGGGCGCCCCGGCAGACCTCCGGGCGGGGTTCGCCGACCCCTTCTCGGCGGCTCTGCACTGCCAGGTGCTGGGCGTGCCGTTCACGGACTGGCGCCGGCTGATGTCGGGGCTGGACGTCGCGTTCATGACCGCCCGCGAGCCCTTCGCCGACTCGGCCCTGAACTGGTACAAGGACGTCGGCTACTTCACCGAGCAGCTCCGGGCCCAGCTCGCGCTGCCGTCCGAGGAGCGTACGGGGCTCCTCGGAAGGTTCGCTGAGCTGAGGGAGGCCGACCCGGAGTCGGCGCACCTGACCGATGAGATGTTCGCGACCGTGGCCGTCTCGCTCTTCGGGGCGGGCGCGGTCTCCACGTCCGCGTTCCTGGTGCTCGCGGTCCTCGCGCTGCTCCAGAGGCCCGAGCTCATCGGCTACCTGCGCGCCCACCCGGAGCGCATGGGCAAGGCCGTGGAGGAGCTGCTGCGCTGGAACCTGTCCGTCGGTGACGGACTGCCGCGCATCGCCACGGCGGACATCCAGGTCGGTGATGTCCTGGTGCGCGAGGGTGAGCTCGTCCTTGTCCTCCTGGAGGGGGCCAACTTCGACCCGGAGGTCTTCGCGAACCCGCAGGAGCTGGATCTGGAGCGCGACAGCTCCCAGGCCCATCTCGCCTTCGGCGCGGGCCGGCACTTCTGCCCGGCTTCCGCGCTGGGCCGGGCGCATGCCGAGATCGCGCTGGAGGTCCTGGTCGACCGGTTGCCGGAGCTGCGGCTCGCGGTGCCGGCGGAAAACCTCGTCTGGCGTACGGGCTTCATCAAGCGGCTGCCCGAGCGGCTGCCGGTTGCCTGGTAGCCCGTCACCGGACGAGCACAGGGCCGTGCCCCGGGAGCTGTGCGAGCTCCCGGGGCACGGTCACGCCCGGCCGCGGAGCGTAGGCGTCAAGGCCCTGTCGTCAAAGTCCCTCCGGCCCGGGGCGTTACCGGAGCTAC